>JBHJIY010000199.1:0-45362 GCA_050042985.1 Phormidesmis sp. | reverse complement strand
GTTGTAAGGGTCGCGGCCCAAAGCACGCTGAATCACCTGCTCTACAAAGCGGTAGTTACTGTTCTTGGCGTAGTAGTTACGCAAAAATGTATCGGAAAGCAAAAGGCCTCGCACAAAGTCACGCACGGTGATTTGGCTGCTGCGAAGCTGGGACTCTAGGAAAGTTTCCCGATCGGCAGTGAAAGCATAGAAAAAGAACTGACGATAGGCTGCGTTAATCAGCTCCGTCATTTCGCTGTACTCAAGGAGGGCCTCAGCACTATAAATTATGGGCCGGTCGTCACCCTGAACGGTGCAACCCTCTACCCTTTGGTTCTGGCTTTTGGGAGTGTAATTCAACAACGGAAGAGCCACGCTTGAATCTCCAGACTTTTGTAAACAGCTGCAATAATATCTCCTAATCATAGGGGAGCTAGGGCACTCGAACAAAAAAGTCTGAGAAAAACATTACACACCTTAATATTTGACAAAAGGCCTCTGGTTCAAGGCTTTAGCCATTTTCATCGGTGATCCCCCAGCTTGTTTTTGTCATCACAGAGCGAAAATAAAGGTGCTTAGCATACATTTTGCAACAGTCGCTTTGCAAATAGACTCAATTGGAAAGATGTGTTGACAAAGGCGCTAGAACAAACGCTAAGACATTAGCACTGGCAGTTTATTCACCGATCACCGCACTCCACTCAACAGGCGTATTGCAATTGAAAAACATTTGAGTAGAGATATTGTCGTAGCGAGCAACAGAAACTTGCTGCAACCAGGGCTGAAAGCCTCGCTGAGCGGTCGCAAGATAGCGATTCAAACTGGGCAAGCATCTGCGGTGGTAAAACCCACATAAAGGTTGCCACCCTCGGCGTCGCGCCACCAACGAGGCCATCGGCGAATCCAATTCTGGCAGTAGCTCAATCCAGTTCCACCACTGAGCCAATGCGTCAGCGTCGAGATAAGGTAAATCGCACGCTAGCAACAAACACCACTCTGTACTAATGTGCTGCCACCCGTAGGCAAAACCGCTCAAAGGTCCGGCAGAAGGTTTATCCCTATGAGCAGTATCTGAATAAGCAGTATCTAAAACATTATTTGGCGGATGCGGCAAAGAAGGCTCCTGAATTAGCAGAGCATTTGTAGGTGCTAACAGGGTGCGGTAGCGAGAGGGCCACGGCGTTACGACAGCGACCTCTGTCGCTACTTGCTGCGCTATTTGCACAGTATTCAGCAGCAGTGGCTGACGGTTAGGCAGCGGCAAAAGGGCTTTGTCTATGCCCATTCGGCGGCTATATCCACCGGCTAAAACCAAGGCACTCAAAGTCGACATGCTGTGCCCAAGCTCCTTCCAAGTATGCCCGAATAGATAGCGACTATGGAGAGTGTCCGAGCGTCACTCTTGTGGCTCACTGCCAGCAGACTCAGAGGGCGGTGGTGGGCTAGAAGGCTTTGGCAAAGGGCCACCCAGTGGCATATTTGATGGAGAATTGATGTAAGGCTTGCTGATAGGTTTGCTGGGGAAAGTACCAGACGGCGTGCTCGATGAACTATTAGAAAGATTGCTAGATGCCTTGATAGAAGATGGTTTGCCAGAAGATGGCCTACCAGAAGATGAATTTCTAGAAGATGACTTGCCAGAGGGCTTGGGTCGCTGGCTAGCAGACCCCTGGGACGCACCAGAAGACTTTTTGCGAGGGGCTGAGCGGGCAGGTTGGGGGGTCGATCCAGGCGTCGCCGCCGCAGCTTTCGCAGGTGTTCTATTGGCGGCCCACGAATGTCCTTTGAAGTAATAGATCAGCCCGGTCAGGGCGGCAATCGTCATGTACATGAAGCGAATCAACCAGCCAACCCGTTCAAAAACATAAGCGGCCATATCGGCGCGAGGATCGTCGTAACTAGAGAGTTCCTGACTCAAAAGCTCGTTCGGATTGACCGACTGCTCAGCCGTGAGGCTTTCGAGGCGAGTCGGCAGCTCTGCAAGCTGAGTGCTAAAAGGAAAAAAGCCAAAAAAGCCACCCTTGCCTACTTCTCGTTTCAGGTAGGTATTCGTAACGCTTTGCGCTTCACGGTAAGAGATATTGCCTTGCTCGGCGACGTCTTTGACCCATAGGCTTTGTTGCATCATGTAGCTAGCGCTAAAAACAAAAGGACTGAGCGCCAGTAGAAAAGCGAGCTTGATGCGGTGGTTCCATCGACGAGGGAGCCAAACTGTAGCCGCGCCTACGCCTACGCCGAGGACAGCGAAAACGAACAAGTTAGAAAGTTCTAGCAGCTCAATGCTGCGCAGAAATCCGCCCAACCAAGGGACAGAATATAGGTAAGTATGAGCTGCCCAGGCGATCGCAGCCTTCAGCCCAGCCATTAGTAGCGCCAGCCCCAAACCAAAGACAAAAAACAGAACGATGCGCGATTGCTTGGATTTGAGAGGCATGGGCAGACCACAACCAGTAGAGAGCGGCTTTACTCAATCACTGTATCAAAATGCTGTGGCCGTGAGCTGCCTAGCAAGGCGCTGAGCTGCTTCGGGAATAACATTTGCAGCTACGCTACCAATGCTCAGCAAGCATGCCCTTGTGCTTATTGAATATTTTTAGTACATTTGAACTATTCTTTTTGTGCTGAGCGTATTTGTGCTGAGCGTATTCCTGCTATGAGTATCGAACAGACTAACCAACTCATTCTGCTGCTTTTGAATTCTGTGTTGATGACATTGCTATCGTCTCTTTTACTAGGGGGCGCCTGGCTACGACAAAATGCGTTGCTACAACAGCTGCATAAAACGCGATGGCAACGCCCTTACGAAGGAAGATCGCACTACCGCAAACTCGCTCATCCTTCAGCATCTTCCGCCCTTCCAGAACAGCTTACTAACCCAATTACAAGCAGTCACCCGTCTGAATTACAGCAATCTGAACTCAAGCAATTGCGCGACCGCCGGCAACAGCTCAGCGAACAGTATCAGTGGAGCCGAATCGGCATGCTAATGCTAAATACCACGCTGCTAGTTTTTAGCGTTAGCCTGTTTGCCTTAGCACTGCGATCACTTCTCAACTTCGATAGCCTCATCTCCGCCGCGCTCTTCCTCTTTGCCATCGGCGCAGCTGGACTCCTCATTGGCACCGGCTGCATCCTCATCGATTTTGCTAAAGGCAACACCCACAACGACTCACTCGGTCATACCCTCGCGAACATTCTTCAACAGCTCAGCCACCAGTGGAAACGCAGCTCACTGAAACTGGCCGCTCTCAAGCTGGACTCAATGCCCGTAACCAGCGCCTCCCGTTCAGCCAGTCAGAACCGGCCGCTTACTACAAAACCTACGGTCAAACACCCTGTCAAATCCTCAAGGCCAGCGAGCAAAACACCTTCGCAGCAGATATCGAGCTGAGCCCACAGGTAAAAATAGAGAGGAGCAACAGAGTCGTCGATGACACTCTCCTGCTCCTTTTACTTCCTTGCCTTCCTTTTACTTCCTGCCTAAATCCGCTCCGCTAGCTCACGATAGGCTTCACCTAGCTCAAACTGCTTCAAAATACGCTCAGCCATCTGTGCTGGCATCAGGCCTAGCTCAGCTCTAGACTGATCGGGCGAGGCATGGTCGACCAGCTGGTCGGGCACGCCCAGACGAAGCAAGTCGGGCGTAAGCTTACGGTCAAAGAGTTCTTCGGCCAGTGCAGAGCCAAAACCGCCCATCAGGCAGCCATCTTCCATTGTGACAACCCGGCCCATTTTCTCAATGATAGGCAGCATCAAATCGGTGTCTAGCGGCTTGGCAAAGCGCGCATTGATGACCGTAGCCTCCACACCGTGTTCGCCCAAAATCTCAGCCGTTTGCATTGCTGGGTAAACCATAGAGCCGTAGCCAATCAAAAGGACATCGTCGCCCTGACGCAGGATTTCACCTTTACCAATCGGTAAGGTTTCCCAGCCGGATTCCATCAGCGGCACACCGTAGCCATTTCCCCGAGGGAACCGCACCGCAATCGGCCCGTCGTACTCGATTCCTGTGACCACCATTCGCTGTAGCTCGGCTTCGTCCTTAGGTGCCATGAGCACCAAATTAGGAATACAGCGCAGATACGCAATGTCGTACAGCCCTTGGTGAGTAGGGCCATCTACACCGACGATGCCAGCGCGGTCGAGCGCGAGGAAGACGGGCAATTTTTGAATGCAGATGTCGTGCACAATTTGATCGAATCCTCTTTGTAAGAAAGTGGAATAAATCACGGGCACTGGCTTCATGCCTTCACAGGCGAGGCCAGCAGCCAGGGTAACCGCGTGCTGCTCAGCAATACCGACATCGATATACTGCTTTGGCAGCTTTGCCTGGAGGAGGTCTAGCCGGGTTCCAGTGGCCATCGCAGCGGTAATGCCGACAATGGTTGAATCCTTTTCAGCCAGAGTAATGAGCGTTTCCGCAAAGACTTTGGAATAGCCCGGTGGCTTGGGCTTGTTGGCCGGAATTTTTTGGCCTGTTTCCAGATCGAATGGAGACTGGGCGTGGTAGCCCACCTGGTCTTTCTCAGCAATTTCATAGCCCTTACCTTTCACAGTCGCGACGTGTACCAATACCGGACCGCCGTGGTTGTGCGCTTCTTTAAACGCACTGATCAGTTCGGTGAGGTTGTGACCATCTACTGGACCCATATAGGTAAAGCCCAGCTCTTCGAAAACGGCACCTACTTTTGAAACCGCTAGTCGCTTCATGCCTTCTTTGAAGCGACTTAGCTCTGGGGTGACCGCTTCGCTGAAGGGTTGCTGTTTGAACTGCTCTTCGAGGTTGTCGGTGAGAAACTGCATCGGCGGGCTGAGACGCATTTTGTTGAGGTAGCGCGGAATCGCACCGACATTGGGCGAAATCGACATTTCGTTGTCGTTTAGCACCACCACTAAGTTGGTTTTGGGCAGGTGGCCTGCGTGGTTGATCGCTTCTAGGGCCATACCGCCTGTCAGGGCACCGTCGCCGATGATGGCAGCCACTTTAAAGTTTTCGCCTTTGAGATCTCGGGCGATCGCCATTCCCAAAGCCGCAGAAATACTAGTAGACGCATGCCCAGCACCAAAATGGTCGAACCGGCTTTCAGTTCGCTTGAGATAACCCGCAATTCCATTTTGCTGACGCAGGGTGTGGAAATCTTTGTAGCGACCGGTCAGAAGCTTGTGGGGATAGGCCTGGTGACCGACGTCCCACACTACTTTGTCGTGATCGAGATCAAGGGTTTGATACAGCCCTAGCGTGAGTTCTACGACCCCAAGCCCTGGTCCTAGATGACCACCACTGGCCGCGATGGTCTGTAAATGTTTATCCCGAATCTGCTGAGCTATTTTCTCTAGCTGACTGATGGGAAGACCATGCAACTGGTTGGGGTGCGTAATTTCGCTCAGATGCATATCAAATCCTCTCTTGCCGACATAGACGTATCGTTCATCTTCACTATTTCACTGTAGATTAGATCAGAGCGCACATAAGCATTGAGGCTCCCAATGAAACCTTTTTTGACGCCTGATAGATTGTTCACTCGCAGACCCGCTCGTTTGACCTCAGCGCAATTGCCCTCCACTCGTGTGACCAAAATGGCTGCGGCTGCTCTCTTTGGCGCATTGTCCTTAGGGGTAACGGTGTTAGCGTCGCCCGCATCGGCTAATCGAAATTATTCCAATCCCGATTATTTTGACTGCGCCGCTGGCATGACTGAGATTGGGATTTCGGAAGACTCTGCGATCGCAGCTTGTGCCAACGCTCGCTATCCCGAAAACCTCGGAGTCTGTGTAGTAGATGTTAGCGAATTTACGGGGATCGCGGCAGCAGACGCACTGTCGGTTTGCACCCGTTCGCGCCGTCCTGTCGAGGTTGCCGACTGCACTGTCAATATCCATGAAGCCTTTTTCGATGGCCCTTCGACTAAAGTGCTAGAAAACTGCGGCAGCAGCTTGATCCCAAATCGCTACGGCACCTGCGTCGTGGATATTGTTGAGGCTACAGAGGTTGCTGTTGATACCGCGCTAGACCAATGCATTCGAGCGGGCTATCTACCTTGGGAAATTGAGCCTCGCCTGTAAGCGACTCGCTGTAAGTAGCAACTACACGAAGCCAAAAGAAAGAGCTAAAAGCTACTTACAGCGGCAACGAGCTAGCGAGAAACCTGAGCCAGCAGATAAAGACCTGCGCCTAGGCCCAGAAACAGCGGTAGCCAGCCCGCAATAAAAGGCGTGACCACACCGGCTTCTCCCATTGCAGAGGTGATAAAGCTCAGCAAGTAATAACCAAAAATAATCACCACACTCACGCCAAAGCTCGTCGCCTTACCTGTTCGCTGAGGCCGCACGCCTACCGCCGAGCCCACTAAGCCGAACACCACGCAGGCAAAGGGAATCGCCAGCTTTCGCTGAATGGCCACTGCCAGCTTGCGCACTGCCCTCTCATCCCCGGTTTGGCTCAAGATATTCATATACTCTCGGGTCTCGGCGATGTTCATTTCCTCTTCTTTCTTAGGCCGCTTAGCCAGATCTAGCGGCGTCCTTGGCAGCTGCAAGTCCTGCTGATCGAAACGGATAATTTGGCGAAAGGAACCGTTTGGCGACACGGCGTAAATAGTGCCCTTGCGAAACTCCCAAAGGTTGCGCTGAAAGTCCCACTCGGCCTCGTCTGCACTCACAATTTGCTTGAGGCCATCCTCGCTATCGTCTTGGGAAAAATCTACAACGGTGATGCCTCTCATCACCGTACCGTCGAAGTTTTCGGCATGGAAAAACCGAACTAGCTCGTCGTCTTCCTGCTGCTGAAAGGTAATGTTGCCTTCTTTAAAGGGTGGCTTTTCTTTGTCCAACGCTTTCGCTAGCAGTAGTGCGGCTCGCTCTGTACTCGCTGGCGCAATGACCTCATTCACCGCAAAGCTCAGGCCCGTAATCAGAAGGCTCAGCACGACAGCGGGCACAACAATGCGTTTGACGCTCACACCACAGCCGCGCATTGCGATCAGCTCACTGTCACTCGAAAATCGGCTGAAGGTCATCATTGTGGCCAGCAGCGTCGACATCGGGAAAGCCAGCACTGTAAAGGTAGGTAGGCTCAGCAAAAAGATTTCAAAGGCCAAAGAAGCCGGTAAACCTGCCTCAGCCACCTTACGAATAAGCTCGAACAGAGCTCCGATAGAGACCGCAATCGAAGAAAACGCGCCCACACCAAATAGAAACGGCAGCGTTAGCTCACGAGCGATGTAGCGATCCATAATGGACACCCGAGGCATCCAACTAGAGATGCGCTGGGTAAACGTAGGAGAGGTCATAGCTTAAAGTCGTCACCTAAGTAGTATTGGCGCACCAGCGGATTGTCTGATAGATCACCGGCATTACCCGAGGCCAAAATTTGCCCCTCACTCATAATGTAAGCGCGATCGATGATTTCGAGGGTTTCACGGACGTTGTGATCGGTAATGAGGACGCCCATATTGCGATCGCGCAGTTCCGCCACAATCGTCTGAATCTCCGATACCGCAATCGGGTCTACCCCAGCAAACGGCTCATCCAAAAACAAAAACTTCGGCCCGCGCTCACCTGCGGCCAGTGCCCGCGCTAGCTCCGTACGCCGCCGCTCACCCCCACTCACCTGAATACCCAGTGAATCGGCCACCTTTTCCAATCGAAATTCTTTTAGCAGCTTATGCAAGCGACCGTCTCGCTCATGAAAAGGAACGCCTGTTTGCTCCATCACTAGCCGTAAGTTGTCACGCACACTCAGATTGCGAAAAATACTGGCCTCTTGCGCCAAATATCCAATCCCGAGCCTGGCCCGCTTATACATGGGTAACCCCGTAAGGTCTCTACTATTAAGCGATACCTTACCGCCATCGGGCTGAACTAGCCCCGTCGCCATATAAAAAGTCGTTGTTTTACCGGCTCCGTTCGGCCCTAGCAAGCCAACAATCTCGCCCTGATCCACCGATAAACTGACCCCATTCACAACCGCACGCTTACCGTACGTTTTTTGCACATTTTCCAGCGTCAGCTTTAAGGGCGGCACTCCAGAGGACGCCCCAGCAGGCTCAGAATTGATTAAGGAGGTTGTCATGATAGGACTGCACAGGTCGAGGTAAGCGATTAATTCTCAGCATTCAAGGTCTAACGGTCAATCGACACTCAAAGAGCTTAAATCAGCAGGCAATTCGTCTGGCGGTGTAGGAATCGACAGCGGCGGTGGCGCGACTGACTCAGCCGGCGCAGTGGTCGGAGCCGAGCTTGCATCTTCTGGCAGCAGGTACACAGCCTCCACCTGACTGTCGGCACCTGGGGTAGCCACAAACCGGCCTTCTTCAATCAGGTATGTCACGGTTTCGGCGCGTAGCGTATTGCCTTCTTGGAGAACATCCACATTACCGCTCAGCACGATTCGCTGCTCTCGGCTGTAGTACTGCGCCTGAGCCGCTGTTGCAAAAATCTCTCGACTGGGATAATCGATGCGAACATTGCCCACTGCTGTGACAACCCCCGTATTGGAGTTGGCCTCTACCCGAGAGGCTTTGAGCTGAATTGCACCTCCACTAGATTGGGCGACGGCAGACGTCAAAGATACTGGCGCGATCGCTGGCATTAGCATGGGCAGCAATAGAGCCAACGCACAACCTACAACCGTCCAACGAAATCGACGAACGTGCAGACTACGACTAAAGAGACGTACAAAAGATTGATTGAAACGCCAGGCGACGTTTTTTGGGAGCTTTCGAGAATTCAGGAACGGACTATGCGATCGCCGATGCAGCATTGTAGGCCGAGAGATAAGTTCTTAAAGGAAAATTTACAGAAATAAAGCAGGTGTCAAAAGGCAAGATGCAAACGCTTTCTCAACTATCTTAAAAAGATTTTTGCTGAGCTATTGAGACTATTTGACCAATTTGTGAACTGGAAATCCGCCAGTCCTTGAACAAGTACCTCCAGCCAAGAGATACGGCTCATTTAAGTTAGTATTATCAACCTCTTTGGTTGGCTTATTACACCTTAAGCCGTGGTGTCAGCATTTAGAACAAACGACATCATACCTTTTTGTTTTAGCCGTCTTGGTTTTGAGCCGGCAGTTTTTACAGCTGCTGAATCTTAGAGCTGCTGAATCTTAGGGCACACCTTCTCAGTATCAGACATCAAAGCTTCTAACCCCTCTTCTCCTGCTGACTGTACCCACTCTAGCCACTCAAAAGACTGGTCAACGAGCGCCTCTACATCCACCCCTTCATAGGTAGGCTCAAACCGTCGCAGGCGATTGACACCTTCACCCAGCAAAATAGCCCCGCCGCGCCAGTTGAGATTACCCAAGTGATAGAACGCAACTGCCACCTGCAAAATCCCTTGATAAAAAGGCTTCTCAGCCTGGGCAACCTCCATCCAGATCGCTTCTAATGTGTCGTGGCAAGCGTAAAACTGGCCGCTATTAAATTCATCGATACCCTTTTGAAAAGGCTGACAGAAATCGTTTTTGGGATCGCTCACAGGATGATTCTTTTGAGATGAAGTGGGCATAGTGAATTTGTCAATTCAATTTTCATTGATGTCGAGGTCCGGTCATAGAAGCTCCCAGGTACAGGCGATAGAAGCATCTACGGCAACTTTCAACGGAAAAACCAGTCAGTATTTTCACGGGGAATTGGCACATTTCATAGAATTCTTAAGTTTAAGGTGATATCCTCCTCACTTAAGACACAAATGATGTAAAGCAACAGTTATTTAAAAAGTGTAGGGAGTAGATATATGGTGAGTTCTCCGAGCAAGCGCGACCGGCCTAGCAGTCAACCGAGTACCCCAAAAAGCCAACCTCACCAAATGAGAGCGGACTGTAGCCCTGTCCCCGCTAGCCGATGTCGACTGGAGTCCTTACCCAATACACGCCTGTTTGGCACAGACGGCATCCGGGGCGAAGCGGGCACACTCCTCACCGCACCGCTCGCCACTCAAGTTGGCTTTTGGGCTGGGCAAGTCCTCCGCTGTCATGGAGAAATCGGCCCTATTATTATCGGGCAAGACTCGCGCACATCTAGCGATATGCTTTCTTCGGGTCTGTGCGCAGGGCTCATGACCGCTGGACTGGAGGTATGGAACCTAGGCCTATGTCCCACCGCAGCTGTCGCGCATCTAGCATCCGGGAATGCGGGCGGCATTATGATTTCGGCGAGCCACAATCCACCGGCTGACAACGGCATCAAATTTTTCAATTCCCAGGGCACTAAGCTCTCTGGAACCATTCAAAGGGAAATCGAAGCAGCTTTGCGAGGTCAGGGCTTACCGGAATCTGGGATGGCGACCGACGAAGCAGCGGCTATGCAGTGGGGCCGCACTTACCAGCGGCCTGATTTGGTTGAGCGCTACGTCGACTTTTTACATCAGCCTTTTCAGCCCCATCCTGACTTGAGCGGTATGCGCATTGTGCTGGATTTGGCATGGGGCGCCGCCACCCGCGTAGCGAAGCAAGTGTTTGAAGCGACGGGCGCAGAGGTTGTAATTTTGCACGGATTGCCAGATGGCGATCGCATCAATGTAGAGTGCGGGTCTACCCACCTCGGCAAGCTCAAAGCCGCTGTCGCCGAACTCGAAGCCGATATTGGCTTTGCCTTTGATGGCGACGCTGACCGGGTAATGGCAGTCGATGCTCAAGGACGGGTAATTGACGGCGACTACATTCTGTACTTCTGGGGCCAAACGCTCAAGCAGGCAAACAAGCTGCCAAACAACACGATTATATCTACCGTAATGGCCAACTTAGGCTTTGAGCGAGCTTGGGAAAGCCAAGGCGGCACACTGGTGCGGACCAACGTCGGCGACCAGCATGTTCATGCCGAGATGGTTAACCAAGGCGCCATGCTAGGCGGCGAACAGTCTGGTCATATTTTGTGCCATCACTACAGCCTCACAGGCGACGGCATTTTGACGGCGCTGCACTTGGCAGATTTGCTCAAGCAGGCCGAATGTTCTTTGCCTGATCTGGTAGCGCAAAGCTTTGAAACCTATCCACAAAGGCTCAAGAATGTACGTGTAGAAGACCCTGCTGTTCGTCGCGATTGGCAGAATTGCGAGGCGGTGCAGACTGCGATCGCACGAGCAGAGTCTGACATGGGTGACCAAGGCCGCGTCTTAGTCCGCGCTTCTGGTACCGAGCCCCTCATCCGCGTCATGGTAGAAGCTGCCAACCCTGAGACAGTCGACCACTGGACCGATACCTTGGCAGATAAGGTCGCTCAGCATTTGGCATAGCCGATGTGCTAGCAATCCATAGCTGACGCTATCCAAGAAAAGTACACCGCTTACACAAAGGAGCTTTTGTAAAGATTTGCAAAGCTCCTTCGGTCTATGCTATTTCTGAACAAGCTCTCTTTATAGAAAATATGACAGCGACGTTTCCATCTTCTTCTCAGGTACCGTCCTCAAAGCATCAGGCTTCACAGACGCTCGACGGTCGGAAATCGCTCAGCGAAAATATTACAACACACCCCAAAAAAGTAATCGCCATCGGCGATAGCTTGGTGTACGGCTATGGCGATAGCGAAGGTGGTGGCTGGGTGGATCGTCTACGGCTGCAATGGATGAACCCGGAAACGCCTGGGCCTATTTTGTACAATCTGGGCGTGCGCGGTGATGGGGTTGTGCAAGTAGCCAAGCGGCTAGAGAGTGAGTTTTGCGATCGCGGCGAACTCCGCCACCGCACACCCGACGTCCTAGTCTTATCTTTTGGCGTCAACGACTCTGCCCGCGCTGGTCGTGCCAATGGTCGCCCCGTCACCGATATTATCCGTTTCGAGCAAACGATCGAGCAGCTTTTACAGAAGGCCACAAGCCTCTGCCCGGTTTATTTTGTTGGCATGGTTCCCGTGAATGAAGCGGCCATGCCCTTTGCGAATATTTTGCACTTCAGCCGCGCGGAGCAGCAGCAATATCGCAATATTACGCGTCGACTATGTGAAGCGCAGAACATTCCTTATCTGGACTTGTTTGAGCAGTGGAGTGAGAAAGGAGATGAATGGGTGTGCGATCGCCTCTGCGCTGATGGCATCCATCCGAATGTTCTCGGTTACCGCACTATTCTGAAGTCTGTCAATAATTGGGTGCCACTAATGGCGGCAATTCAGTGATGTGTGCAATGGGTTCAATACTTAGTCTTGCTGAGTAGAGAACTGATATGCACCAAAAAAGGACAGCACGATTGCAAAGGCTAGCAGGATTGGGATGCTGTACCACGGAAATGACTCTAAAGGCTTGTATGCGATCGCTCTCAACCCCATCGTCGTGTAAGTCAGCGGCAGCGCAAACACAATCGGCTTCAGCGCCACCGGCAGCGTCGTCGGGTCAAAAAACGTACCGCCTAAAAACGACATCGGCACAATCAAAAAATTATTGAACAGTCCCACGCTTTCCAACGATTTAACGTTGAGGCCCACAATCACACCCAACCCAGCAAACACGGCGCAGTTCAAAATCACTAGCAGAATAAACAAAGGATTGAGGAAGCTCCAAACCTTACCGGTGAACAAAACCGCCACCAAAATCACCGCCGAAGCTGTCATTAGCCCGCGCACAATGCCTGCCATCATCTTGCCAAGGTGAATCGACAGTGGATGCACTGGGTACAGCAACATTTCCTCAAAAGTCTTAGAAAAAAGCCGCTCGCCACAAATAGAGAACGTAGTGCCCCCAAAGCTAATCACCATGGAGGAGAGCGCTACCATCCCTGGCAAAATAAACTCTAGGTAAGTATCTCCGGCAGTCGGTGTACTCACACGATCTAGCGAACTGCCGAGCCCAAGCCCAAAAGCCAAAATATAGATCAGCGGTGAGATTAGCCCAGAAGCCGCAACCTGAGGAATGCGTACTCGCAAATCTAGCCAGTCTCCCCAGAAAACAGTGAGCGCATCTGAAAATAGGGTGCTCCAAGCGATGTTAGAAGCAACTTTTGGAAATTTGAACGCGGTTTTCACAAACGATAGTTAGGCAACACAGCCTAAAGATTAAAAAATGCTTGACTATTCTTCATTGTGACGTCATCTGTCCACATGGCATAGCATTTTTTGTCTCCATTTTTTGTCTCATTGATAGCTAGACAGTTGTCCAATTAGCTATCTCAAAAATTGTTTAAACAACTATCTGGGCAATGGCTGGCCAAACGGAATCGGCTCAGGCCAACGGCTCACGTTACTAGGCTGAATAGGTTCTAGCTCAATAGCGTCAGCGACCGGTTCTACAGCCGGTTCAACCACGACCGACTCGATAGATTCAGTACCGCTGGCAATTCTCTCGTCTAGGCTAGGCTGCGCAGTAACAGCAGGCTCTTCTGGCAGCTGCTGCACAGGGACGGCCTGAGCATCGCTCTCAAACTCACCTAGGAAAGGAGGTTCGCTTGGCTCAACTTCTGCCACAGTCGGCGGTTCTAACGGAATGACCTCAACTTCAATTGCCGGTAAATTCTCTTCGGAGGACTGTTCGGACAATTGCTCCGACGTTACAGAAGGAATGCTCGCGGCAGACTCTTCTAGCGGTGGCACTACAACAGGAGATGAAGTAACAGGAGATGAAATGACAGGAGATGAATTCGTATTGACAGCTGGGACGGGTGACACGTTTAAAGGGGGAACGCTAACAGGCTCGTCAATGGGCATCGCTGGCTCAAGCACAGGCAGTTCAGAAAAATCTGGCGACTGAGCGATGTCTGGCGTAGGCGTTCTGAGCACACTGGCCGCAGACTCAGGGGGAATATTAGCACTCGCGACAGAAGACAGACTTGTAGCGCGGCGGCTCGCAGCGACGAGCGCGGGGCGAACTTGCCACTCCTGATCGCCACTTGCGGTTTCGGCCAGTGGCGTCGCACTCTGAGACGCAGCCAGCACCGTTCCTGCGGCAAAGTCCATCACGACCCAGACTGTTTCCGGCGTGGCTTGCTCCAATACAATGCTTTCTACCAGGCCATCGCGAATAGATTGGCCCATCACGTTGCCCACCTGAGTATTTGGCAGTTCTAGCACAAGCTGGTCGGGGGCGACGACTGATATCAGGGGAACGACTGAGTCAGGAAGGATGAGGGTGAGCGATCGCGTTTGCTCGTCGTACTGCCAGTCTTTCAAGGCTTCAGCTTGGGCAGGGAGAATCCCCATCACCACCATGGCAACCGCACCCACCCATACTTTTTTGGCCAGCAAACGAGCTGACAAAGAACCAAATTTTTCTACAAACATTGGTCTAAATCCCGGTCTGTGCCCTGAGCTGCTGGCCATGAAATTTGCTTCCACCAATCAAATTCAATGTAAGGATACGCCAAATCTCAAAAGTTCAACAGGTAAATTTTCAGAAAATCGTTAGCATCTTTCAAGAAAATTCCATATATTCTCGCTATTAATTCGCCATGATGAAGTCAGTGTCAACACAAAGACCTGCCCTTACAAAACTCTGCTCTATGGAACTCCACGATTTCTTTCTTCTTATTCTCTTGCTTAGCCCAGGCCTGCTCCTTTCCGTGCTAGTCATGGCCGGCATGAGTGCAGGAGGCTAATTCAATGGTCAGAACAGAATCCACCATGTTACCGCTAGGCACCGTAGCCCCTAGCTTCAACCTAGAAGACGTTGTCTCAGGGACAACGGTCACCCTGACGAACTTCAAAAACAAGAAAGGCCTGCTGGTGATGTTTATCTGTCAGCACTGCCCTTTTGTCATGCATGTAGAAGACGAGCTAGGTAAAATCGGTCAAGACTACGTCCCGCAGGAAATTGGCGTTTTGGCGATTAGCGCTAACAGCATCAAAACTCACCCACAAGACGACCCCGATAACATGCGCCAGCAGGCCAAACGGGCAAACTTCAACTTCCCCTACGCCTTCGATGCCACGCAGGAAGTCGCCAAAAGCTACACCGCCGCCTGCACACCCGACTTTTTCCTATTCGACAGCGAGCTTAAACTCGCCTATCGCGGCCAGCTCGACGATGCTCGCCCCGGTAACGACAAGCCCGTCAACGGCAAAGACCTGCGTGCAGCTATCGATCAGCTCGTCGCCGGGCAGAGCGTACCGGAAACGCAAAGGCCTAGCATCGGCTGCAATATCAAATGGGCTCCAGGAAATGAGCCTGCATATTTCGGCATCTGATATTTCGGTACCTAACCAGGCTCTTTGAACGAAGCAATTACCTCACAAGGCCCGTCCTCTGCGTCATACATCGCAGGCAAAGGAGGGGCCTTTTTCGTTGGCTTCCAATTCTGAAAATAAGCTTCCAGCGCAGCAACCATAGCAGCTTCAGGCTGTTCAATATCTTGATCGTTCTGATAGGCCTGAAGCTGCGCACGTAGAGACTGAGGCACATTGACACTAAGCGTTTGCATAAAAATATCCTAGATACAAGGTTCACGCCTGCTGAAGCATAGATAATTCCAAAAAACGGATGGTGGAAAAACAGAGCTACACGCTACGGAAAGGGCAACTCAGCACGCGGGTTAAAGCGCTCTACATTTCGCAGCTCCTGGTATAGCGCTTTCTCTTCATCATCTAGCACTGTTGGCATCACCACATCAATTTCCACAATCTGGTCACCGTACAGCCCTTGAGCAATCGGATAGCCTTTGCCAGTGAGCTTCAGCCGCTGCCCCGGCTGCACACCCGGCGGAATCATCATATTCACCGGGCCGCCTAGCGTAGGCATCGCCAAAGTTCCACCGAGTACAGCTTCACTGGGCGTCAATGGCAATCGACAATACACATCTCCCTCAGCCAAAGAAAAGTAGCTATGGGGTTCCACCTCAATCCGCAGGTACAAATTTCCCCCGTCAATACCCTGCCCTTTCAAACGAATCCGCTGCCCAGTCACCATGCCTGGCGGCATACTGACCTCCAGAGATCGCCCATCTTCCAACCGCACCCGCTCTCGCCCACCGGCATAAGCCTTCTCTAGCGGCACCGTCAAATCAGCCTCAGCGTCTCTACGAGAGGGAGAAGGGGGTTGCCTGCGATAATTAGGCTTTGAGGCGGGATCTCTAGCAGGTTGTTTCGAGTCTCTAGCGGCAGATTTCGATGGTGAAGGCGCTTGACGATGGGCTTGCGATCGCCCCTCCTGAGAAACAGCCGTTCGATCTGCCTTCGGATAATCACTTTCTACGCTGCGACGACTCTTACGCTCTCCAGAAGAAGAAGGAGGAGAGGAAGAAGCCGCCTCTTTGGCCGCCCGCCGAGCCGCCGCTCGATCGCTCGGCTGATGCTGCTTTAGCAGCTGCTCCACAAAGTTGTCAAAATCCTCAAACGCACTGTAGTCAGCATCCTTAGCAGAAGCCCCACCGCCAGGCCATTTGCCACGCCACCCCTTTGTGCCATTTTTCTTATCCCAGTACTGGCTATACTGCTCGTACTGCTTACGTTTATCCACATCCGAAAGCACGCCGTAGGCCTCACCCAACAGCTTGAATTTTTCTTCAGCCGCCTGATCACCCGGATTTACATCTGGGTGATACTGACGAGCTAGTCCTCTGTAAGCGCGCTTTATTTCTTCAGCCGTGGACGTTTTAGGAATGCCCAGGATTTCGTAGTAGTCCCGAAAGTTTTGCATGAACGAATGCGTATCTTATTGCCGATTCAAACCCTACAGATTAAAACCAATCGTCTTCATTGCTAGGTCGCTTTCGCTGAGGTGGGCGACGCGTGGAATTGGCATCATCTGTCTGACTCGTTTGACGATAGCTATCTTGCCACTCATCGTCCTGTCGATACGCACCTTGCCCACTTTGATACTCTCCTTGGCCTCCCGAGTTCTCGGCAGAACTCTGCGTCGGATACCCACTCTGCGCATATTCATCCTGAGGATAGACCTGTGGATAGTTGTTTGGGGGGTAATTATTAGGCGGGTAGCCTTCTTGCGCAGAACCTGCCTGTGAATAACTGTCCTGCGGATAGTAGTTGTCCTGAGACGAACTTGCGGATGAGTAACTATCCTGCGGATAGCCTTGCTGATCGAACCCTGGCTGTCCTTGGCCTGATGCATTCTGAGCAGATGAATAGTTCTGAGTAGGTGGATAGCCAGCGTCAGACGAATAGCGCTGATCAGAGTAGCTAGGGTCTTGAGGATATCCCTGCTGAGTCGAATAGCCCTGAGCTGCTGGATAATCTTGAGAAGGCTGAGGATAGTCGCCTTGGCGATAGCCGCCGTTTTGAGGTTCTATCGCTCCGCCGTTAGCAGCACTGGGCGACGTTTGGCGATCCCAGTTTTCAAACTGCGCATCGTTGCGATAGCTAGGCGCACGGCCTTCCCCACCAAAACGGCTAGATCGTGAGCGATCGCCTGCATACTGCGTATCGTCATAGCCACGCTGAGCGCCGTTGCCCTGGCCATTACTTCCTGAGTAGCCACCTCGATCGTCGTATCGTCCCTGATTCGTGTCACGACCTCGATCATAGGCACTTTGATTAGAACCACCCTGACTGTAAGAACCTTGACCGGAACCACCTTGGTCATAGGGCTGACGTGGGGCAGGGCTTTGATCATACGGTTGATATCGAGGAGCTGGCGAAATCGCGGGTGGATTCTGAGGTCGGCGACTGCTCTCCCAGTCGTCATCCCAGTCATCGTCCCAACTATTAGACTTCGATTGTCCACCACTTTGATTCCAGCTAGCAGTATCCCACTGCGCTTGAGCACTGTAGGGATTGCTCGGGTAGCTGTTGTCGCCGCTCCCGGCACCATAGCCAAAGTCACCATTGCGATAGTAATCGTCGTCTTCACCAGCAAACGCTCGCTTCAGCGTGTCACCAATCTGACCCAAAATGCCGTCACCGTCGTCGTCTAAATCGTAGAGATAGGCTTCACGGTTTAGTTCATACACTTCGTTTTGCAAGTCAGCTTGAGCAATATCAATACCGCGCTCATCTTTTTGCTCTAGAGCAGCACGAAGTTCCTGTACCAACCCTTCAATTCGACGGCGGCGATCGCGGCCGAACTGCATCCCAAAGTCAATCGCCACCTCGCGCAGTACTCGCTCTGCTTTGAAGGTTAGCGTTTCGGCACGGGTGCGTTTTTCAACGCGATCGCGCAACAGCCGATCTGTCGCCGAGTTCTCCTCAGCCTCACGAATCATGCCCTGAATTTCGTCTTCAGATAGATTCGATGCCTCTTGCACCGTAATGCTCTGCTGCCGGCCTGTTGTTTTGTCCAGTGCCGACACCTGCAAAATACCATTTGCATCAATATCAAACGACACCTGCACCTGCGGAATGCCTCTCGGTGCAGGCGGAATACCCATCAGCTTAAAGCGGCCCAACGACTTATTGTCGTTCACCATTTCGCGCTCACCTTGAAGGATGTGCACTTCTACCACCGTTTGATTATTTTCTGAGGTAGAGAACGTATCTGAGCGCCGCACCGGAATCGTCGTGTTACGTGGAATCAGCTTCTTCATCACACCACCCACAGTCTCCAATCCCAGAGACAGCGGCGAGACATCCAGCAGCAAAATGTCTTTAATTTCCTGGCTGAGAATGCCTGCCTGAATAGCCGCGCCTACCGCGACCACTTCGTCAGGATTCACATTGCGATTGGGCTGTCGGTTCATCACCGAAAACACCAGCTCCTGCACCATCGGCATCCGGCTTGCGCCACCGACCAAGACAACTTCGTCTACTTGGCTGGGTGTAACGTTCGCATCGGCAAGAGCTTGCTTCAGCGGGCCACGCATTCGGCTAACCAATTCGCTACAAAGATCTTCGAAGTGCGATCGCTCCAGTTTAGTCTCAATATGCTTCGGCCCATCTTTCGTCGCCGTAATAAAAGGCAGATTTATCTCGGTAACCGGCACACCAGAGAGTTCAATCTTGGCTTTTTCGGCAGCCTCACTAAGCCGCTGAAGAGATTGGCGATCGCGTCTTAAATCCACCCCTTCCTTCGCCAAGAAGCCTTCTGCCAACCAATCGACAATCACCTTATCAAAATTCAAGCCGCCTAGCTGCGTATCGCCGCTGGTAGAGCGCACTTCAAAGACGCCATCGCCCACATCCAGCACAGACACATCAAACGTGCCACCCCCCAGGTCAAACACCAAAATTGTTTGGTTGTACTGCTGATCGAGACCGTAAGCCAAAGAGGCCGCTGTTGGCTCATTGATAATTCGCTTAACTTCTAGCCCAGCAATCCGCCCCGCATCCCGCGTTGCCTGTCGCTGCGCATCGTTAAAGTAAGCCGGGACAGTAATCACCGCGCCTGTCACTGGCTGGTTCAAATACTGCGCCGCCTCTTCGGCTAGCTTGCGCAGTATCATCGCCGAAATTTCTTCGGGAGCGTAGTCTTTGTCGAGGCGATCGCAGCGAATTTTCACATTGCCCGACTCGCTGCGTCTCACCGTGTAAGGCACTCGCTTCGAGTCGGCAGAAAGCTCGTCATACCGACGGCCCACAAATCGCTTTACTGCGTAAAACGTATTTTTGGGGTTTAACACCGACTGCCGCCGAGCCATCTGCCCCACTAGCTTCTCGCCTTCCTTGCTAAAAGCCACCACAGAGGGTGTTGTCCGCATCCCTTCGGCATTGGCAATCACGACGGGTTTACCGCCTTCCATCACCGCGACCACAGAATTGGTCGTACCGAGGTCTATGCCAACTACCTTACCCATCCGATACGCTTCCTCTCATCTAACCTATCTATATAACACTGGTCACATCGCTTTCACCAGCGGATAACCGTAACCCTCTCATCATAAGCGCTAGCGCGAAGCCATTGACGAGGAAAGGAAGCACCTCAGCCCGCAGCATTAACGCACTCCTCAACATCACTCCCAACATTTTAGAGAAAACCTAACATCTGTTTCGCGTTTCTTGATACTATTGAAGCCCGCGCGGATGTGGCGGAATTGGTAGACGCGTTAGATTTAGGTTCTAGTGTCCTCGTGACGTGAAGGTTCAAGTCCTTTCATCCGCATACAAAAAATGCCCGGCAGATAGATTATCTGCCGGGCATTTTTTATTCATCGCATCAGACCCATCGCATTCAACCGAGCGCTAGGGAGAGTCAACCCAATACATCGGCCCTCTATACTGCTCTAATGGCCGTATGCACAACTGACAAGTCAGCCATTGCAATTGCGAATTACGCATCAAAAATAGTCGTTTTCTATACAGTTTTAAATTACCCCCATATATAAGGAGGGAATTTCCCTCAAAAGACCCTATTGACTGATCTGCTCGCCGCAACAAAAAAAGGATATCTACGTGCTGCTATCTAAAGGTTTTGAAGTCGAAATGTATACCGGGCCGCCTGCGGGAGAGGTCGTCGGCTTTTCGGACAAAATTGTAGCAACCCTAGAAGGCTTCGTACGAGAACCCGATGCTCGCAACGTGGAATACACCACAGCGCCCTTTTGCCGCTACGAGCATTTACTGTGCGAACTCCTCAAACCCAGGGTCCGACTCAGAGACTATCTCAAAACCTTGGGCAACTACACCATCATTCCCGGCAGCACCCTCCCGCTTGGTGGCGCTCAGGAATTTCACCGGTCAGATCCACAAAATCCGTATCATACCTACATCGAAAATACCTACGGCACCAATGTTGTTACGGCTAGCATTCATATCAACATCGGCATGAGCGACCCTGAGCAACTAATGCGCGCTTGCCGACTCATTCGGCTAGAAGCTCCTCTATATCTGGCGCTTACGGCCTCTTCACCTTTCTTCGACGGTAATATTACCGGCTTTCACTCCACTCGCTGGCAGCTCTTCCCCCAAACGCCTGAGCACGTGCCGCTATTCGAAAGCCACCTACACCACATTCGCTGGGTCGAAAATCAGCTCGAAGCAGGTTCTATGCAAAGTGTTCGTCACCTATGGAGTTCTGTAAGGCCCAACGGTGATCGCCGCCCTTACAATCTCAATCGCCTAGAGCTACGTATTTGTGATCTTGTCAGCGACCCGCTTCACTTGCTCGCCGTCACGGCATTTCTCGAAGCGCGGTTGCAGCAGCTGTTAGCAACACCTGAGCTAGAGCCGTTAGAAAAGAGCACGCTCAGCGCCAGCACACGCAGCGAAGATTTACTTGCGATCGCCCTCGACAATGAAAAAGCGGCTGCTAAAAGCAGCCTTGATGCGCAGATGCGCCACTGGGAAACTGGTAAAGTCATCATCGCGCGCGATTGGATCCAACAGCTGTATGCAGAAATACATCCCTTTGCAAAGCAATCTGGCATCGGCTGTTTTCTCAACCCCATCCAACAAATCTTACGCAATGGCAATCAGGCTCAGCAGTGGCTACAGCAAGCAGAGAAAACTAGTCCCACAGAAGTGATGCAGGGTGCGATCGCGCAAATGCAAACTCAAGAGAGCCTACTCGCCGAAGACATTTGCCCACCCGCCGTTGCTTACGTGTAATTACTTTTTAGCCGATACGTCAATTTAGCCAACACGCCATTCCGCCACTACACACGCCTCCTGCTTCCTATGCCCAGCATTGTTCTCGTCAACCCAGAAATTCCACCCAACACAGGAAACATCGCCCGCACCTGTTCCGCCACCGAAACCGCGCTTCATCTAGTCATGCCACTGGGATTTGAATTGAGCGATCGCTATCTCAAGCGCGCCGGGCTAGACTACTGGCCTCACGTCGACCTACATCTGCACGAATCAAACGACGACTTTTGGCAGTATGCACAGAGTCAGGGCGGTAGACTCATCGGATTTAGCGCTCGGGCCAGCGATAGCTACACCGACATTTCTTACCAAAAAAGCGATTGGTTGCTATTTGGCTGCGAAAGTAAAGGACTGTCGCCCAGCGATCTAAGCCACTGCGATATTGTCACCACCATTCCTATGAGTAGCCAGGGCCACGTTCGCAGTCTCAACCTTTCAGTTTGCGCCGCCGTTGGCCTCTTCGAAGCTCTCAGACAAACAAACGCACCTGCACAACGCTCTTAAATTCAGCGAACGGCATCAGAAAAAGAAAACCCAGTCATAAACTGTCCTTTTCAAAAAGGAACTACTCAATAATTGCCCTTTCAAAAGTGACCGGATTCAAAGGCCAAAAAATCCTTTCCGGCGTTTTTGAACTGAATTCACTAGCATTTCAGATAAGTATTTCCTATCTTTTTATAGTTTATTAATTATTCGTCATTAATTCAGCGGGTTTTTCTGTACTTTCACCTAGAACTGGGTCAATCACTGTCCCTAAGGGAGATGCAGAGAGCAGAAATCTACACGTACCCAAATATGCTTTTTCTCTCTCAACGACACAAAATACGAATGTGATGATAGTGTGCCAAAAAATAAATTGGCTGATCCAAACGAGCCGCGAAAGCCTATTACAAAAGGCGATCATCACGATTCAGTGGGCAGCATATATCTCCCGCAATTTAGCGAAAAAGTCGACAAAGTTTAGACTCCATATTTTTTTGGGCATTCAGAGTAGGTCACAGAAGTGATGATTGAAATAATCGTTAAGTCGTGTAAACTTGCCTAAGTCGGACAAGCGAGTCAGCTTGTAGACTTTCATGGGTACTGACCAGTAAGCCGCTTTTACAGCTGCCTTATTCAAGGTCTCAACGCTAACGACCCAGCAGCACTGCTGTTAATTCAAATCGTTCACTATCAGCTGGCCCAAGTTTGAACTGTCATTTCGACCGTCCATTCCCAAGCAACTGAGTACTAGCGGTTAAACGCTGAATCATTAGGAGGTTATTCCTTGAAACAAGCAATTTCACAGGAGTCTGTGTCTGACTCAGGTCATTCATACAGTCCCGAAAGTCAGAGCAACGCCAGCAGAGTAAAGTCAGCAGCAATGTTGGGTATCGCTCTATCGGTAGGCGCATCTGGAGCACTAGTTTCTCAGGCTGAAGCCTCAGCTGCTGTTTCTGCGCCAAAAGTCTCTGACACTACAAAGGCTTTTTCAAGTGACTCTACAGTTTCAGCGTCACAATCGCCGAAGGCAGAGCCTGCCCAGGCTGAGATCGTTGCTTATCACACTGTTGAATCCGGCGAGAGTCTGTGGCAAATCGCTCAGCAGCATCGCATTGGCTTGCGAGATCTAAAAATTGCCAACGAGCTACAGCCCGAAACAAGTATTCGCGTCGGCCAAGTGCTCAAGGTTCCTAGCAACCTAGAAAGCGCTCCCGGCGAGCTATCGCTAGAAATCATTGGAGCAGAGACCGCAGAGTCTGCCTCGGGTCAAATTACTTTTGAGTCAGTCAGCGAGCCGGTCAGTACCGAGCCTGTTTTGATGGCTCAATCCCTGGAGCAGGCGGCTACCGATGAGGCCCCAGGAGTAGCTGAACTCACGGCACCACCTACTCTAGTCGACCCTACAGCAGCTGCAGATGACAGCAACGGCAACGCAGAGGTTGCTTCTTTAGAGTTTTCTGAGCAGTCAGCTACTTTGGAGATTGAAATTGCTGATGCTTCTACACAAGTAGAAGCGTCCCCAGTCGTAACGACTGCACTTGCAGCACCTCAATCCTTTAGCAATTACCAAATTCAAGCTGGCGACACGCTAGCAAGCATCGCTTCGTCTCTGGGCACCACTACCCAAGAAATAATCAGCGCAAATGGCTTGGTCAATCCTGACGTCATCCTTACGGGAGCGACACTACGAGTCCCTCAAAACGATGGGCAGATTGCGCGTCAAGCGAATAGTCTTTCCAACGATGCTAATTCGATAGGAGGCCCTCGTCCGACTAGCGAGCGACTGGCTTACTTACAAAGCACAGCATCTCGTCCGGATGCTGCCCGTCTCCTAGGCGAAATGCAAAGCGCGACACCTACGCAAACCTACAGCGTAGGCCCTACAGAAACTCAAAGCGTTGACCCGTATGTGGCTAATCTGCTGGATGAGGTTGAGTCAGTTCGAGAAACACCGGTTGAAGCTTCTGAAGTTGCACCCACGACTATTGATGGTGTGAGCGAGCGTAGTCGATTGCTTGCGCGTTCAGAGCAGCGACGTGAAAGCACGCAAGTTTCTGAGCAGGTTGCGCTAGTGCCTGAGTCACAAGCAGCAGCGCCTGAGCTACTGGCTGCGGCACCCCTTAGCCCAGATGCGTACATCCCGGCGCAGCGTCCTTCAACGGGTCAGGTTGTTTCTCCTGATATGCCTCTCTTGCCCGGCTCTGGCGAATTCTTGCCGGAAGCACCTGAGCAATTTGACGGCTATGTATGGCCTACTCAAGGGACATTTACATCCGGTTATGGCTGGCGCTGGGGCAGAATGCACCGAGGCATTGATGTTGCGGGCCCAGTAGGTACACCCATTGTGGCAGCTGCGATGGGCGTTGTTGAACAGGCCGGTTGGAATTCGGGTGGCTATGGCAATATCGTGGAAATCCGTCATCCAGATGGCAGCATGACTCGCTATGCACATAACAACAGCCTAAATGTCAGCGCGGGTCAAACCGTTAGACAAGGTCAAAAGATTGCGGAGATGGGAAGCACTGGCTACAGTACAGGCCCTCACCTTCACTTTGAAATACACATGAGCGGGCAGGGCGCAGTAAACCCCGTGGCACACCTCCCCGGACGCTAGAGAGTTAAGCGCTAAAGAGTCGTCAACATCTCGTGAAAGTGAAAAGACCGAGTCAGCAATTCTGTTGGCTCGGCCTTTTTTGCATAGAGCGTATTGTGTTCAGGTTATGTGCAGGTCAGTAGGCGAATTTCAGGCAACTCTCAGTCCTCAAATTGTGAAATAGAATACTTTCTGAAGCGATTTCATTTCGTGTTACATTTATTTAGCTAAGGGTAGCACCTTGGAAACACGAGAAAGTCATTTAGGCACTCGACACATTCAAGGCTCTGTAGCTCAGTGGTTAGAGCAGGGGACTCATAAGCCCAAGGTCGCAGGTTCAAATCCCGCCAGAGCCATTTAATTCAATGCATTCGTTTCAGGGTTTTCTTTACAAATACCCCTGAACAAACGCAAAACTAATTGGATAGCAACATCCAAATGCTAATATTCCGAAGAACACTACGTTTGAGGAGAACTCTATGAGTGAGCAAGGATGTTTGAGAGTTGGTCAGAATGCACCTGACTTTACGGCAACAGCCGTTGTCGATCAAGAATTCAAAACTATCAAGCTTTCTGACTATCGCGGTAAATACGTTGTTCTCTTTTTCTATCCTTTAGACTTTACGTTTGTATGCCCCACAGAAATTACGGCATTCAGCGACAGCTTCAGCAGCTTCAGCGATATAAACACTGAGGTATTGGGTGTTTCTGTAGATAGCGAATTCTCTCACCTCGCGTGGATTCAGTCTGATAGAAAAACAGGCGGTGTTGGCGATCTCAACTATCCTCTGGTTTCTGATATAAAGAAAGAAATCAGCACGGCTTACAATGTCCTAGATCCAGACGTGGGCGTTGCTCTTCGTGGGCTATTTATCATCGATAAAGACGGTGTCATTCAACATGCCACTGTCAACAATCTTTCGTTTGGCCGTAGTGTAGATGAGACACTGCGAGTCCTTCAAGCGATTCAATATGTTCAGTCTCACCCTGATGAGGTCTGCCCTGCGGGTTGGCAGCCTGGTAGTGCAACGATGAATCCTGACCCTGTCAAGTCCAAGGAATTCTTTGCAGCAGTCTAGGTCGAGCGATTGCGCAACTACCTACATTAAAAGCATTAGCCGACAGAGGCCTTGGTCAATGACTAACCTCTGTTGGCTTTTTTAGATGGGGTATCTCTGAGTAAAATGTTCAAATAAAATAGAAGAAGGACCGCGTCTAGAAAGGACTGGAAAAAGTTCGATGGCTGAAGACCGGAACGCTAAAGAAGAACCGCAATGCAGCTGACTTCCTACGATTTTCGAGGGCTGATTAACCGTCGATTCTTTCAAAATTTTTTACCAATTCCCGCGAGGTGCAAGTTTCCGCTAGGCGAAGTATTGCCCAACTTTACCCTCACGGATACAGCAGGCCAGTCACATAAGCTGTCTAGCTATCGCGGCAAGCCAACAGTGTTGGCATTCACACGCATTTTCACAGAGAAGCAGTACTGTCCTTTTTGCTATCATCATATCTTGAATATGACTAAAGCCTACTCGCAGTTTGTAGGCCTAGGTGCAACAGTATTGATGATTACAAGTACAGATGAGGAGCAAAGCAAAACAGTGGAACAGGATCTGGCGCTAGAGATGCCTCTATTAACCAATCCTAGCTGCACACTTTTTGAGCAGTACGGTACTGGGCAAGCGTTGGGCGCACCACTCCCGGCTCAGTTCGTTTTAGATAAAGACGGGCGGTTACGCTTTCAGCATCTGTTTTCTTTTGCGCACCATAACGCTTCACCCGAACGGTTGTTGTGGGCTGTACGCAATCTCTAAATTAAAACAACGGAGAAGGAGGGATTCGAACCCTCGATGAAGTTTACACCCCATAACTCCTTAGCAGGGAGCCGCTTTCAACCACTCAGCCACTTCTCCATGAGTAAGAAATCATAATACCAAGAACTCTGCGAAAGCTCTAGCTATATTTACAGGTATTTTTGCTGATCTTTCGATCCCTATCGCGATCACGCTCTCTCAATAGCTGTTTTGTAGACGCTCAGCGACATTCCTAGAAGAAGGCGAGGGCGTCGCAGCAGCGGGCACCATAATGCGAGGCAAACGGTTCTTAAAGCCACAAAGGATTTCCCAGGATATTGTGTTTGTCATTTCGGCCCATTGGTCAGCACTGAAAACTTGATTGCCAGCTTGACCAAGAAATACCACCACATCCCCTTCTTGGGCGGTAGGAACATTAGAAATATCGAGCATGATTTGGTCCATAGTGATGGCACCTATCTGAGGGACTAGGTAAGCGACAGTAAAGGCTCCTTCCCCTTTTATGATTGCAACTTTTAGCTGGTTTGAGAGCAGTCGGGGAACGCCATCGGCATAGCCCATTCCGACGACCGCGATGGTCATGGGCTGAGAAGCTACAAATTTGTGACTATAGCTGACGCCGTCACCAGCCTGTATCGCTTTCACATGGGTGATTTTGGACTTCACCGACAAAACAGGTGTGAGGCTGACGGCTGATTCTAGATGGGGCGCAGGGTATAAGCCATAAGTGGAGAGGCCTACTCTTACCATGTCGTAGTGCAGGTCTGGGCTGGACAGGGTGGCAGCAGAGTTAGCTAGGTGCAGCTTCGGCGGGAGAAGGGTGGCCTGTTTGAGATCTGCGATCGCCTGTTCAAACCGCACGTGCTGCAATCGCATCGTTGTCGGATCTGGGCTGTCTGCTGTAGCCAAGTGAGAGTAGACACCCACCGCGTCTAGATGAGGTAACTGCTGTACAAAACGAGCCAGTTCTACAGCCTGTCGCCAGCTAAAGCCCAGTCTAGACATTCCGGTATCAAGCTTCAGGTGCACCGAAATGCCCATGCCATCCCAGTCGGCAGGTGCCAGTGAGACCAAGGTTTCGGAAAAGACTAGGGCCTGTTTTGGATTGACGATAGTAGGCTGCAAGTGCCAGCGAGCGATCGCACCCACTTCCACCGGATCATTGACTGCGCCCATCACCAAAATTGGCGCATCGATACCAGCTTGGCGAAGCTCAATCCCTTCTGGAACCGTCGCGACACCCAGCCAGGTTGCCCCCGAGGCCAAAGCGACCTGAGCGACCGTGATCGCACCGTGGCCGTAGGCATCGGCTTTCACGACAGACATCAAATCTGTCTTTTCCGGCAGTAAGGCTTTGAGCGATTTGATATTGTTGGCTAGCGCCGTTAGGTCGATTTCGACCCAAGCTCTAGCGCACTGCATCTGAGAAAGCGCAGGTGTTTTATCCCAGCTGAGCATGCGTA
This sequence comes from Phormidesmis sp., assembly GCA_050042985.1. GTDB lineage: Bacteria > Cyanobacteriota > Cyanobacteriia > Phormidesmidales > Phormidesmidaceae > Phormidesmis. The sequence continues at coordinate 17,638 of JBHJIY010000199.1, read as the reverse complement.
CCTCACAGCATCTAGAAATCGAACAGATCTTTGAACGGCTCTTTACAGATAGCCTAGCAGCCCACATAACCTGTGAAAGTACAGCTGTGCTAGTATCTAGACAGAATCTCGGCACTATAGTATGAGTAAGGTTCTCGTTTTAAATGCCTCCTATGAGCCGCTTAACATCACGAGCTGGCGGCGTGCGGTTGTGCTCATCATCAAAGGAAAAGCTGAGCAAATAGAACAGCGAGAGCAACAGATTTACCCCGACTTTCCACTACCAACAGTCATTCGGTTGCGGCACTATGTCCGCATTCCATACCGAGAGATCCCCCTGACTCGCCGAAATCTTCTCCACAGAGACAACAACACCTGCCAGTATTGCGGACACTCTGGCGAGAGCCTGACCCTAGACCATGTCATCCCTAGGTCGCGAGGTGGTGGAGACAGCTGGGAGAACATCGTCAGCGCCTGCGTCCGCTGCAATGTCAAGAAGGGCAGCCGCACACCGAAAGAAGCTGAAATGCCCCTCGCGAATCAACCACGCAAACCCCACAGCAGCCTATACTTTGAAATCTCGAGGCATGTACGCGGTGGCGTTCATCAGGAGTGGCGACAGTACGTGATTGGTCTCAACTAGCAAACTAAAAAGACTGTTAACGGCCTGTTAACCGTGTAGCTGCTGAATTCGGCTAGTTTACTTAGCTGAGCCAGCTGGCAACTCTAGTTCTGGGCATCCCCAGTTCTAGATAGCCTTGAGTCGCACTCTACATCCATTACTTTTTTTGCATTCGTTTTGGCACCTGAAAATTTGGTCAGTGAAAACAAGCTAGATAAAAAACAACCCTCTACGCGACCTTTGAAACCGTCGTCAAATCGTAAAAGACGAAAACCAAGAACGTCGAAATCCACACCAAAAGAGAATAAAGGAGATTTAGCCTTGGCCAATCACGCTTTAGCAGACCAAGCTGCTACGCTCCGCCGGGCAGCGGGCTTTGAGAGCCGACCAGCAGAGGCTTTGGAAAAGCTGCTTAAAAAGCATAGTGGCACTCAGCAGCTGGTTTTGCTACAGGATTTTCCTGATCCAGATGCGCTTTCAGCAGCTTGGGCCTATCGGCTGATTGCAGGCGCTTACAATATTCAGTGCGATATTTTTTATTCGGGCACCTTGAGCCATCAAGAAAATATTGCCCTAGTGAAACTGACAAACCTGCCTGCAAAGCGATGGCCAACCGCTCCTAAAGATGCCCCCGACCTAACGCAGTATCAGGGGTATGTCTTGATTGACACCCAAGGGACAACCAGTCATTTGACCGAGAAGGTCAAGGAAGCTGAGCTGCCGCTGATTTTGGTGATTGATCATCACGCGATTCAAGGCAAGCTAGATGCTGAAATGGCAGATATTCGCCCTGAGATACATGCGACGGCCACGATGATGACGCAATACCTGCAAGCCGGACTCATTCAGCTCGATCGCAGCAACAGTCACCACGTGAAGTGCGCAACAGCCCTGATGCACGGACTGCGATCAGATACCAGCCATCTAATGCAGGCCTCTGAGCCCGATTTTTTGGCGGCGGCGTTCTTGAGCCAGTATTACGATGCTCAGCTATTAAGCGCGGTATTGCAGGCTTCTCGGTCGCGGCGGGTGATGGATGTGATTGAGCGATCGCTGCGTAATCGGCAAATGCAAAACAGTGTCTCGATTGCAGGGGTTGGCTACTTACGCTACGAAGATCGCGACGCGATTCCGCAGGCAGCGGACTTTTTGGTCACTGAGGAGAATGTGCATACCGCTGTGGTGTATGGCATTGTGCACGATGAAGATGAAGGTAAAGAAGTTGTCGTCGGCTCACTGAGAACAAACAAAATCACCCTTGACCCCGACGAATTCATTAAAGAAGCCCTTGGACAAGATAGCCACGGTCGATTTTTTGGCGGCGGCAGATCGATGGCAGGCGGCTTTGAAATCCCCATCGGATTCCTCTCCGGCTACTACGAGAACAGCGACTACAATCGGCAAAAGTGGGAAGTTTTTGATAAACAAATCAAACAAAAACTTCAGCGGCTAGTAGATCCTGAAAACGGTGTGCTCAACACAGATTGAGCGACTGACTGAACCGTCTGAATTTGGGCAGCATCTCGATCTGGTCTATCTTAGGTAGCAGAATAGTTTGCATTGACGATAGGAAGGAAGGCGACATGACGACGTGCGAATATCGGCCAGGTTTAGAAGGGATACCGGCCACGCAGTCGAGCATTAGCTATGTCGACGGTCAAAACGGCATCTTGGAGTATCGCGGGATTCGAATTGAAGATATTGCTCGCAGCAGTAGCTTTTTAGAAAGTACCTATCTTTTGATCTGGGGCGGGTTGCCAACGAGTCAAGAGCTAAAAGCTTTTGAGCATGAGGTGCAGTACCATCGCCGCCTCAAGTATCGCATTCGCGACATGATGAAGTGCTTTCCTGAAAGTGGACACCCCATGGACGCGCTGCAAGCTTGCGCAGCGGCACTCGGACTCTTTCATTCGCGCCGAGAGTTGGAAGATCCGGCCTACGTACAGAACGCGGTGGTGAGGCTGCTGGCCAAAATCCCAACCATGGTGGCCGCTTTCAAAATGATGCGGAAGGGAAATGACCCGGTGCAGCCCCGAGATGATTTGGGCTATGCGGCTAATTTTCTGTACATGCTCAATGAGCAGGAGCCAGACCCCCTCGCGGCTCGCATTTTTGATATTTGCCTCTGCCTTCACGCTGAGCACACTATCAATGCCTCGACGTTCTCGGCGATGGTCACAGCGTCTACACTGACTGATCCTTACGCGGTGATCGCCTCTGCCGTGGGAACTTTGGCGGGGCCTCTGCATGGCGGGGCCAATGAAGAGGTGATTTCCATGCTTCAGGAGATTGGCTCGGTAGATAACGTGCGGCCCTATATTAGCGATCGCATTGCCAATAAAGAAAAAATCATGGGCTTTGGCCACCGTGTGTACAAGGTCAAAGATCCCAGAGCCGTCATTTTACAGGGCTTAGCTGAGCAGCTGTTTGCGAAAGCAGGCCGTGATGACTACTACGACATCGCCCTAGAGCTGGAGATCGTGGTTGAAGAAAAGCTGGGACACAAGGGTGTCTATCCCAATGTGGACTTTTACTCTGGGCTGGTTTATCGCAAGCTGGGCATACCGACCGATTTGTTTACGCCAATATTTGCGATCGCTCGCGTAGCTGGTTGGCTCGCTCACTGGAAAGAGCAAATCGGTAAAAACAGAATTTTTCGGCCTACGCAGATTTATGAAGGACAGCACGGACAGCCCTACACGCCGATTGATAAGCGTCCACAGCTATGGGAGAAGTAGCGCTTCACAGTTCCTATACAGAGGTGAAGGGCCCTACCCCCCTTTGCAAACTAACAATCTGCTACGACTATATATCCAGTGACGATTTTCAGGAACTCCAGCCCCCCCGGCATTTATGCATGGGGGGGTTTTTATTGGTTCTCAATTTTATATATAGATTTTGCGAGCGCAATTTAAGCCTCATGATTAACCTGCGGCGGTTGATTAAGCGCTAGAATCTGTTTAAGAAATGTAGACAATCGCCGCTGGCAACCTTTAAAAGCATGACTCCAGGCAGCATAACTCCAGGGATTGACCTCCAAGGAACGTTCGTTCGAGCCCTGACTGATTTGGGCCTACCCGCAGGGGCCGCCAAGACCGTTTGGATACCGCTGCCAATGCTCCTCATGCTGATTGTCGCCACTGTCAGTATCTTCATTTGCGTTTGGCTAGAGCGAAAGATTTCTGCAGCTGCGCAGCAGAGAATCGGCCCAGAATATGTCGGTCCGCTAGGCGCATTGCAAGCCGTCGCAGATGGCATCAAGCTCATCTTCAAAGCTGATATCACACCCGCAAAAGCAGACCCCTGGCTGTTTGTGATTGGTCCAGCGATTGTGGTGATTCCGGTCTTTCTATCCTTTTTAATTGTGCCATTCGGCCAGAACTTGGTCATTACTGACCTTGGCATTGGCATTTTTCTATGGATTGCCCTTTCTAGCATCACGCCCATTGGCCTACTGATGGCGGGCTATTCCTCCAACAATAAGTATTCGTTGCTAGGTGGACTCCGCGCCGCTGCCCAATCTATTAGCTACGAAGTACCACTCGCCCTAGCAGTACTGGCCGTCGTCATGATGAGCAACGGCCTTAGCACAGTCGACATTGTTAATCAGCAGTCCCAGTACGGCATCTTAGGCTGGAACATTTGGCGACAGCCCGTTGGATTTGTCATCTTTTGGATCTCCGCTCTGGCAGAATGTGAGCGCCTTCCTTTCGACTTGCCAGAAGCGGAGGAAGAGCTAGTCGCCGGATACCAAACTGAGTATACGGGAATGAAGTTCGGCTTGTTCTACGTCGGTTCCTATGTCAACCTCATGCTCTCTGCGTTGATCGTGTCGGTACTGTACCTAGGCGGCTGGAGCTTTCCGATCCCGGTTGAAATGATTACTGGGCTCCTAGGCATTAGTGAAACAGCGCCTTGGGTACAAATTATTACGGCCTCTTTAGGCATTGTGATGACGATGCTGAAGGCATACTTACTAGTATTCCTGACCATCTTGCTACGCTGGACAGTTCCCCGCGTTAGGATCGATCAGTTGCTTGACCTAGGTTGGAAGTTTTTACTGCCCATTGCCCTGGTAAATCTACTGGTCACTGCCGGACTCAAGCTAGTATTTCCGTTTGCATTTGGGGGCTAGTACAGCTTTCTGTTGCTTACACTGCTTCAAAAACACGTAATCGTTTTATTTATATAGACCTCGCGCCATGTTGAACTTTCTAAAACAAGTCGGTGACTATGCCAAAGAAACGGCTCAGGCAGCAAAATTTATCGGCCAGGGTCTATCGGTCACCTTCGACCACATGAAACGCCGCCCCGTGACGGTGCAGTACCCCTACGAAAAAGTCATTCCGTCGGAACGCTATCGCGGTCGGATTCACTTTGAATTTGATAAGTGCATTGCCTGCGAGGTGTGTGTGAGGGTTTGCCCTATCAACCTGCCGGTAGTCGACTGGGAATTCAATCGGGAAACCAAAAAGAAAACGCTGAACCACTACAGTATTGACTTTGGCGTGTGCATTTTCTGCGGCAACTGCGTGGAATATTGCCCTACCAACTGCCTCTCGATGACAGAAGAAAATGAGCTGGCTTCTTACGATCGCCACAACCTCAACTACGACAACGTTGCGCTTGGTCGCCTACCTTACAAAGTCACTGAAGACCCGATGGTGACACCGATGCGTGAATTTGCCTATCTGCCAAAAGGGGCTATGGACCCTCACGACTTACCAAAGGGCACTCAAAGGGCTGGTCGCTTACCCAAGGATATTTTGGCTGAGCTGGAAGCCGAAGCTGCTAAAAAGGCACCCGCTGAAGCGGTCGAAGAGGCCAGTAAATAAGAGAACGATACTGAGCACGATCCAGTAAAATAGCTCAATGAAATAGAGGAGAAAATCGTTTTGGTATTGGCAGCTTTGAATTTGGCGGAAGGCGTACAGATCGTCTCATTTGGCCTTCTGGGGCTCATTATGCTGGTGGGTGCTTTAGGCGTTGTTCTGCTCTCAAATATCGTTTACTCGGCATTTTTACTAGCGCTTGTATTCATTAGCATCTCGGGCCTGTATATTTTGCTGAATGCTGGCTTCGTTGCAGCTGCGCAGGTACTCATCTATGTGGGCGCGGTGAACGTTTTGATTCTGTTTGGAATCATGCTTGTAAATAAGGACGAAGACTTTGTTGCGGTCAAAAATTCCTGGGTAAGTAAGGTAGCGACTGGCGCAGTCTGCGCTGGGCTTTTTGGACTGCTGACAACAATGGTTGTCTCTCACCCCTGGGAAATTTCTGGTTTGCCTGCTGCGGGTGACAAGGCGATTGAAGTTATCGGGCAGCACTTCTTTAGTGACTACTTGCTACCTTTTGAGCTAGCTTCAGTGCTTTTGCTGATTGCGCTAGTAGGTGCGATTATCTTGGCGCGTCGCGAGTATGTTCCAGATACGGCTATTCCTACAGAAGAAGCTTTGACGCTGCCGGAGAAACCTCGTGAGCTAGTGGCTGCTGGCAGTAGGGACGACAGCCTATAAAGCGGACCTCTTAAATACTCAGCCTTTTCCTTAAGCTTCCAACCAATTAATATCTCTATGCAACTCGAATACTTTTTAATCTTAGCCGCCGCTCTATTCTGCATTGGCATATACGGGTTGGTCTCTAGCCGTAACGTTATCCGCGTACTGATGTCGATTGAGCTAATGCTGAACGCAGTAAATCTCAATCTAATGGGATTTTCCAACTATTTAGACCCAGTCAACATCAGAGGGCAGGTGTTTTCGGTCTTCGTCATTACAATTGCAGCCGCTGAGTCGGCTGTTGGGCTAGCGATTGTTTTGTCTATCTATCGCAACCGTGACACGGTCGATATGGAACAGTTCAACCTACTGAAATGGTAGGGTACTTTTTTCTTTCAATTTGCACAGCTGACCAACAGAAGTCAATATCAAACGGTCTTGATAACTGTAAAGACTAAAACACTCAACCTTGAGGTCACCCCAACCTTGAGGTTTTTGTTTATATATATTCAATGACATAGAAATTTAAGTAGGAAAACGCTGTGCAGCTCAAGCAGGTCATCATTGTTTATAAGGCAGGCAATCAGCTCAGCAAGAGCTGCGCTGATAAATGCGCTCGGCAGCTAGAATCTCACGGCGCTAGGGTGCTAATGGGCCCAAGCGGAGCCAAAGACAATCCATATCAGGTGTTTTTGGAATCTGTGCACGAGCCGATTGATTTGGCAGTGGTGCTGGGTGGAGACGGTACAGCGTTAGCAGCGGCGCGTCATTTGGCGATGGATGATATTCCTATTTTGGCTGTGAACGTGGGGGGGCATCTCGGCTTTTTGGCGGAGTCGGCTGAAGTCATTGGCGACTGGGAAAAGGTGTGGGAACGGCTACTGGGCGATAAATATGCCGTGCAGCTGCGGATGATGCTGCAAGCAAGAACACATAAGGGCGAATCGTACAATATCGAGCCGGTGAGCGATCGCTACTACGCGCTCAACGAAATGTGCGTAAAACCAGCCTCACCAAACCGTATGATCACCTCCACGTTGGAAGTGGAAATAGATGGAGAAGTGGTCGACCAATATCAGGGCGATGGGCTTCTGATCAGCACACCCACTGGCTCAACCGGCTATACGGTCTCGGCCAATGGCCCCATTGTGCATCCGGGAATGCATGCGCTAATTGTTACCCCTATTTGCCCAATGAGCCTGTCGAGTCGGCCGATTGTGCTGCCACCGGGAAGCACAGTCAGCGTGTGGCCGCTGGTGGATCCTGAAGGCAATACAAAGCTGTGGACCGATGGTGTATTCGGCACCACGATTTGGCCCGGTCAGCGGGTGGATATTCGCATGGCTAGCCACTTGGCTAAGTTCATTATCCTGAGCGAAGATCACTCGTATTATCGAACCTTGCGCAACAAGCTACAGTGGGCTGGCGCACGGGTGAACTATCGCAATACGCACCGACAAGACAGGCAGCCGACAAAATAAACGGCTAGCAAAACAGACAATTACAAAACAAACATCAAGGCGCTCAGCCGACTGCCCAGGGTAAACGCAGCACCATTTGATTACGGCCCCGACGCTTGGCTTCATAAAGTCCTAGATCAGCAGTATCAACCAGCGTACTCACAGCAATGCCTTCTTTGGGACTAATGGTAGTGACGCCTAGGCTAATGCTGACATAGGGAGAAACCTTGGAAGCTGTATGCTCTAGCGCCAGGGCGCGGACGTTATTAGCAGCATCTTTAGCGATTTGCTGCGCACCTTCCGAGTCCGTATTGGGCAGAAGAATGACGAATTCTTCACCACCATAGCGAGCGGCCAAATCATCGGGGCGACGCACCGCTTGACCAATGGCATGGGAGACTTGACGCAGACACTCGTCGCCTTGTGGGTGGCCATAGGTGTCGTTGTAAAGCTTGAAAAAGTCTACATCGCAGAGGATGAGGGAGAGTTGGGTGTGCGATCGCATTGCACGCTGCCATTCTGCGGCCAGGTGATCCTGAAAACTACGGCGATTGGCTAGCTGAGTGAGCTCATCAATTTCGGAAAGCGTTTGCAGACGATTGAGTTTATGCAGACGGGTGACTAGCGGCGCAGCTATGAGCGCCACACACATAGGGACAACCGGCAACCACCAGCCGCCGAGCACTAGGGCCAAATAACAAAGGCCAATATTGCCTACCAAACACAAGCTGTAGAACTGCAATCGGCGAAAGTCGTTACGGCCCAAGCTATAGAGGCCTATTCCTAACCAAGCGCAAAGCGTAATTAAGACTGCCTCGGTATAGGTAGGAAGTATTTTGAGAGGGGGGCGCTGGCCAAAAGCCGCGCTAATGATCTCGCTGGTAAGGCTCGCATGAATCTCAATACCGTGACTAGGCACCAGCCCAACGACGTCCTTTTGTCGACTGTAGGGTGTAAAGAAAACATCGGCATCGCCTGACTGCATTCCACCAATGAGCACAATTTTGTCTTGCAGCGTACCCGGTGGAATTCGTCCTTCAATCGCATCGTATGCACTGAACGTTTGAAATTCAAGGTTTGAGCGCCAGTTCATCACAATCTGGTAGCCACCCGCATCAGCGTTGCTGTAGCCGCCAGAATTTTTCTCGAAGGGAGGCAAGCGGGCATAGCCTAGCTGTAAAACATCAGGGTCGTCGGGGCTGGAGGCAGGATAAACATCGAGACTCGCTAGGTACTCCAAGGCCACTCGAAAAGCCAGGCCTTCTAAAACGCGATCGCCCACCGCACTCGGAAACAAAAAACCCCGCCGTACTCGTCCATCTACATCGATCATCAGATCGCTGGCTGCTACCTGATGATTTTGGACCAAGACAGAATTTCCAGATACAGCCGCTAGCGCAGCATCATCAATTACTTTCTCAATGCCAATGATGTTGGGCGTCTCTTGAAAAATATCCTGCAACCGCTCGTAGCCTTCATCGCGAGGAACATTGCGGAAAAAGTCTAAGCCAATCACAGTTGGGTTCTGCGCATTAACCACCTGGAGGACATCTGCCAGCATCGAATCTGACACCGCTGCATTTTGCGACTGCTCGATGTCAGTCTCATCGATACCAATAATCACAACCCGATCGTCAGCCGACTCTGCCAAACGATGGTTCATCATAAAATCGAAGCTTTGTAGCTCCCATACCTGAAACGCACCTAGCCCACGTAAAGCTAAGACTCCCCCTGTTGCGAGAACACCTAGCAGAGGAGTCACATATTTTTGATTGACTACCCGTCGCCACAAGCCGCCCAGGACATATGTCCGTTCTATGGCAGACGACTTTCGAGGCTGATCCACCACTTAAAACTCTGTCCCTACTGCACTTCGTCAACAGTCAACGGCAAAAAACCACCCAGACCAAACGACCAAAACTATGAGGTCTTCAACACAAAGCACCCCGCGCTTGCAACTACACGGGGTGCCTTGCGCCTACTGTTTTAGTAAGCCCACTCAGCCAATGATCGGCTCATGTAAACCAAAGACAGATCTAGGACTCTGTCGCTAGAGCTATCTCTAACGGAACTTCTGCTTCCGCCTGACGTAATAGGTCGCGAATCTCCAGAAGTGTGGCCATTTCGCCATCCTGACGATAGAACGCCACCAACGTATTTAGCGCGTCATACCAAATGCCTTGAGCTGCGTAGGTACGCGCACGCTCTATGGAAGACATGGTTTCAGCAGCACGAACATCACCAGCCGGAAGGCGCTCTACAAAACTGCGCGCATGAATGGTGTATTCACCGCCTTCACAGTGGACAAAGACCGTCCAACGATAAGGCGTGCCGACTTCTAGCGCGATCGAGTCGGGGAGGGTAACTTCTACTAGGCCAGTCTCCGACTGAACTTGCTTTTCGTACACAGCGTTCGCGTGGTCAGGATGAGAGAGTGAAAACTCCATATCGACAGAGCCTTCGCTTTCGATGTACCAAGAGAGCGTGGGATGCGCTTCGGTCGTGAGATTAACACCGCCATCGGGAACTAATAGCGTAATAGCCGGATCTGGGCGGTCGTCATCTAGTGCGCAAGCAGCAAAGGGCGTTCCCCTGCGGCCTCCAGACATCGTGGTAGAAGCCCTACCTCGATCTGGATTTGGCGTCCAGCGGACATCTGCATTAGCAGCACTACCCACTTGAAAGCGACCCGCAGTTGAAGGCCCAGCAGCTGTGTAAGTGCTAGACCAAGCAGTCAGCATTAAAAGTGCGCCAAGGATATGAATTTTTCTCATCTTGAAGTCCCTATGGTTGTGTGGTGAGAATCTTGAGAACTGAAAAATCAGCTGAAAGATACGCCCACGAATAGCCACCTCAGTAGGCTATTTCTAATGTGGTATAAAAATATACTCGTATTAATGCTTTCGTCCGTACGTTTTTTCAAAAACTTTCTCAGAAAGCACCTGCATATCATTCAAAGAGAACTGCAAGCGGTAGAGTACACATCTTGAATTCAGGTGTTTAGAATGTTTCACATCAAATTCTGAGCGCACGGGGTGAAGTAACTTTTTACTCACAGGCGCAGCTTCCACAATCAGTCCCAGGTCTGTAGTAGATGTGATATTTATCACGTGCACCGCCAGTAAAACACTCGCGAATAACGTTTGTGCAGCGTAGTTTTTCGTAATTCTCACTGACCTTAAGAATCCTGTTACATCACCGGCTCGATGACGTCATTTCAGTACATCAATAAAGGCGACCATCCTTGTGAACAAACTGCCTATGGCCATCATCAGTAGGGACACAGATGAGGTCGGCATCGGGATAGTCGGCTCGGTCAGGGCTTGTGCGATCGCCTATTTCTAAATACGTAGCAGGCTCACTCGTACGGTTCACGAGGTGATGCCCATTAGCCACACCGGCTGCGAATCCAGCCATGTCACCAGCGCTTAAAGTCTGCTCACCAGCATCGGTAATTAATACCAGCTCGCCACACACGACATAAACAAACTCATCTTGCGCAGCGTGCCAGTGCCTTAGTGCCGATTGGCTTCCCGGTGCAAGCGTAGTGAGATTGACGCCAAAATTTTTGAGCCCAGCGGCATTGCCGACTCGTTGACGAGATCGCCCTTCTACAGCCGCACGAAACTCAGTCGGATACGTTGTACCTGACTCTACTGGAACCGTATTCAAGTCGATTTTCATTTTTTCTCAGTGGGGCCTATGTTGCTCAGACTTTATACGTTGTTGATAGCGTTCAATCTTTGCTGCCAGTCAGGCTCAAGCGGAGTAGCCAAGAATTCTGAGCGGGCCTCAGCACGAGCCGACAACCTTGATATTGCTGGGTAGCGATCTACTACTACAACATCGGCGACGGCATGCTGTGTAAATGCCCAAGCGGCACAGAGGGTGATATCTGCGGCGGTGAAGTTGTTGTTGATTAGCCAGTCTGCCGTATTGGCGGCGTAAGGCTCTAGAAGATCGTAAGCGGCGAGGAGCTGGGCCTCAATGCGATCGCGCCAAGGCTGATGCTGTTTCTGTGCAGGCCGTAAGTCGCGTTCGTAGACAATTTGAACGCTTTTATCACAGGCATTTAGGCTGAGGCCAATAATTCGTAAGGCTCGCTGGTAGTCGGCCATCTCGGCTGGCATCAATCGCTTCTCAGCGTCTGCCAGTCGGTAAATGTAATCCAAAATTAAAGAGGAGTCCATCAAAACTTCGCCGTTATCGCAGACTAACGTCGGTGCTTTTATCAGTGGATTGATGCGAGTGAATTCGTCTACGTTGCGAAAGACGGATAAGGGCAGGTGCTCGAAAGCCAGGTCGAGATAGTGAAGTACAATCGCCACTCGCCGAACATAGGGAGAATCGAGCATTCCAATCAGCTGCATGGCACTCACCAAAAGACAAACCTGTCTTAGGTAATCATATTTAAAAACCAATAGCTATTAATCAAATAGATAGCGCCGTGCAGCTTTCTCGATAAGCGCTGTCACACGGGCAGCGCAGCAAAGATGCCTTCTACTACAGATTTGGTTTTGTCATCGAGCTCGCGCCAGTCGACTTCGCCGAACTCATCGAATAAGCTATCGTCAGCTTCTATCTCAAGCTCGCTTTCAACCTTGCTATCAGCATCGTATGTCAAGGCGCATACTTGATAACAAAGCGCCCAGATATCAACTGTTTGGTCGCCGCTGTCCGCGTGCTCTAGCCGTAGCGTGTACAGCGGAGCGGGCTGTGGCAGAGCAGACATCAGCGCATCAACACGATCATGCTCCTCAGGTGGAACACCATGGAGCAGCTTTTGCAGCGCGGCATATTCTTGCTGCTGTTCAGGTGTGGTGCCCTCTGGCCAAATCAGCTCTTCTTCGTAGCTGCCTTTCCACTCGACCTGGTCTAGCTGCTTACGAATATTATCGATGACTCGAATTAGGGCAGGCTGCATCAGTTTTTCAACCTTGGACTTGGCGAAAGATGTGGCAAATTTGGGCATGGCACCGACTTCTCTATACCTACTTCTTTTGTATTGACTATTCCATACGGAACCAGGCCGTTAGGGCTACGGCTAGGCCATCGGCAGCATCGTCGGGTTTAGGGATGGACTCTAGCTTGAGTTCACGGGCGATCGCATCTTGTACATCGGCCTTATCGGCATTGCCGTGCCCCGTAATCGACTGCTTAATTTGGGCTGGGGTGAACTCCACAAAAGGCAAATTGCGCTGAGCCAGTACCAGCATAATGACCCCCCTAGCCTGCGCTACCAAAATGATGCTGCCCATCTTGTAAGAGAACAGCTTTTCGATAGAGACCAAGTCCGGCTTGTACTCATCAATTACGCTATTCAAATCATCGTAGATGGTGCACAGGCGCTTACCCGTTTCTGTCTTTGCTGCCGTTTTGACAACGCCATAGTCGATGGTCGTGATTTGAGGAGACAGGGCTCTCATCTCAGCAGGGTCATACTCAATGACACCAAAGCCCAAAATAGCGAGCCCAGGATCAATCCCAAGAATGCGTTTTGTCACAGGACGGTCCATAGGACTGTAGACATAGAACTAATCAGGGCACGCAAAAGAGCTACCGTACACCAGCAGGCTGACGTCCATTTGCCGATAGGTCGGAAACCGCAACACCAAAGGCACTGCCAAACGTCTTCTCGACCTTGGAGCCAGAATCAATAGACTCTAAGGGATCCTTGCGAAGACGATGACGCAAGCAAAGCGCGATGACTCGTTGGATGTCTTCGAGGGTGACTTCTGTGCGACCTTCGTAAGCAGCCAAAGCCTTAGCTGCACGGTTGCTTACGATATCGCCCCGCAAACCATCCACATCTAGCTCAGAGCACACCTGAGAAATTTTGATCCGAAACTCTGGGTCGAGCGTGACACTACTCAAACGCTGCTGAGCGCTAATAATTTTCTCTTGCAGCGCGTCTTGCTCCGCTTTGCAATCAGTAGAGAATCCTTCAGGATCTTGGTCAAATTCGGTACGCTGTTCTACGATTTTCACCCGTAGCTCTGGGTCTCGTACGGTGCGAATTTCAGCATGCATTCCAAAGCGATCGAGCAGCTGAGGACGCAATTCCCCTTCCTCAGGGTTACCAGAACCAATAAGGACAAACTGCGCTGGGTGACGAATGGAAATACCTTCGCGCTCAACGGTATTCCACCCTGAAGCGGCGGAGTCAAGCAGCACGTCTACCAGGTGGTCGTCTAGCAGGTTGACCTCATCGACATAAAGCAGGCCTCGATTTGCCTTTGCTAGCAAACCCGGCTCAAAGGCCTTAACCCCTTCGGCTAGGGCTTTCTCAATATCGATTGTCCCACAGACCCGGTCTTCTGTGGCACCCAAAGGAAGGTCAACCATCGGCACTTTCTTATCGGCAGTCGGAACCTCTGCACCTTCTCGCTCGGCAATCACGTCGGGATTGTCAGGGGCACGGTTAAAGGGGTCGTCGGCAGTGACCTGAATATCTGGGAGAAGGTCAGCGAGTGCGCGAATGGTAGTGGATTTTCCTGTGCCGCGATCGCCCTTGATCATAACGCCACCGATCTTAGGATCGATCACATTCAAAATCAGCGCTAACTTCATGTCTTCTTGGCCGATTACCGCAGTGAAGGGGAAAACAGCTCGACGGGCGGGTGGCTTGGCGATACTCACAGGCTTAAATCTACAGTTGTTAGGACTGCGTATATTGTGCCATAGGAGGTTGTACCCAATGGTGCTGTATCGAGAAGACAAAAGGTCTACCTAATAACTTAGGTAGACCTTTGCATGGACTATATTGGACGCTCAAATTCAACAATTGAACGACACGTAAATCTAGCCAGGAAGCTTGTCCTTGAAGCTGTCTACTGTCCCACTGACCTTACCTTCTACTTCAGAGGCGACTTCCTCGATTTTGGCTTGCGCTTTATCTTTTACGTTCTCACCGATTTCGCCAGTGCTGCCTACAACGTCTTCTACTTTGTCCTTAGCAGTGTCTACAGCATTTTTCAATTGGTCTTCGAGTCCCATGCCTTTCTCCGAATGAATGATGATTGAAGCACTCCACTTTTACTGCTTACTTGTGCAGCATTTCAGTGTAAGTACGCACAATATATAGTAGAGAGAGAGAAGTGCAATCGTGCCGCGAAACATTTAAAAATAGGATTTAACATCTCAAAACAGCTTAAAACACATTGAAAAGGGCTAAGCATAGACCATTTGCAACGAATAACGAGTGATAAGAGTTGCGCTTGCTCAGCTCAGTAATCTGTGAGGAACAACACTCACTTACCCATCCCAATCTACTTATAGATAGATCACGTAAAGCGTTCAGCTAACTCGCACCAGTGTTTCTTTACCTTCAAGGAGCATAAACTCTAGTAAACCGTAACAGTAGAGTTGAAAATCCAAAAACCTATTTCAATCGAAAAAGCCGCTCTTTTCAGGGAACGCCCTTTTAGTGGCAAATGTCTTAGCCATCGGAGCGGCGGGATTTGAACCCACGCCCCTTACCACCCCAACAACGATGTTGCTTAGAGAAAGTCGAGAGTTCAGGTGTTAGAAGACGAATAAGCTCTGTTGTACATCAATCATAAGCCAATTAGCCACAACATAAGCCAAGTCAAATGGGCATATTTGACTCAAGACCCTTAATGAGCAGTGCTTTTATAGTCCTGTAGAGAATAATTAGTCGTTTTTCAGATAGTCGGTTGGACGGAAATATTTACTATGACACTTACAGATAGAACGCTCACCGCTCTAAAAAAATCAAAGCTTTCAACGATAGAGTTGCTAAAGCGTCGTGCAAGAATAAATGCCAGCAAAGTAGAACTACGGCTCTACAGACTGTTTGGTGGCCAAATCGTTAATTTTTTACACATTCCCAAAACAGGTGGTAGTGCTATAAAAGCAACACTCAAAGGAGTCTCTGAGACAGATCACTATCGTATTCATCTGAGAGGCCATAGTTGTCGCTTGGACGACATTCCTGTGGGCGATAAATTTTTCTTTTTTTTGAGAGAACCTGCACAGCGATTTGTCAGTGCGTTTAACAATAAAAAAGCACACCGACGCAATAACTGGCAACATTCCAAAATTGTGGAGCAAACCGCTGCCTTGAAACGATTTGAAACAGCTAATCATTTAGCCGAATCTCTGTATTGTGAGGATTCAGAGATTCGATTAGCGGCTGAATCGGCCATGAATAGTATTGAGCATGTCAATACGTTTTACTCCGATTGGTTTCGCTCACCAGAATACTTTACAACCCGTGAAAGCGATGCTTTCTATATTGGCTTTCAGGAAAGCCTAGAGAGCGATTTTGAGAACCTTAAGCAGCTCTTAGGCTTACCCAAAGCAACGAGTCTACCGGACTTAAGTAGTAAAGCTGCGAATAAAAACCGCCATCCTTTAGATAAATCGTTGACCACCAAGGCCAAGGAGAATTTAGCACGCTGGTATGCAGATGACTATGCCTTCTATGCCTTTGCGAAAACGCGGTCATTAGAGATTAATAAGCACAATGGCGCAAGCCCGCTGACATACTGATCAATACCAATGACGACAGCCAGACTTTTCTCAAAACCGAAAGTGCCCTTTTTCTTGAGCCCTACTCCATCGCCGAAGCTCGGACCAACGAACTGCTAACAGCGCTTTCTTTAATTTCGATACTTTGGTTATTGGCTGGCTCGCTCATCGCCTGCAAGTGCTCAGATTTCTCTCATAGAATTGCCTTAATAGCAAAATATAGATTGAAACCCTGCCAACGTTCTATTTGCTAACAATTATTACTAAATAACTGTCACGTCATAGCTACTGAACGCACTATCTGCGCTGCTCAAACTCATCTTCTCGACCTGGGCTTGAGCAATTAGCATTCGATCAAACGGCTCGCGATGATGTAACTCTAAATGAACCCAATTGCTCAATATGAGATTCGCTGATCGATAAGATTTTCAGACCATTCTCGTCGTGCTGTTTCTGCACCACCGTCTGCCACGGCACCCTCATCTATAGCTTGCCAAACTGGCCCTTAATCTGGATTTCCCACAAGGACACCAAATTGAGAAAAAGCTCGTTCGTCGGATTAGCGCAACTTTCTATGGCCGCCTTGCTCTAACTTTCTGGTCGATCATTCAACCAGAGAAAAATGCGTGGATTTAGCATTAGCTGCGTCAACTTTCTCCTAGCCAAAACGCATCGGGTAGTGGTAGCGGTACGTCGAAATTGTCAGCAATCTGCATCAGTGCTCTAAACTGACCGAACTTCAGCACCTCTTGTGTTGTTGGAGCCAACGATTTTTGTAGACTTTCTGAAGAATCGCCATCCTCCTCAAACATTACAATGACTTCAACTGAGCCAACCTTCCTGCCTTCAAGTGAAGTTCATAGCGCTCATCAATTACAGCTCCTAGTTTTATCGCCTTCATAAGCGCTATTTCCCAAGTGCCAATTTACGCTTGACCTTACAAAGGAAAAATTTCCTAATACAAGACAAGCGCCGACAATTCACTGTCTGCGCTCGTAAGTCTTGATTATGCAAATGTTTTGCCGATCGGAGCGGCGGGATTTGAACCCACGACCCCTACTACCCCAATAACGCTCTTGCCCAGAACTTCTAACGTGTATGAGACGACAGAGAGCCTAAAATCTTGTCCTAGAAGGCTTTTAGGATAAATCATAATAGTCGCGCTAAAGCGTCAACTTATGCCGCGTCATACGTCAAAGGTTGTGGAAACATCGAGATTAGAGAAGAAAAGCTTATGAAGCTTAACTCGGTCAATCCTCTCAAAACTAATCGCACAGATGTTCTTCCTCTTGTTCAACTAAAGGGCTGCTCTGCAAATAGCCCTTTAGTTGCAAACAAGGATGAAGTTCTCGCCAATTCAGGGAGCTATCTTTGCTCCAGAGCTTGGCCGTCCCATCGCGACTCGCCGTAGCGATGGTGTTGCCATCGGGGCTGAATCGAACGTCCTCAACATCATTGCTATGACCTAGGGTAGCCACCAGAGAACCGTCGTTGTGCCAGAGCTTGGCCGTCCCATCGCGACTCGCAGTGGCGGTGGTGTTGGTAGTGGGGCTGAAGCGGACGACATAAACCGCAGCGCTATGACC
>JBHJIY010000198.1:0-4977 GCA_050042985.1 Phormidesmis sp. | reverse complement strand
TTTATTGATCAAGAGAACGTCACGGTAATTCAGTTCACTACAGCCTTTTGGCACGAGCTGGTCAATGGTATTGACAGGCTGGGTATTACGCTGCCGCCTAGTCTCAGGCTGCTTCTGTTTGGGGGTGAAAAAGCGTCGCTTACGCTTTGCCGACAGTGGGTCGAAAAAGTGGGTGACTATCCTCGTTTGTTCAACGCTTATGGGCCTACCGAGGCGACGGTGATTACCACTTTGTACGATGCGGTGGCAGAGGGCTACGACGGATCGGAAGACCTGCCGATTGGGCGAGCGGTGCTGAATGCGAAGACCTACGTGCTCGATGAAGATTGTCAGCCCGTTGCGATAGGTGAGGCGGGTGAGCTGTGTATTGGCGGACCGGGCGTTACTCGTGGCTATATGAATCTGCCGGAGAAGACGGCGAAGGCTTTTTGTGATGATCCGTTTGTGCCAGGAGAGCGCTTGTATCGAACGGGCGACCTGGTGAAAATGGATGAAACGGGCCTGATTCAGTTTGTGGGCCGGGTGGACTTTCAGGTGAAGATTCGCGGCTATCGCATTGAGCTGGGTGAAATTGAGAGCTGCCTAGATCAATATCCGAATTTTCAATCTCGAATTGTGATTGCGAGAGAAGATACGCCGGGCGATAAGCGCTTGGTTGCGTATGTGGTGATGAAGACTGGCGAGACGCTGAATCGGGCAGATTTGCAGGCCTTTATGCTAGAAAAACTGCCGACCTTTATGGTGCCTGCGGTGGTAGTCGTGCTAGACGAGCTGCCGAAAAATGCTAACGGCAAGATCGATCGCAAGGCCCTGCCGATGCCGCAGCGTCAGCAGGGCGGGAACGCAATTGTTGCGCCGCGATCGCCTCTAGAGTCAAAGCTAGTGAACATCTGGCATTCTGTTCTCTCCGTAGACGAACTGAGTGTAACCGACAACTTCTTCGAGCTAGGCGGCAACTCTTTGCTGGTAATGCGACTCTTTAGTCAGCTAGAGGCCGACTTCAGCTGTCAGCTGCCCATCACAGAAATCTTCGCAGCGCCAACAGTTGAACAATTGGCAAAAAGACTGACATCCATACTGGCTGATGATGATGAGAACAAGTCTGCGCAAATGGCTGATACAACAATCGTTCCGCTAAAGCTAGGTAAAGCGAAGCCGCCGCTGTTTTTAGTGCACGATGCAGACGGCGATACTGGGCTGTACATTAATTTAGCTCGCCAGCTTGGAATCGATGAACCTGGTACCACCCGTACTGTGTACGCTATTGGGCCGCGTGGCGCTGATGATGCACCTTTGGCACATAGCCGAATGGAAACGCTGGCCGCAGACTATGTTACGCAGATTCGTCAGGTGCAGCCTCACGGGCCTTACGTTGTCGGCGGACTGTGTGCGGGTGGGCTGGTCGCTTTTGAAATTGCGTTGCAGCTTGAGCAGCTAGGTGAAACGGTGGTACTGGCGATGATGGACGCTCCTGCTCCAGGCGCGAAAAAGAAGGTGGGCCGGGTGGCAAAAAAGCGACTAGCTAGCCTAGGCAAGTCTGTTTTAGATGGGCAAACGCCATTCACAAAGGCCAAAAAAATATGGCGTAAGGGAACTAATGTGCTGCGCTATGAGGTCTTTAGTCAGTGGGAGAAGGCACTGGTAAATGGGCGAGCGATCGCGCTGACGAAGTGCCAAGACCAAGGATGGTCGCTGCCTATGATTACCCATGGCTTATCTATTCGCGATGTGTTGGTATTTGCCTACGAGCACTACCATCCTACGCAAAGGTTCGCTGGTCAGCTATTGCTGATTCGAGCGACAGAAGGTAACGGCACGCATAGCGATCGCCCCTACATAGAAGAGTACGCCGACCCGCTGCTGGGCTGGACGCCTTTTTGTAAGGGTGATATAGACACTTGCGATGTCCCCGGTGGTCATTCCACCATGCTCAACGACGAAAATGTGTCTGTTTTAGTAGCAGCGCTTGAGGATGCGATTGCTAAAGGCCAGTACTCTTCCCACGCCAAAACTGAACGCTAAAACTACTCTCTGTTTCTTCCAAATCATCTTCCTTTAAAAGCTCAGGTTTTATCTCCATGATCGCCACTCCTCAAGATACTCGCTTCGCAAACGATACCTTTGATTACACAGAGCCTCGAATCAGCTGGAGCACAGAAGACTTTGCTGCTTTTGGCCTAAAAAATCAGCTGTTCCATCATGACTACCACGAGCTGCCATTGTTTCAGCGCGACACCCTAATCGACGTACTGAATGACTACCCGCGCGAGTGGTTACAGGCATTCACCATGGGTCCGGACCCTACTATTCGCAGCGATTGGCAAAGTGTAGACATTCATCCCGATAGCAGTGGCCAGGAGATTTGGAATGCTGTGGAGAAAGGAAGCCTGTGGCTGAACCTAATCTTTTTGCAAAAGTACAGCAAAAAGTATGCCGACATTGTAGAAGGCATGTACGACTATGTGGGAGAGCACTGTCCTCAGCTGGGTGGCCCAAAAGCAAGCTTTACGACATTGTTGATTTCCTCTCCTGGGGCGCAGGTGTACTACCACATGGACCAGTCACCGAATATGCTGTGGCATATGAGCGGCCAAAAGAAGCTGTGGGTGTATCCTGCGATGGATCTGCGGCTGGTGCCACAAGACTTTTTGGAAGAGATTTATTCGGGCGAAGTCTCGGAGTTTCTGCCTTATAAAAGAGAGTTTGATGATTACGCGCAGCAGTTTTTGCTGACGCCGGGTACGGTAGTGTCTTGGCCACACAACGCGCCGCACCGAATCGAGAATCTTTCGATGAATGTGTCGCTGACGACGAGCTACCAGGCTCCGCTTCAGCGGCGGCGGGAGCTGGTACAAAAAGCGAATCGATACATTTTGCGTAACTTAGGTGTGAAGAACCGCTCGATGGAAGAAGTGGGCGCTGGGCCTAGCCTGAAGCGCTTGAGCTATCGAGTGATTAATAAGGTGAAGCCTTTCAAGCCGATGAAGCATCCTCACGATGACTACGTGACGGATTTGCAGATTGATGCGAGTGCGCCAAAGGGAATCAGGAAACTAGAGAAAGCAGTGACGGCTTCTTTTTCTAAGCACCGATAGGGCTTGGACCTACGGTCTAGCATTGTCTCTTTCCGCTGACGGTTGCTTGGACTGCTCAATGCTTTGAATATCTTCTTCCGATTGCCGAATGGAGTATTCCTGTACCGGAAAGATGCTGACTTCTAGGGCGATAGGTCGTGCCAGTTCGTGTTCTAAAAACTTGTGAACCATATCGACCTGTGTGGCTGAGATGCTGCCTTCAGGGGCGGCCACATCAAGATTGACCTGTAGCTCCTTGCCCTGAGAGTTGACTGTGAGCCTACGAATGTTGGTATCTCTGAAGGTATACCTTTTGGGATCCTGGCAATTTGTGTCTCAAAACATGTCTCAGAATAGCTTTCTTAAAAAGTCTAAGAGATTGTAAGACATATCTTTAACACTTTGGTTCAGGGGCGGCTTTGGAGCGGAGGTCGTAGGCCGTAGCGCAAAAGACGTCCAAGGAGCGAACCGACTGAGCCTGCAACCAATTGTTATATTTTGCCTTGTTCAACAGGCAAATGATTCGTGAAATGCTGACTTTATTTATGAGGGTGATATTCATTCATATTCCATCAACTCTACCGGTGCACCGTTCACTTCAACAAACGCTACTTTCAATCCGGGGCTCGGCGAGTTCGGTTCAATAATGATTTTTTGCCCTTTCAACTCTGCTTCCAAGTTTTCGACTATAAAAGCAACGTGTGGAACTGTTTTCACTAAATCTGGATACGGGGCTTCGTCCCAATAGCGTTGCCACTGAATACCGTATTTGTTGTTTTCATGGTCTGAAACTGTCATTTTCAAATGCGGTAGATCAATTTCACCATCAAATGAGCCAGTAACCGGTATGCCAATATGACTGAATTTCATTGTCAATTTTATGCGTTTAGCGTGCCAAAGACTGAAGCGAGATATAACTATTCATTAGAGGGAAATATTCTACCTATTAATCCTAAATGGCGTCATGCAAGCGTAGCTGTCACGTGGGGCAATTAGCCCAAAAGCATTGATATAAAAGGGTTCCAGGGTAGGTTTTCTATACTATATTTTTGCCAAGAATTCAAATTTAGGTTCAATTTCTAACGAGTTTTCGCCGTTTCAGGCAATGAAGCAGCCCTAATTGCCCCTGGTGACAGCTACTCATGGTTCGCTCATTTACTTTAGTGGTTCCCAGAAATACAAAAACGCTACATGTAGTGTAAAGCTAGTTTATTTTTTCAGTTGACTGATTGGTCAGAGACACGGAAGTACAAAATTCACAGTTTTATCTGTTTGTCAATAATCTAGAAACCCATTGCTTTCGTTGTATTTTTGGAACTCAAATTATTTTGAGCGAACCGTGAGAGCTATGCTTGCGCAACCCCTAAATAGCAGATTAGATAGAAACTTTCTGCCTAAATATAGCTGACATAAGCTGTCACTTTGAAAAGCTGTTGGCTGCGATCGCGTGTGTACTACTGGCCGCAAACGACCGTTTTGAGACAGATAGGAGAAGACGAGACAAGCAACGAATTTTGCGCGTTTAGCCTGTCTTACAACTTGTTTCATTATCTACGTGTCAAAACTAAACCCTATATGTGGGTTATGAGACAAAAATCTGAATGCCGACCACGCTTGAGCGTCTACCTTTGAGCAGCTCTTATATTTTCAGCTCGATACCCTGAACGAGGAGAGCCGCGATCGCCAAGCCCTTCCGCAGGAAGATCGCTTATCCAGATTCACCAGCTGTGTATCAAGCCCATATGCATATCAGCACTAACCGACTGGCGCTAACTGGCGCACATCAGTCACCTGCCCTGTCACCGCAGCCGATACCACCATTGCCGGACTCATCAGCAGCGTCCGCCCAGAAGCAGACCCCTGCCGCCCCTTAAAGTTACGATTAGAAGATGACGCGCTAATC
>JBHJIY010000197.1:0-9150 GCA_050042985.1 Phormidesmis sp. | reverse complement strand
ATGCCAAGGCTGTTTAGTAAAGCGTGTTGCGATCGCACATTATCAAAGTGCGTAAAGTAAAATCCTTTCGCCTTCGCTGCCTCGCAGTTACTCGGCGAAGTAGATAGCCCGTTTCCAAACATATTTGGCATAATCACAAACCATTCTGTTGGGTCCAAGATTCCACTCGGCTTTATGAGCCAGTCAACATCTGAGTGCTGCGCACCGTAAGAGGTGGGATAAAGAACAACGTTAGAACGATCAGCATTGAGCGTTCCGTAGGTTTGATAGACCAGTTCGGCTGCCGGCAGTATAACGCCACACTGCAATTCAAAATTTGCGATCGCAAACCGTTGAGGCTCGCTCTGTTTGTTAGGAGAAGTCACGAACAATCTCTCGGTTTACGCCTACATAGCCTGGATCTATGGTCGTGAAGTGTGCTTTTAGCTGTGTGTGTGCCTGCGGCAGAGCATGAAAAGGAACAGAAGGATACAGGTGATGTTCTGCATGGTAGGGCATGTTCCACATCAAAAAGCGTAGCGGCCACAGGGTCAATGTGGTGCGCGTGTTCGCCAGTGCGTTGTCGTTGTAGGTGCAGCCTGTATGCTCTGCGAGCAGTACAAATCGTAGGAGCGGCTGACCTATTGCGAGCGGGAGTATCCAGTAAGTGAATAGAAACAAAGGGTGGCCAAGGGCAGTAGAAATGAGTGCGATCGCGCCATAGGTTCCTAGCTGTAATCGTGTTGACTTAATTACCGACTGGTGAGCGTTCTCTGGTAGGTAGTAGCAGCCGTCCAAATTCCCTGTTGCAACCTTAAAATGTCCTTTAACTTTGCCTATCCACCAGGGAATGCCGCTAAGCACCCAAAGATACTCAGCCCAGCTTTGTGGCTGCAAGTCTAGTAGCTCGGGGTCTTTGCCTTCTATGCGGGTGTAGCGGTGGTGCCACTTGTGATAGCGGCGATAAAAGGTGCTGTTGTAAAGAGAGAGAACGCCCGCTAGCCAGGCGATCGCATCGTTTACTTTGGCATTGGCAAAGGCGGTGCGATGTACGCACTCGTGAACAGCGCAAAACATGAAAGCTAAGTTTGCGCTTAGCACCAGCAGTGCGCTAGCCGCTAGCCAACCTGTAGTAGTACCCCAGAAGTAGCCGCTTACCGCGATTAGGGTAAGATGCGTGGCGAACCTAAGCGTACCCGCAACATTGGAGCGTTGGTTAAGTACAGATAACTCTGCTGTTGCTAAAATTTGGCGCGGATTTGTTGCGGTTGGCGCTGGATTATTAGCCAAAGAAGGAAGTGTATCGGTTACCATCTATTGCACACCTTAACGTTCTAAAATTTGCGAGCAAAAGCTAAGCAAGAGAAGCTAGCTGAATTTGTCACTTGTGAACCTGTTACTTGTGAACCTGTCATTTGTGAAGTAGTCACTTGTTATGACAAGCTGAGATTAGCATATTTAATCTCTAGCAGCAAGATTATGAGCGGATGTTTAGTGCTGGGTCTTTGTTGATTTTATGTCTGTTCCTTTACATATCAGCATTTCGGAAGCGCTCCGAGCGCAAATAGAGTCTGGAAAGTATGCCGCTGGTGAAAAGCTGCCGAGTGAGCATCAGCTGATGGCGGCTTTTGAGGTGAGCCGGATTACGGTGCGGCAGGCGATCGCAAACTTGGTGAGTCAGGGGTTGGCGAAGTCGCGTCAGGGTAAAGGGGTATTTGTAACACCTCAGCAGAAGGTGGCTTATTCTCTGTCGAGTCCGCTGACTTTTTTGGAGCAGGATTTGGCGTATAAGGGAGTCGCGCTCACATTTGATAATTTGATGTTTCGTAAGGTGCGGCCGCCGAGCGAAGTGCAGGAGAAGTTGCGGCTGCCAAGTAAGTCGATGGCTTATCTGCAAAAGAAGCTGCTGCGGATGGATGGCGCAGCAGGGGCTGTGGATGTGACCTATATTTTGCCGGAGCTAGGAAAGGACTTGGGTAAGGTGCTGAAGCAGCAGATGACGTTTCCGACACTGGAGGAGAATGCGATCGCGATTGAACATATCGACGCGGTCATCGAATGTACTCACGCTGACTACGAAATGAGCGGCTACTTAGAGGTGCCGCTAGGCCAGCCGCTGATTGTGTATCGCTACACGACCTACACGCTCAACCAGGAGCCTATTTTGCACGGTGAAACGATTTCCCGAGCCGACCGATTCTGCTATTCCCTATCGGTTGATCGTCATAAATCAGCCACTGACTCTTGAGCGATCGCGTTTGGTTTCTCTATCTCGTTCGTACCGGGCAAGGCTCGCTGTATACCGGTATCACTATAGATGTGATGAAGCGTTTTGCGGAGCATGAGCAGGGGAAAAAGGGTGCAAAGTATCTACGAGCAAAAGGCCCCTTGCAGCTGGTTTATTCAGTTGAATTAGGCAGTCGTTCTTTGGCATCCAAAGCGGAGTACAGGTTAAAGCGGCTAGCAAAATCCCAGAAAGAAAGCATCGTTAAAAAGTCGCTGACTCGAGCTGAGCTGCTACAGCGTTTGAAGCTAGAAGATGCTTAGCGTCCCTGCTTTGGAACAGCTGTCACGCGCCAGTTTAGCTTTAGGTTCAGCCAGAAGTTCCAAATAGCAACAACTGCGATCGCAATTAGGTTGGCGATATATGGCAGGCTTTGATTGAAGACCCAGTTGAAGAGTACTTTTAGTAGCTGAATATCGAAGAACAGGCCGATGGCACAGACGGTATTGAACTTTAGCAATCGTTTGAAGCGGCTACTCCAGCCTGTTTGCTTGCCAACAAGGTCGGCAAAGGTCCAGACGTCGTTCCAAAGGAAATTACTGATGATGGCAACTTCGGCAGCGATGAGTTTGCTGGTGGTGAGGCCTAGTCCTACAACGTCGAACAGCAGGTACATGATAGCCATGTCGACGAAGACGCCGCTGAGTCCTACCAGGCCATAGCGGTAGAATCGCTTGGTCGGAAACTTTTGGCGCAGGCGACCGATGCGTCCTTGAGACCTTAGCCTGGCCAAGTGGCCTAAATATTCCACATATTGCTTCCAGGTGACCTTGCTTTCGCCCGACTCTCGCTCTTGAAAGACGTAGCCTACTTCGGCAATATCGCCAATATTGCCCCGCCCGATGACCTCCAGCAGAATTTTGTAGCCAACAGGGTTCATATGTGGACCGGCGATCGCACTTCGCCGCACCATAAAGTAACCACTCATCGGGTCAGTCACTCGTCCCACCACAGCAGGGCAGACCACTAACCCTAAAACCTGCGCTCCGCGTGATAAAAACCGGCGAATAACGCTCCAGTCGCTGACGCCGCCGCCTTCCACATGACGACTTGCGACCGCTAGGTCTGCGCCATCGAGTGTGGATTGCAATAGTTTGAGCAGTACTTCAGGTGGATGTTGAAGGTCCGCGTCGATGACACCCAAAACTTTGCCACGGGCAACCTGCCAGCCCCGAATGACTGCCGAAGAAAGGCCCCGTTCTTTTTGGCGGCGCATTACTTGAAGCTGTGGGTAGCGCTCAGTCAGGCTTTGTGCAACCTTCCAGGTAAGATCTGGGCTATCGTCATCGACCAGGATGAGTTCGTAATCGCTAGGGATGAATCCATCTAATAAGGTGGCCAGCTGCGCTACGATTTTGCCGACGTTGCCGCTTTCGTTGTATGTGGGGATGATAAGCGAAAAAGTGACTTCGGCTGCGGGTGTGGTGGTTGGAACCTTTAGAGGGCCTTCCGGCGGTGTAAGCAGCGCGTGAGTCATGGCAAAGAAGTGTGTGAACGGTTGGGAAAGCTGATACTGGCAGCGGTATAGCGGTGTAGGTGCAATGAATGCGACAGTGCAAACTTAACAGCAGATTGCCCGACTGACGAGTGGGTTGCACAATCTTTAAAGTACGGGCTTTAAGATACGATTCGTTCCAAGGGACACCTTTGCCGAAAAATGATGTCGTCTTTCACGTTTAAAGAGAATGTCTGAAAAGAATGCTGAAACGGCTGTCGAAATTTCTGTGGTGGTGCCGCTGTACTGCGAGGAGTCGAATATTGGCTATTTGTTTGGCCGGTTGGAAGCGGTGCTAGACCGGCTTGGCCTGGCTTATGAAATTGTGTGTGTAGACGATGGTAGCCATGACAACACGCTGAAAGGGTTGAGGGCGCAGTGGGAACGGAATAATCGAATTAAAGTAGTGGCGCTGTCTCGCAATTTTGGTAAGGAAGTGGCGCTGAGTGCAGGGATAGATTACGCCCGTGGGCAGGCGGTGATCCCGATTGATGCTGATTTGCAGGATCCGCCAGAGTTGATTGAAACGCTGGTGGCGAAATGGAAGGAGGGGTATGACGTGGTGTATGCCAAGCGGCGATCGCGCCAAGGTGAAAGCTGGTTCAAAAAGTGGACGGCGAATGCGTTTTACCGGGTGATTGGGAAGATGAGCCGGGTGCCGATCCCTCAAGATACAGGCGATTTTCGCTTGCTCGATCGGCGAGTCGTGGAGGTGCTGGTGCGCCTGCCGGAGCGGACTCGTTTTATGAAGGGTTTATTTGCCTGGGTAGGCTATCGACAGGCAGAAGTACTGTACGACCGCGACCCGCGCTACAGCGGAGAGACGAAGTGGAATTATTGGCGGCTGTGGAATTTTGCGGTAGATGGCATTGTCTCTTTTAGCGCGACGCCGCTGAAGGTGTGGAGCTATGTGGGTATTACGTTTGCAATGCTTTCGTTTTTGTACGGTAGCTATTTATTTTTACGCACTGTTTTCTTTGGTATCGATGTGCCTGGCTATGCCTCTTTGATGGTGGCGGTGCTGTTTTTGGGCGGGGTGCAGATGGTGAGTTTGGGCATTTTAGGTGAATATTTAGGCCGGGTGTATGAAGAGGTGAAAGGCCGCCCGTTGTATTTGGTCCGCGATACCTATGGCGTTGAGCAGCGTCCGGTAGACAGTAGAAAAGATCCCAATGGTGAGATATCCAGGTAGGGGCATCAGCACTGCTGTGCCCTTCAGCGTTAAAAGAAATCAGCCAGAATTTAGCGCTGTCAAATCACGCATTTTTGGCTAAATATGTCTGTCAGTAAAAGTTGTGTGCAAGGTGAAGCGCTATGAGTAATATGCCTGTTGAGCTGAATACTGAGAGCGATGATGAGTCTACGCACAGCCAAATAACGGGCCAAATAACGGTTTTTGAAGTTGTTTTGTGGGTGGCGATCGCACTAGGAACTTGCCTGCGTTTGATTTGGGTTGGCAAACGCGAACTGTGGTACGACGAAGTCCTTTCCGTACTGCTCTCTTCTGGGCAAAAAAACGCCTACCGCCTACCGGACAATGTACCATTTTCGGTCAGTGACTTTGCACCGCTATTGCACATTCCCCCTACGCAGGGACTTTCAGGTGTGCTGGGCACGGTCAAAGACGTGGTGAAAGGAACGCTGGGAGATCCCCATCCGCCGCTGTTTTACTTAGGTGAACATCTTTGGATGCGACTATTCGGTAATGCTGAAGGGGTACTGCGCAGTCTGGTGCTGCTGGTGAGCTTGGCTGTTTTGGTCGTGGCTTACTTTTTAGGACGTCGGATTTTAGGTAAGCGAGGTGGATTAATTTTTACGGCGCTGCTATCGCTTAATCCGTTTTTTCTAGCCCATTCTCTAAATCTGCGAATGTATACCGGGATGGTGTTCTGGGCACTGTTGAGTGGATTCTGTTTTTTAATAGTGTTGGGAAATGAGCCTGCGCTGCAAAATGGTGACACGGGGCAGCAAAGACATAAAGAAAAAGAAATAACGACGAAAAGAACAGTCTGGTTATTTAGGATTCTTGTTGTCTTTTCTGTGACTGCCGGGCTTCTCACGCAATATCTTTTTGCCTATTGGCTCTTTGCGTTGGCGGCGTTGGCACTGTTTTTAGATCGTAGGCGCTGGTTTCAGCATGGCCTCACGCTAGGCTCGGGAGTCCTGTTGTTTATGCCTTGGGTGTTATGGGGTGTGCGCCAGCAAATCAACAATCGTAGTGATGTGCTGAACCAAATTTCGTCGGTGGGCGGTCCTTTGCAGTCAGTGCTAGCACACGGCAAAGATTTAGCACAGACGCTGGGGAACCACTTGCTTTTGGGGCATTTGACGACAGGGATGGCTCCTATTGCAGACCCGATTAAGCCGACTGCGGTAGCAGTAGGTTGTGGTGTGATTGGTTTTTTGGCGCTCTGCGTCGTGGGATTGTATCGGCGGCGGCAGTATCAGGTGCTGATGATTGTGCTGCTGCTGGGGCTGTTGCCGTTGGGTGTGGCCTTGGGGATTGATGTGCTAACGAATAAATACACGTTGGGATTTGGCTGGGGGCGGTCGACGATTGTGGCGTTGCCGGGCTGTGTTCTGTTGGTGGCGGCTTGGCTGGAGTTTGGAACTGGGCGATGGCGGGAGGTTTTGACTGCTGGAGTTTTGGCGGTGTATCTGGCGGTGAATGTAGGGGACTTTGTGGGCCGCGATCGCCAAATTTTTCACACGTTGAGCGATGGCTATATTCCTGAGACGAGTGAGCCTGTACTGGTCGTGATGAATACCCGCGCTTGGGGCAATGTGCTGCGGTTGGTGTACTACATGGATAGAAGTTACAGCGCGGATGATGGTTTTGATATTGATGTGCTGGCAACAGACCCAGCGGACCTTACAGCTGCGATTGCGCCTGCCCTAGATCAGAAGGACTATCGCACGGTGCTGTGGCTGAAAGCAGATTATCCGCTGTGGGGTGCGCCGGAGACAGAGGGCGAGTTGAACAATTTGACTGCGGAGACGACTGCATTGTTGAAATCGCGTTTTGATGAGGCGAAGATCGTGCAAGTGCTAGAAGGAACGATGAAGCTAGACCGATTTGAACTGCAAGCGTACGATGCTATGTGAGCAAGCGCTCGTTTTACTTTGCTGGCTGCTGGCAACATGGGATCGCCTAAGTTAGGTATGCCTGTAAAATAAAGAAGTCACAAATTTAAACTATGCCTGCTAGAGATATTTTTCACGAGGCAGTAAAAGTAGCCTTACAAAAAGACGGTTGGGTAATTACTCACGACCCACTCACAGTCGATCTTGCCGATGGCCAGCTACAGGTAGACTTGGGTGCCGAACGGTTGATTGCGGCAACTAAAGACACGCAGCAGATCGCTGTAGAAATTAAAAGTTTCGTTGCGCCTTCAGCTGTCTCTGAATTCCATACGGCGTTGGGCCAATATTTGAACTATAGGGTTGCTTTAAAGCTAAAAGAGCCAGAAAGAACTCTGTATTTAGGAGTATCGCTAGAAATTTATGAAAGCTTCTTTGGTCGCCAGCTTCCGCAGCTCAGCTTGAGAGAATATCAGATAAAAATTGTTGTTTTCAATCCAGAAGATGAGGTGATTGTGCAATGGATACCCTAGACAGCTATCGGCAAATTATAAAAAGCATCTTGACTGACTATGCTCAAGTCCCGCCAGCCTATGGTGAAATTGTTCGCCAAACCGTTTTTGATCAAGAACGTGATCACTATCAACTCATCAATGCTGGGTGGGAAAATCGCCGCCGCGTATATGGCTGCCTGCTCCATCTCGATATTCAAAAAGATGGCAAAATCTGGATTCAATACGATGGCACAGAAGTTGGAATTGCCAATCAGCTAGTCGAAAAGGGAATTCCGAAAGATAAAATTGTGCTGGCTTACCAGTCAGACTACATGCGTAAGCTGTCTGACTTTGCCGTTGGCTGACTTTCGTCGGCAAAAAAGAATATCAGCAAAAAAAAATTGGACTGGCTACGCTCAAGTTCTGCCAACCAACGGTAAAGTTGCTTGCCAAGCCGTTACTATTACTTCAATGTGTTTCGTCTAAGACCATCTATGCATAAATGGTTTAATACCGCTGGTCCGTGTCGTCCGGATAAGCACTATATGATACCGGCTGTAGAGCGCCTACCGCCTCTCGACCGATTGATTGCTCAAGAGAGCTACTTCGTTATCCACGCGCCGCGCCAGACGGGAAAAACCACTGCTATGCTGGCCCTAGCTCAGCAGCTTACAGCAGAAGGAAACTATGCCGCTATTATGGTTTCTGCTGAAGTCGGACAGCCCTTCAGCCATAATCCTGACAAGGCAGAAGTCTATATTTTAGAATCCTGGCGACAGGCTGCTAGCGCGTGGTTGCCGCCTGAGTTGCAGCCACCCCCCTGGCCCAAAGTAGAGGGAAGTAGAATTGGAGCTGCCTTGCAGGCTTGGTGCCAGGCCTGCCCAAAACCGTTGGTTATTTTCATCGATGAAATTGATTCTTTGATGGATGACGCTCTGCTATCAATGCTCAGGCAGTTGAGAGATGGCTATCCTCGAAAACCTGATAATTTTCCCCATTCTCTCGCTTTAATTGGTCTGCGAGACGTGCGAGATTATAAAATTACTTCTGGAGGTCGCACACGTTTGCAAACGGCCAGTCCATTCAACGTAAAGGTGCGTTCATTAACACTGACCAATTTTACCCAGATGGAAGTGAGCCAGCTGTATCAACAGCATACTGACTCAACTGGTCAACTGTTTACACCTGAGGCGCTGTCGGTTGCATTCGACCTTACTCAAGGTCAACCTTGGCTTGTAAATGCCCTGGCTAAGGAAGTTATTGAAGAAATACTATCTGACGAACACACGCTGATTACTGCCGAACATATTCACCAGGCTAAAGAAATTTTGATTCGACGACGGGAAACTCATTTAGATAGTTTGTCTCATCGGTTAGAAGATTCTCAGATTCGTGCGGTGATGGAACCACTCATGGCAGGTCAAGAATTGGAGCAAATTCCGTTAGATGATCGAGATTATCTAGTAGATTTAGGTCTGCTACGTCGATCTTCTGATGGAGGTGTTGTCGTTGCGAACCGTATTTATCAAGAAGTGTTGCCACGGATGCTTGCAAGCGGTCCTCAAGACAGTCTGCCGCAGATCAGTCCTACATGGCTGCAATCCGATGGTGAGTTAGATGTGAATAGGCTATTAGAAGCCTTTCTTGTTTTCTGGCGACAGCACGGGCAACCGTTGTTAAGTAGGTCAGGCTAATACTTTATAGGATAATTTTGTAGAATAGAGAAAATACCTCTGAATTTTACAAACCCTATGGCTGCGCCCCTACGAGTGACCCTGACAACCGAGGAAGAAATCACCCTGCGAGAACTGCGCATA
>JBHJIY010000196.1:0-30069 GCA_050042985.1 Phormidesmis sp. | reverse complement strand
ATCCTGCTTTGGCACAGTTGACCGCCCCTGGCATCACCATCGATAACACTGCCCACGGTTCGTTTGAGAACCCGAATAATGCGGGCGTAGAGATTGAAGTGGACTCTAATACAGTGACGCTGACTATTTTAGAAGTTGCGGGTATTGCAGTTTCTAATGAGGGGGTGCCTACAGAGGCTCCGGCTAGTGTGACGGATGCAGGCCCAGCCCAAGGTGATACTGTCATTGGCTCTGACGATGTGGTCTACTTTGAATATCGCATCACTAATACAGGTAATGACCAAACACAGTTCTTTATTCCTGGTGCGCCTGCTGGTGTTACCAATGCGGCTTTCAGCGCGACCGACAATCCTATTGAAATTATTGAGTATAACGATGGCACTGGTTCTCCTACTGCGGCTACTACCCTGAGCATTTCAGTTGATGCTGGTGGGGATACGACCGGTGATATTGCTGCGTCGGTGGCGGGCGCGGCTTTCCCGAATGATGGTTCGATTCCGGTAGGTGGCTACATTATTGTTCGGGTACCTGTGAAGGCCAATACCAACCTTGCGCCAGGGACTAACGTTACGGTTGTATTGGGTAACACTACTGCGGTCGATGGACAGAACGCGCAGCTCGATAACGGTGGTGACCTTGGCACTGGCAACAACGTTAACACTGTCGACAATGCAGATGGTACAGGGATTACGCCGGGTGACTTTGCGGGGCCACCTGTGTTTGAACGGGAGGCGAGCAGCAGCCAGTTTGCACCGATTGGGGCTGCTAATGTGGACTATGGTGATGCGCCTGACGCGGCGGCAAGTACAGCCGTAGGAGACTATGAATCTGCACCGGGCCGAGGCCCAAGTCACGTTGTGAGCGCTGCGCCAACTATCTTCTTAGGCACAGGGTCACCAGCGGTAGATACTGAAACGACCTTTGGCCAAGATGGTTCAACAGAAGATAATGCTGTTGTGGTGAATGATGGGATGACGACGACTTCGCTACACGGCGAGACGTTTGTTGCTGGCGAGACCTACACCTGGGATGTGACGACTCAGGGTACGGGGCAACTCACTATCTGGGTTGACTTTGACGGTGATGGTGATTTTGAAGACGATGGTCCGTTGACTCCGGTGTCATCTACTGGTGGAACAGAATCTGTGACCGTGCAAGTGCCGTTCGGCGCGACAGGGGGCGCTACCTACGCTCGTGTTCGCTATAGCTCGCAAACTGGGCTCACCTCTACAGGTGCTGCGCCAGATGGTGAAGTGGAAGACTACGCGATCAACATTGATGCGGCTGCGCCTGCCCTACAGCTAGTGAAGCGTGTTACTAGGGTCGGGACGACTGACTTTACGACCTTTGTAGACGATGGTGTGGCGAATAATGACGACAATTCGCTGAATTGGCCTGACCCGGTTGCACCCGCGACGACATATTTGGAAGGTGCGATCGCCGCTCCCGCAGAACCCGGTGAAGAAGTTGACTACACTATTTACTTTCTCTCGGATGGCAATACCCCGATTAATAACATCAAAATCTGTGACCTTATTCCACCGAACACTAGCTACGTTGCAGACTCTTTGTTAATCAATTTGGGCAGTGCGAATAGTGGCGATGAAAGTGCTTTGACTGATGCGAGCGATGCGCCCGGCACAGACCGAGGTGAGAAATTTGCAGATACGCTGACACCGCCAGCGCCTTGCCCAACTCCAGGTGCTGGCATGGATGAAGGGGGCGTATATGTAGAGGTTCCGGGCCCTGCTGCTAATGCAACAGGTCCGGGCACGCCTACGAGTTCCTTTGGCTATATTCGCTTTACTGTATTGGTTGATTAAGACGCCTTTAAAACTTTGAGCCCATTTACATGAAAGCGGGACGGTGTATTGATTACGCTGTCCCGCTTTTGTGTGTGGTGTGTGCTGTGAGTAGTGAATGTATATAAAAAAATTGATATTTCAGTTTATTTGCTCTCCGCTCGGATGTAACAGGGGGGAATGATGAGTTGACGCGCTCTCCCAACGGGAGAATCTTGCCATCGTTCATAAAACAGTTCTCTAAATTTTGAAACCTGTGGTTAACCAGCATCTACCTCTTTTCTCTAGCTCTAGCAGTTATTCTAATAACTTCGCTTCTGCCAGCACAGCTCAAAAGCGTGATGGTTCACCCAGCGGGACTCGAAAAGTGCTTTCTAGGGTGATGCTTGCTAGTACGCTAGGGCTATCAGCATTCCTAGGTATGGCGAAACCTATACAGGCGGAAGGCCATGCGCAGATAGGAACCAATCAGGCACTGTTTGAACAAGACATATCTTTTACAAGCCCAAGTTCTGGTATATTCTCGCCTAATCACGCTATTTATGTAGATATTCTATCTGTTGGCGAAGTTATTAATGTGTCTTTGTGTGGTGATAGTGACGATAACGATGTTCGTATAGAGATTTACGAAACATCTCCCAATCCGATAGATCCCACGCTGGTGCCTACAACAGGTGTCCAAGTGCTGACGGAGTCTCTGCCAGATGGGAACGTTGCTTGCAACAATTCCATGACTGGAACGCTTACAACACCCACACAATATTCGCTGACTACACCAGGAACCTATGAAGTCAGGCTATATAACGATTCTGAAACGATTACCAGTGGTAACACTATCATCAACGATGGCGACATTTTGCGACGGGTAGATGTCACCGTGACACCCACAACAACCACTCCAGTGGATCCAACCGATGAGCAAGGCAGAATTTACGCGTACAGCTGGGCTTTTAATGCAGGCAGCTTTACTGCAGATGCTGATACCAACTACTACATTAAAGTACCGGGTGGACGCCCAGGCGAAAATTACGTTTGGCAGCTGGATCTCAACGACTTTGCTGGTTTTATCTATGAGATTTTGGCGAATAACCTAGGTCTTGATACCAACCGTGGACTGAGCGCGGATTTTGCTGACGATAGTGTGGCTCCCCTCTATCCACTATACCTTTCTCCGCCGGATCCATCGCTTGTGGGGCCCAGGCCTACATTACCTCCTGACGTTTCCAGGTTTAAGTTTACGGATGATCAAGGGGTTGATAACAGCATTTCACCTGGGGTAACAAGTGTTCAAGATACCGGTGAATTTTCGTTTGAAACGGATGTTGAAGGTACGTACTCCATTATTATCGATGCTAACCAAGACGGCGTGTATGCACCAGGCGATGTATATCTTTTTGGTGAAACTGTAGTAAGCCCAGGGGTGAACAGTGTTACCTGGGATGGTAGAGATAACAATGGTGATGTCCTTTTGCCAGGTACCTATCCTGCTCAGTTATCTGTACGCCTTGGTGAGTTTCACTTTGTTGCGGGTGATGCAGAGGCCAGCGGGAGCGGTGTAGATGATGGCCTTACCGTTTTTGAGTCGATATCAGGTGTTCTTCAAGACACGCTTGTTTTTTGGGATGACTTCACGCTGTTAGGCGAAACCACAACGCTACCTAATGGTGAACTTTCTTCTACGCCTGCAGCAAGACATACCTGGGATTTTGATACAGGTAACAGGCGATTTATTGATACTTATGTGTACGGGACATCCACGGTTGGGACATCGGCAGTCATTATCGGAACAACAGATGATCCGATTTTGAGAGACTATGGCGATGCTCCAGATACAGGGGCTGCGGCTGCCGATAATACGAACTATGTAACCACTGAAGCAGAGGGCGGACCAAACCACATCATTACGGCAGACTTAGCGATTGGCACCGCGCCAGATGCTGATGATGGCACGCAGCAGAACATCGCAGCGACTGCTGATAACGATAGTGGAAATGACGAAGGTGATATAACGCTGCCTTTGCTACGCTCGGATGCTACGAGCTATACCGTGAGTGATATTGCGGTGACAAATACCACAACCGATCCGGCTTTTTTGACGGGTTGGATTGATTTTGATCAGTCCGGTAGCTTTGATAATGATGAGCAAGTGACGGCGACAGTAGCGAGCGGTGGCACTGTGGCTACTTTGACCTGGAATACGATTCCTGTAGACATTGTTGAAGGCACTACCTATGCCAGATTTCGCTTTAGCTCGGCAGATGGGCTTACCTCAACAGGCGGGGCGATTGATGGTGAAGTAGAAGATTATTTGCTGACCATTAATTCACCGCTGCCGCCGGCTGCCGCGCAGTGTGAAGTGGCTTTGGTCAATGGTAGTTTTGAAACGCCAGCTGTGAATGGCACGCCACCTGCTCCATTTGAAGTATTTGAATCAAACCGAATTGCTGCTTACCTTGAAGGTGATGTGCCGGGGTGGTCTAGCTCTGCCGATGACTTTATTGAGCTGTGGCGCACCGACAACACCATTGCGGGCCCTTCACTCGAAGACGATCAGTTTGCTGAAATTAATGCTTATGTAGCAGGTTCGCTATTCCAAGATGTGATTACCACGCCTGGCACGCTTCTGACCTGGCAGTTTGCCCACCGGGGTAGAACGGGGGTCGATACCTTGAATCTTAGGATTGGAGATTCGAGTGGGACGGTTGCCCAGATTAATCCGGTGACTGGTACAACAGCCTTTTCGACTGACTCAACTGATTGGGTGCAGTACCAGGGAACCTACCTCGAGAAGGCTGGCCAAACCGAGACGCGAAATGAGTAAGTGGCAGTCTCGACCGCAAATAGTAATGATGCTACGGGCAACTTTATTGATGCTGTGCGGTTTGGGCCACTGTGTGATCACGGCGATGCGGAGGCCAGCTATCCGGTTTTGCGAGCTGATGGTGGTGCTGCCCATGTGAATGACGGGGTGACTTTTTTGGGTAGTGGGGTCAACATTGAGCTGGATGGTCAGCCTTCTGTATTGGCGGATGGTGATGATGGCATTACTGGCGATGGTGATGGCAGCGATGATGAGGACGGGGTGACATTTACCTCTACATTGCGGGTAGGCAGTACGGTGACGCTGGATGTTGTTTCATCTGTTGCAGCGCCTTTGAATGCCTGGGTAGATTTTGATGGCGATGGCGATTGGGATGGTACTGACGAGCAGATTTTTACAGATGAGGCGTTGAGTGTTGGTACCAATAGTTTGAGTTTTGTGGTGCCGGCGACGGCGACGGCAGGTGATACCTATGTTCGGTTTCGTTTGAGTCCTCAGACGGGGATTGGGCCGACGGGGATTGTCACTGGTGGTGAAGTAGAAGATTATCAAGTTGCGATCGCCCCGCTTGGCTCAACGTTCGCCTGCGATACCTCCGCGTATGCCGTGATTGGCACGCCTTCGTCATTCAACATTTTTGATCCGGACACACTGATATTTTCGCCTGTTGTTACCCCGAGCGCTCCAACCTTTTCTTCGGCGATTTTAGTCAACGGCATGGCTTTTAATCCGCTAGATGGCTACCTCTATGCACAATCGGACGACGATTCGCTAGGGTTCGCAGAACATGATTTTGTGAGAATCAGCGCTGATGGCACGATTGATAATCTTGGCAGGGCCGAGTTAGTGGGGTCACCGGGTACCTTTTTAGATTCAGGTTCTCCGGATAACGGTGTCATTGATGGCAGCGGCAACTATTACAACTTGGCCAATGCCAATACACTTAGAGTCGTTAACATTGGTAACACGCCTAGTGCCGGTAGTCTGACGTTTGAAACGTTCTCTGTAACAGGTTTACCTGGCACGATTTTTGATCTTAACTTCAATCCAGTTGATGGCTTTTTGTACGGGGTCAAGAATGGGAATCTCTATCGCATTTCGACAACAGGTGGTGCGGCGAGTGTTGTGACTACAACAGGTGCTACGTTGCCTTCTAATGCAGGCGGTTCTTGGGCAACCAGCAGTGGGATTAGCTACTTTTACCAAAATGGAGGTAGTGGTAATTCACTGTTCTCTGTAGATTTAGCGCAGGCGGATGCGGTTGTAGACAATGTCGGTTCTGTCATGGCCAATGGTAAGTTTGACGCAACTTCTTGCACGCCGCCAGCTATCACTAAAGATGTCAACGTTGATACGGCTTTGCCCAATGGTGTGGTGACCTATACATACCAAATTTTTAACGGCTTTGGTACAGCGATTACGGTGGACTTTGACGATATATTGACCGATGCCAATATTACATTTGACACGGGCAGCCTGAGTGATGCTACCCCTGGCGGTGGCGCGGTGACGACCTTTACGGGGAATCAGCTCAGTATTGGTGGAATCTCGATTCCGACTGGCGTAGGCGGCGTTACGAATAGTGTGACCTTTACGGCTGATGTGGATGTGAGTGCAACTGCGCCTGTGGGCCCTATTGATAACCAAGCGCAAGTGACCTTTGGCCCAGCGATGTTCCCCAGTGATGACCCTGATACGGGGACGATTGATGACCCGACTCGGTTTGAGGTGTTGGCTTCTCCGGATGTTGTGCTAGCGAAGCGGATTACGGCGATTAACCGTGGCCTAACGGGTGAGCAACTGTTTGATACCTTTTATGTCGACGTGAATACCACGGATGACAATGAGGTGAATTGGCCTGGGGGTACAGCGGCTGAAACTGCTGGTGGTGGGACGGTAGAAAGCTACATTACTGGGATTACGGGGGGTGATAGTGCGACTGCGGTGAGTGGCTTTACTACGCTGCCAGGCGATACGTTGGAGTATACGGTTTCGTTTTTATCTAACGGGGGTGTGGCGGCGCAGGATGTGTATGTTTGCGATCGCATTCCCACCAATACCACCTTCGACGCCACCGCCTTCAACGGCAGCACTGCTGGCTCTGGCGACCGAGGTATTTTGCTCAGCTTCAATACTCAAGATGTGGCGCTGACCAATGCCAACGACGGCGATGAAATTTTGGATACGCCTAGTAATGACGATGGCATCGGTGGCTATTACTTTCCGCCAACGGTAGACCCAAGTGCAGAATTAGGGGTCACCATTAACTGCGGTGGCCCTAATGACAACGGCGCTGTGGTGGTGGATTTGAGCGATGTGCCGAACGCTACGGGCGATGGTACGCCAATTAATGCGTTTGGCTACATTCGATTTCGTGTAGTTGTGGACTAGCTGACAGGGCCTGATTTAAGGTCGATAGCAGTGCGGGCACCTGAGTTTCGTAGCAGAATGTTTGCTGACTCGCTCTATAAGCCGCCTGCTTTGCCTGCTGGAGTTGAGCGCGATTCTGATTGTATTGATTGATAGCCGCAGCCAGCTCAGCAGGACTGTTGCCACTCATGAGGATGCCTATGTTCGGCACCTGTTTCATGATTTCTCGCTGCCCGGCAGTATCAGATGCGATCACGGCGAGTCCGGCCTGCATGTATTGAAATAGTTTGTTGGTGGCGGTGTAATGGCGACTATCACAGGTGGACATTTCCAGCGCTAATCCAATATCGTTTTCGGCAATTCGTAGCGGCAGCTCGGCATTGCTCACTAACGGGTGAACTATTACGCGCGATCGCCATTCGTTTGGAATGAGTGGTTCCATCCAAGCTTGACTGCTAGGCGGATAGTTGCCTCTAAGATGAATTTCAACGGCTTCGTTCAAAAAAGGAATCGCAGAAAATAGTGTTTCTAGACCGCGACCCGGCCCAATCGTTTGAGAATACCAGTGCAGCTTTAGAGGGGCTGGTCGCTCTGAGGATTTGGGTTCTACCCCGTCAGCGCGGGGAAACACATTGTAAATAACTTGGGGGGGAGCTGCGTTATAAGCTGCTGACAAGGCATTGGCCATTGCTTGCGATGTGGTCAGCCTAAACGCGCACCGCTGCATTAAATATTTTTCTAACTGCTGGATTTGCCCGGCCGGTCTGGTTTTGAGCGCACTGGGTAGCAGATCTCTCGAAAACCAATCCTCGAAATCAACCCCAACAGTGTGACCTTTTTGAATGAGTTGTTTCCCAATCCACAATCCGGCTTCTGAATGCACAATAGTCAGCTCCGCTTGAGCTCGGTGTGCTGTTTTCAATAGGGCTTTGGCTCCATATCCCAATAAAGCGGGTGAAAATACACCGAAGTACTGGAACCCCTCCCTGGCTAGACGATGTTGCATGCGTACCTGCAAGCGGGTGAGTTCAGATTGACCGGGACGAAAATCTAGTGCAATGTCGAATCGGTAGGGTTGTTGTTTGGCTAGCTTGCGATCGCGCGTGGCCAAAGCAGCATCGAACCAGAGGCCACAGACGGTGACCTCATGGCCAGCGGCGGCAAAGGCGGCGGCTTCTTTTTGTGGTCGAGGCGCGGTACAAAGGTGCCCACCAATCAAAATTAAAATCTTTGCCATAGTACTTTTGCAGTGGAGCTGAAGCTAATAATTTTCGCGTTTTGGCTACTTAAGTTCGAGCAAACAGCTGCTGTTGCTTGCGAAAATAATTGCGTAGGTGGTTAGCCTGTTTCCAGCCAAAAAC
This sequence comes from Phormidesmis sp., assembly GCA_050042985.1. Taxonomy (GTDB): domain Bacteria; phylum Cyanobacteriota; class Cyanobacteriia; order Phormidesmidales; family Phormidesmidaceae; genus Phormidesmis. The sequence goes on along the minus strand of JBHJIY010000196.1, from coordinate 21,715 downwards.
CTTCGATACTTTGTTGTACCAAGGACTTCCTTGCGCCTGTATGGTTGCGCCGCCAAGCTGTTTTACGTTTAGTGCCGCCGCTGCTCGTAGCTCGGGTACGGCAGGATAGGTTTCATAAATGAACCGCTGAAAGACATTGGCGCAGACCTGCTTTGCCAATGGGCTATCTTCCTTGGCAAGCAAGTTACTTGTTCCTTTGCATAGCGCTAGAAAGGCTGACTGCCATGCAGCAGTAGATGTTTGCCCGCTCAGGCTACTCTCTAAGCCTGAGCGATAATAGGTGCGTGCGCCCTCACAAAAGAGAATTCCTTTACTCGCTAAAATTATCCTTGAGAAGTAATCAAAGTCGTTGATGAGTGATAAGCGAGTATCCCAAGGGCCTGCTTTTTCGACAATATCTCGGGGCAGTAGCCAAGCTGCCCCATGCATCATCAAATGATTTTGCCAGGCACATAGCAACCAGTCTACAGGTGAGAAATCTGCCCACAGTGCCTCCACCTTGAAATTGGCTGCTTGAATTGAATGATAAAACCGAGCCCATGCTCCACTTGCGATATAGCCTGGTGGGTTGTGAAGGAGCCGTTGAATTTGCTGCTCAATCTTATCTGGTGCCAGCAAGTCATCTGCATCTAAATACTGGATAAAGTCTCCTTGAGCTGCCTGTAAACAGCGATTTGAGGCGGCGCACTGCCCTTGATTTTCCTGATAAATTACTTTGATTTGAGGCGATTCGTATCGTTTGGCGACAGCTAAGGTTCCATCTTGTGAGCCGTCGTCTACAACGATGATTTCAACCTTTGACCAAGTTTGAGCCATAACAGACTCTAGGGTTTCAGCCAGCCAGGGTTCTGCATTATAGGCTGCGATGACAACAGAGATAAGTGGTTTCTTCATTGCAGAAAGTAGAAAGTAATAGGATAGAGACCTGTTTTTGAAGGTCTGGGGAGAGGCGGAAGCCTATGTGGTTTAGCCTGTGCGATATTTTGCTTTGAGCTGTTCATACAGACAGCTAGGGTGATACTGGGCTGATTTATCTAGTTGCTTGGAGCGCCAGATTTCATTCCACAAATGAATTGCATATGTATTAGTTGTGATGCGGTCAGATTGTATCCAGGGTTTGAGAATAAGTCTTAGTAATGTTTTGGCTTTTGTGTACTGTCGGCTCAGCGAAGAGGCTGCCTCGTAGTAGGCAATTTGACTTTCTACTGACCGCCAGCTAATGGGGCAAAAGTGGTAACAAGAAACGACGTGTTTTGAGAGATTCAGGTCAGCAACCGCTTTTTGAAGGAGCTGTGGCCCTAGGCTAGTAAAGGTAAGATTAGCCTGGCGATTCTGATGATATTGGGCAACAGTGTTGACTAGATGATGGCTCAGCTTACTCTGCGCAGGCATTTTCATAACACAGTTATTTGCTGGTGAGCCCCATGCTCCTTCAAAGCTCGAAGCAATGACATACCTGGCGTTTAAGTCGAATGGTTTGACGCAGATAACATCGGTATCGGCCCACCATCCTCCTTTTATATGAAGAAGCTGATAGCGAAAGAGATCGGAAAATGCTGCATAGCTACCCTGCCCCCAGCCATGCTTTAAGGTGAAAATTTTGTCCTTGGCTAAAATCTCATTGGCGTCTTTGAGGATAGTGCCTTGTGGGATGTTGTCAACGGCGTTATAGGTGTAAAGATGATACTCGTGTCCGTGTTTTAGGAAAGACTTTATGGACAGATGCTCCATTGATGACAGTGCACTGCCAACCCATAGGCCCTGAATAACAGAATTAGAGAGATTCATTTTATAGTTATGCTGGCTCAATATTATGGGTGCCTCTCTGTTAGAGGCTGTGCGACAAATCAGAGGCTAGGATATGCTGCCAGCCATATCGGAAATACCACGGTTTAGACGCTGCAACATAGTGATGTAGCTTGGCTTTTGGGTTAGATACTTCTGCTTTTTGTGGCATGACGACATACTCTTTTGCCGACATCACGCTACAGGGGTGGCGAGCCATGAGCATGGCGATCATGGCCTGCTCTTGAAAGTAGTGAGTGCCTTCTGTCTCAATCAGTTGCTTGCTCCAGGCTTCTAGCTCATTCCAGCTGAGCGCGTCGCTCTTAAGACCACAAATGCCTACGTTTACCTGTTCTGGAATTTCAGCGCCGGCTAGCTCTTTCATAAGAGAATTAGAATAGCCATAGGCCGTTTCAGTATCTACCATGTGGCAGGGGTTCTTTGGCGTTTGGAGCCAGCTGAGAAGTTCTGAAGGCGGGTGGAAGAACAGCATGTCTGAGTCTAAAACTAATTTCCAGCCGCTAGAGCCTATGTGGATATCTGTCAGCTTACGAAGGTTGGGATAGTCTAAACGGCGCGATCGCAAGTAAGGAAACTTTTCGACTGGCAGATGCTTGTCTAAGTTCTTTTGAATATCCTGGGCTGTCACAATACGCGCTGTTGGAAATGTTGTGGTGATGTTTTCTATATGCGTCTGTGATAAGGTGCCATCGTCATAGACAACTAGCCTTAGATTTAGGTCTGTTTGTTGTAATAGAGAATAAAAACAGAAACTTGTTTGGTACCAGAATCGTTCACCGCTCAAAAAATGAACTTCGTAGACGGGACCGGGGCGATCGCATTCTGAAGGTAATAAGCCAATCGCGGCCCTTTCCATCAGATGTTTCTGCCAATTGTCTACAAGAAAGGGAATTATCCCTCGCTGTGACCATTGATTGAGAAAACCAAGCGGTGCGAAAACCAGGCGATAGGCTAATTTGCCTAGCCCTAAGCGCTGGCTAAAACGGCGATAGGAGATGTGTAAGCTCATAGGAGTTTTTAGGATAAATTGGCTTGGCCTTCTAGCAAGCCACAGCTACCGCACCAATGGATGTAGGCTTCGGTGTTTTTCCATGCGCGATGGGCTAGGAACGACTTCAGCTTTCGGGGGATGACACTCCAACGAGCAATTTTTGGCCAGTTACGAATACCATGCATGTCTAAAACCTGAACCCAAGAACGAGTCGCAGCTTGGTTTAACTTTGCCATGTAGGCTTTGTTGAGCCGATTGGCCGAGATGAGATGGGTCAGGCTAAGCTGAGGAAAATAGCCAACGCGCCAACCGTGCTCAAGAATTGTCAGAATAATATCGTTGTCTTCGCCTGAGGTGAGCTGGCTACCTTTGCGTCCCAAACTCAGTTTGTTTTGATCGGCTTGAGCTATAGAAAAATAGGCCGTAAAAGCCGCTCGGCGAATCACCATTCCAGCGCCAACAGGTGCACAGTCAGGATAGCTTTGGCGACTGTAGGGTTGAGTTGAGAGGGCAATATGCTCTCCTAAGTCTCGGAGTGCCATCACCTGATGAAAGTTTTCGATCCAGGGTTCTGGAGAAATTTCATACTCGGGAATCGACTTTCCAGAGAAGGCCCCGACTTGTGAATACTGTTGTGCAATCAGGCTAATCTCGGTTAGATAGGTTGGACCTAGAACATTGTCATCATCAACAAAGACAAGTAGCTGGCCACGAGACTCACGGACGCCTGTTAACCTCGCTGGGGTGAGACCTAATGTGTTTTCTCGAATGATACGTTCTTGGGGATGCCAGCTGAGGTCTAGCTGATCTGCGAGTAAATTTTTACTCGCATTATCTATGATTAATAATTCCCAATCGGTGTAGGGTAGGGTTTGTTGTGCTAAAGCTTTTAGGACGCGATTGAGATAGTCTGCTCTCGGGTTGTGAGTGCATAGAATAACTGACAGCTTGAGTAACGACATGGTTCAAATTAGGAGTGTGGATTCACTGCTAAAGGTCCGGATGTGTGAGCGTGGCAAAAGGCCTTTTCTTAGTTTTAATACTGTTGAGTATAAAATCAGGTTTGTTTCTGATGTCTGTGAGCATATACATAAAACATATACATAAAACATATACATAGAACATATACACGGTGTGGTGTTGGCCAACAACCTAACCAGTGCTCGACGTTAGCTGTATGCTGTGCTCTTGACGCTCAGTAGCCCTCTGGATAGCCCGCTTATAGCTAGCAATCTGCAAAGCGCTAATTTTATGAGTATTGTATTGTGTGCATACCCGTTCACGAGCCGCCGCACCTAGCTGCATGCAAAGGTCATCATCTTTTAGGAGTTTGAGTACTGCTGAGGCAATTTGTTGCGGTTGACGAGGGGCTACTAAGATGCCAGCTTTGCCCCCATCGAGCATGTCGGCCATGCCGCCAGCATGACTTCCTACAATGGCTTTGCCAGCTGCCATTGCTTCTAGGCAAACGTTCGGAAAGTTTTCCCAAAGGCTGGGAAAGATGCAAATATCGGTTTTGGCTAAAATTTTGGGGATACTCTCTAGAGACACTGGTCCGATAAAATCTAGAGACTTTCGGTGCGATCGCAATCTCCTTTTCAGATAGGGCTGCATCATCTCCGGTGGCTCTGGAGAGAGGCCAGTGGCTCCCACAAAGCGAAATATCACCTGGGGATAATGTCGCAATACCTGAGGAATTGCGGCAGCTAAATCTAAAACGCCTTTTCTCTGCTCCAAACGCCCCACAAAGGTAACAACTTTACGAGAGTTATTCGGTGAACTTGGTAAAATCGGTAAGCTCAACAGCTCAGCGGTCGGCACATACGGATTTGGCACTGTAAAAACACGAGTGGGTGGCAGGTGCCAACAGTCGATGAGCAGTTCTCCTAACGCTTTTGACGGTGTCGTAATTTCATCTGCGCTTAGCGTATAGTCTCGCTCTATATCTTGAGTCTGATCGTAGTGATATTTAGGAAACGGTTTTGGTCGTTGCCCCCGGCGTAACGCACCGATGTTGCGTCGTAATTGCATCTTTACAGTTGGCTTTATCTGATTGAGCTGATCGATTAAATATTGAGGGGTATGCAGCTTTACCACCCGAGGTAGCGTGGGCAAGTGCTGTGCAATACCCCTAGTCTCTGCGCCTATTTCTGGGCCTTCTAGCACATCAAATCCGATTTGCTGGTGGCGGTCTACAAAGGTGGCGGTGATTTTATCTCCGAAGTGCGATCGCTGGTTCTGCTGTAGGCAAATGCGATGTACGGTAATGCCCTCTTCTTGCCAAAAGCCCGTACGAGTAGGGCTAGCAGTAAAAACTTCTACTAGGTGCCCTGCTCGAACCAACATGTGAGCAGCCTGGTGCACATAGGTCGCAATGCCTCCGTAGCTAGTATCAGGTGGGTATTCATAGCTTATAAATGCGATCTTCATGGGGTAACCAATCGATTTTTCAGCCACCGTAATCTGTTAAACAACGGCTTAGGTAAATAGCGATAAAACAGAAAGTATGTGTGATAGTAAAAGATTAAAAACTCTGTATAAAAATCGGACTGTTTTTTGAGCTTGTTCTGCGTAATCTGTAACGTTTTTGGATAGGAGATGCCTATGAAATCAAGAACCTGAGGCACTATCTCCTGATAGTTCTCAGTAAGATCTTCATAAGCTATCTCCATTGGCTGAATACTGTTTTTATGAAAAAAATCAGCCCAGAACTGCTCACGAATATTGACCCGCTTCAGCGCGCTTTTTACATAAAATGGATGGAGATCTTTGCCTTGGGGATGCGTTTGAGCATTTTCGGAAGCTTTGGTGGCGCTGTGTTTTTCCCAAACGGCTGATTGTTCCGCGCGGCTAAGAGAGATTGCCTGCCTGATTTTGTTTTGGCGGGTGATAAAGAGAAAACTTACCTGTGGAAAGAGACTAGTGATAATCGCAGGCTCAGAGCAACCCGCATATTTTGGTAGCAGCTGTAGTCGCGCCATCATGGTTTGCCAGGTGTTGTTCATGATTTTGACGCCGCTGACACCGTTGTTAGAAGCAAACTGAACCATTTGAGCTTTGATATAGTCGTCGTAGCCACTAGCAGGGAAATTACGGTCAAATTCAGCTTCAGCGTCGTCACTTGGTAGCAAAAACTCGCTGGGGTGTCCTGCTAGACCGGAGTTTTCAAGAAAACGGCATAGTAGAGTACTGCCGCTGCGCTGCGTCGCACAGATAATGTATGTCTTTTGAAGGTTTGCCATTAGCTTAGTGAAAGTAGCTGCTGAGGTTCACTGATCGTAATCCTGGGTTTCAGCAGTACAGCACCAAAGTCTGTGCAGATGTAGGGAACGCCGTCAGGATAAACAATTTTTGGCGGAAGGTTGAACGTTAAGACGTAGGGGAGTTCAACGATTTTTTCAATCTGTGGCCGTCTAAGGGTGAGTGAAATAAAATAATCGCCTCCAGCCAGCTTTTCATCAATGGCTGAAAATAGGAACTTCTGCATAAGTTTTCCTTTGAAAGCAGGCAACATTTGGCGGTGAAGCCGAGGACCGATTCCGGCTACGCGAGTGCCTGTTTGGGTAAAGAGTGACAGGGAGATCCCTACGCCCTGTTGCTCTTGTTGTGATTCGACGGTAATCGATACCTCTAAATCTAGGTTCTCTCCGTTTTCTTTGAGTTCTACTGTGGGCTCACACAGTCCCATCTTGTGGAATTCTGAGTAGCTTGCTGATGTCGCCGATGTGGCAGTTGGCTGACCAAACTGATCCATATAAAGCTTGAGGCCTTCTTCGGCAGCGCCCTGGAACATCAGCTGACCGTGGTTTAGTACTAGCGCCTTCGGACATAAGCGCTCTAAGGTAGCCATGTTATGACTCACAAAAAGCACCGTACGGCCTGCCTTACCAACATCTTCCATTTTCCCGAGACATTTTTTTTGAAAGGCAATATCTCCTACCGCCAAGACTTCATCGACCACCAAAATTTCGGGCTCTAAGTGCGCTGCGACTGCAAAGGCTAGGCGCACGTACATTCCTGAAGAGTATCGTTTTACAGGGGTATCCAAAAGCTTTTCTACTTCAGCAAATGCCACAATCTCGTCAAACTTGCGTGCGATTTCGGCTTTGCCCATACCCAAAATCGCGCCATTGAGGAAAATGTTTTCGCGCCCTGATAGCTCTGGATGAAAGCCAGTGCCGACTTCGAGTAGGCTCGCAACTCTGCCTCTAATTTTAATCTCGCCTTTGGTGGGTTCAGTGATGCGGCTGATAATTTTGAGTAGGGTCGATTTGCCTGCGCCGTTATGGCCGACAATGCCGATGCGATCGCCCTGCTTGATTTCAAAACTTAAGTCGTCTAAGGCCCAGAAGGTGCGATCGCTTTTTCCCCTAGGAGAATGATTTACCCAAGGTAGTATCTGTTGCTTAACAGCCTGGGCACCTTTCGCGATCGCCTCACGAAAAGACTGATATTTTTCCTTAGACTGATGGCCTAAGTAGTACTGTTTGCCTAAATTTTCAACTCGAATAGCAACATCTGACATAAGAATACGGAAAAAATAGATAGCTCAAATAACTAAATGACATCGGCAAATGTTCTTTCGTAGGCGCGGAAGTAGCGAATGCTCAAGGCCAGTATCACCATCACTAGAGCGGTCGATCCTCCAAACCCTAGCCAATGCATGGGTGTATCGCCGCCTAAAATAGCCCAGCGAAACCCATCAATAACGCCAACCATAGGATTGAGTGAATATAGCCAGCGCCACTGCTCAGATACCACACTGCTGCTAAACCCGACAGGAGAAATATATAGCCCGAACTGAACAATAAAAGGAACAATGTAACGAAAGTCTCGGTATTGTACGTTTAGGGTCGCTAGCCATAGGCCCGCTCCCATTGAGGCCGCAAATGCGATCGCTACAAAGATTGGCAGGGTTAGAATATGCCAGCTCGGAACAAAGTTGTACCAGGCCATTAGCCCCAAAAGTATAATGGCTGACACTAAAAAGTCTACAAAGCTAACGATGACCGCGCTTGTTGGCACAATCAATCGAGGAAAGTAAACCTTAGAGATAAGATTGGCATTAGAGATGAGGCTGTTGCTGGCTCCTGTCAGAGAATTCGCAAAGAATTGCCAAGGTAGCATACCTGAAAAAACCAAAATAGGATAAGGTGCGCCACCCTCAGATGGAAGCTTAGCAATATTGCCGAAGACGATCGTCAAAACCACCATCGTTAAAAACGGTCGTAGCAGTGCCCAAGCGATACCAATCGCTGTCTGCTTATAGCGGACTAAAATGTCACGCCATGCTAAAAAATAGAACAGCTCACGGTAGCTCCATAAATCTCGCCAGTACTGACGGCGGCTATATCCCGCTCTAATTGTTAATTCAGAGACGCCTGATGATGTCATGGCTATCGAATAGATTCCTTGAGAATACTCTCAACGTATACATCAACTGTTTGTGATGGGGTATACGTTCACGTTCTTCTTCCAAAAAGTTTGTCTATTGTCTCTTTTTTCGATATGGCGAAATTTTATCGATTGGTAGATGTGGCACTTTAGTTGTTGCATCTATTGGGAATAATTGATGTCAGCGGTGCGCTCCTTGACCGCAAAGTCTTGAAAAATATTCTCTCATCACATTTCTAGCAGATTGGTCAATCACACAATCTGTCAGGTATTAAGCTAGAAGGCACGGATCGTCGCAAATGGGCTTTTTTCAATGGTTGATAACTCTCACAGATAAGTCAGCGCCCATCGGGACTTGCCTAACACTCATGACTATTGTTGTTTCTAGTTCGTTTGTGAATGATGCGATCGCGCAGCCTTCTGTGCCAGAGCTTCCTACGCTGCCAGCACTCCCGGTGTCAACACCTTCGGCTTCCTTTGGCTTGCCAGAACAGCCAGCGGCCAGCTCCCCCACTGCTGAGCCAGCGATACAAAGCCCAGAGCAGTTTACCCTCGACAGTTTTTCTGCTCCATCACAACCGCTTCCTAGCATCTTAGAAGGTGGCCTTAATACTATCGTGTCTGATTCTTACAAGCTGACCAATGGAGACATAATCTCTCTCTGGATAGCCAACGTACCGGAATATAGCACCCAATTTCAGGTGCTAGGTGATGGCAGTGTCAACTTACCTGTTTTGGGCCCTGTTCCTTTGTGGGGACTGACGCTAGAAGAAGCCGCCATGAGCATAGCCACCCGATACCAAGACGAACAAATCTTAGTTGAGCCTGTTGTAGAAGTCATTTTGGCAGCTATGAGCCCGCTGCGTGTTGCCATCGTCGGCGAGATTAAAAGACCTGGCACCTATACGCTGACACCCAATCATGGAGAGCCGCCTACCTTAACCAGTCTTGTTGGCCAGGCCGGCGGGATTACTGAGAAAACGAATTTAGACAACGTTCAGATTTATCGACTGACGCCTAATCATCGACAGCGAGAGATGAGTGTAAGCTTGTGGGCGTTGCTTATGACCGGCGATCTTAGTCAAGATATACCGCTTCAAGATGGCGATACTATTGTCCTGGCTGAAGCAACGGATATTGATTTTGCAACCGCGCAACAGATTGCCTCAGCTAGGTTTTCTAGCGAAGTCATTAGTATTAATGTGATGGGTGAGGTTGCCAGTCCTGGCTTAGTTACCGTGGCTTCAGACACTACTTTAAACGAGATTTTAATTTTGGCTGGTGGATTTACTGAGCAAGCGAATAAAAGTAAAGTTGCGTTGCTGAGCCTGAACCCCGATGGCTCTGTGCGCAGTCGAGATGTCACCGTTGATTTTGAAGCCCCAGTCAATTTAGAGACGAATCCTCTGATGCAGCACCGAGATATTCTTGTCATCGGAAAATCGACAGGATCTAGAACTCGCGACATCGTCACAACTGTTCGTGAGATTTTAAGAACAGTCACTAGCAATCCTATTGACGGACTACTCTCTCTATTTGAATTTTTCTTCTAAAGTACAAATGCTAGAATCAGTTTTCACGAAAAAAACAGCTCGCTCAGCGTCTTCTGACCCACAGAGCGGGTTGGACGCTCAGGCAATCAGTGTTCAAGGCGCTGATGCGGGAGAAGGCAGTGCTGATGTCGGAGAAGGTGCCTTTAAGCTAACCAAATATTTAGATATTGCCATTCGAAAAGCTTCGCTATTGGCTATTGTAACTGCCCTGATGGCGCTCTATTTCGGTTATCAAACCTCAAAAGAAGTTGTCAAATTTAAGAGCAGCTTTCGGATTTTGGTTGAACCTATTACGGGTCAATCTAGCATTGATGCTTTGACTGGCAAAGAAACTGAAGACATTGAGCTGAATTACTTTACCTTGATTGAGGTTTTGTATAGTCCAAAAGTTTTGCGACCGGTAGCAGAAGAGGTCGCACTGCAATATCCTGGTGTTACCTATGAGCAGATAGCTGCCGACCTAAGACTAGTGAGACTGGGTGAAACCACCATTTTGCAGGGGGCGTATGAAGAGGGTAATCCAGATAGGCTCAAACTGATCTTGAACAAAGTGGCTCAAGCATTCTTAGAATATAGCATTGAAGAACAGCAGCGACAGGTAAAGGGTGCACTCGATTTTATTAATGAACAACTTCCAAAGCTGAAGCAGCACAATGATGGGCTGCAAGGACAGATAAAATCCATTCGAGAGACCTATGGTTTTATCGATCCAAATGACTTTGCTAACAGATTGGTTGAAAATATTGATACGTTGCGATCGCAAAGGCAGCGCATTCAAGCTGACTTAGAAAGCTTGTACCTACAATACCAGCAGCTACAGGCAGAATACGATGCCCGGACGGTGCTGGTTCAGTCAGCTGACTATCAGCTCCTATTAGATGAATTTCAAATTTTAGAAGAAGATATTGCTATAGAATCAGCTCGCTTTGGCCCTCAACATCCAACAATTCAGCTAATGCGCCGCCAACAGCAAAACCTGCTGCCTCTGATGATTGCAGAAGCAGAGCGTACGCTTGGCGACCAAGTTGCGAGTGTTGCCAACGAAATTTCCTTACTTGAAGCACGCTATCAGTCTCTTTCCAATGCGTCACAGTCATTGGAACTAGCACTTCAAGAGATGCCTAGTATTTTGCAGACATTCTCTGAGCTTGAACGTGATTTGTCGGTGACGACAGCCAATCTCAATCGCTTCTTAGAAACGCGAAAGCAGCTTGAGCTGCAAGCTGCTCAAAACGAAGTGCCTTGGCAGCTGATTGCAGAACCTAAGCCTCCGGAGCGACTACCTGCTAGCAACCCCATCAAAGCGATGATGACTGGCGCGATCGCAGGTGCTGCCTTAGGGTTTGCCCTTGCTTACGCAATTGAAAAAGTTGAAGATACTTACCACAACTTAGAAGAGATAAAACAGCAGAAATTTTTGAAGGTATTGGGTGCGATTCCGATTTATCCCGAGTTAAAGATGTTAGGCCCCGATGCGAATATCATTGACTTACGGGAAGACCTACAGCCTACTAAAACCGCTTCAGAAACAGAGACGGTACTTCTTTCTCCAGAACTTAAACAGCAGATCAAAAAAGTTTTACGGACCGCGATTCGTCGTTCTATCTCTAAAAAAGTGAATAGGGAAAGCTCACAGTCGACTCAAGTATTACTACAGAAAATAGAAAACCTTCAGGCGATCGCTCCAGACAATACGCGCGGTTCTCACTACCTGGTAGAAGAACCCAATGTGCCACATAGTGACAATACCTGGCTAGAAGAATACGATGCCTATGGATTTTTAGAAGCTTTTCGAGCACTCTATCTGACTATTGAGCGGCAAGAACAATATCGTTCTTTGAACTCTTTGGTTGTGACCTCTGCTTTGCCTCAAGAAGGGCGAACAACTTTAACCGTTCACTTAGCACAAGCGGCAGCGGCGATGGGCTGCCGAGTTTTGATTGTGGACACCCATCTACGTCGCGGGTCACAAAAGCTCCACAATTTTTTGGGGATTCCCAATCAGATAGGCTTTAGCGAATTTTAACAGGGGCAAGTCTCTTTAGACCGAATTATTCAGCGGCTTGATTGGGAGAGAGGCCTCTATGTGATGACGGCTGGGCAAGCCCCACCCGATCCGACTCGGTTGCTATCTTCTAGCGATATGTATGCCTTGATGGGTCAGTTGCGTGAGGCTTTTGACCTCGTAATTTATGACATGCCGCCTTTAATGGGATTAGCAGATGTTGGGCTGGTTGCAGCGAATAGTGCCGCTGTGGTGGTGGTGACTAGCTTAAACAAGCGGGGGTCAATTACTGCGCTTAGGAATGCGGTAGAGCGGTTGCACCTTGTGAATGCCAACATGGTCGGTTTAGTCGTCAATCAAGTGAAAAACTACAAAGTTGATTACTATGCTTAATTGCTGAGTCAGTTGCTCGACAGTTGCTCGACTATCTCTAGCCACATAGGCTCTATGTGCTCAGCGGCTTTAGAAAGAGATGGGTAGGTTCGGCGACTGATTAAATGAATCCACAAGCAGCTGTCTGCTTTGAGGGATGCCTGGCCCAATAGCCAGGAAAGTAAATGAGGCCCTTGCAGCGTAATGTCGTATTGTTCGTTACGAAACTGACGCGCCGTGACCGTAGCCGAGCCATTCACATTGATGCAGCTATAAAGATGCGTTTTTCCTTGTTGTTGCCAAAGGCGATAGTAGCCTTTGGCTGTAACTTGGTCTAATATTTTTTCAGGATTTGCTGGGGACGAAAGATCGGCCTCTTTCAGAAACGTATGCCAATCTCCATCGGTGCGAACAACATAAGCCAGACTAATTTCGAGAAGCGATGTTTGGCTTGGTGCTGGACGGTATTGTTGATGGACGATAACTTGATGGTATTTGGCCTGAGGATAGCTAGTTTGTAATGCTGCGTTGCTAGTACTGGCCTCTGCTGGTAGTGAATTTTGGTGATCAAAAACTGTCTGGGCAGTTCTGAGCCGCTTGGGGAGTTCTGGGGAAAAATACTTTTGATCTGTTGGTGGAGAAATTAACAGCTTAATGCCTGTTAAAGAAAGCACAAGGAGGAGCAACGGGAGGTGAAACTGATATTTTTTCATAGCTCTTATGCAAGCGTGTCACTGGCTTCTACTGGCTTCTAATAGGTGTGACTCTGCTATCCACCAGTACAGTCCCCCAAAAATGCAGATGCCAATATTTGAAAAGATTTGGTTGCCTGGATCACCATGCCAGTATTCAAAAAGCGCTGGCTGATGTGCAACTAGGGCCATAATAGATACTCTTAAACTTGCCAGTAGGAGAATAAGGCCTATGGCAAAAAAAGGCATCCCTAGCTTGTGATATCTAGGAATAGGTAATAGGAGGATAGCAGGTGCACAAAGCTGCCACAGTAAAATAAGCAAGTCACCGCCTGTACAGGCATACTCAACAGAAACTGCCCCATGGGAAAGAATGATATTAATCCCTTGGCGACCGACCTCTAGACCCGCATAGTGCATCAAAAAAGTGGTTAGCTGCGCAATGGTGATTTGTAAACGATGGCCTACTATACTCTCTAAAATATGGTTGGTGAGAATCGGAGGGAGTGTAAGTATGCCAAACAAAAGCCCTTCTCTCCAATAGGTGTAAAATTTAAACCCTGCGGCCAACAGCCCGAGTCCTATCGCCGTAATACTCGGAAAGATGCGAACAAATGATGACTCAGACGAAAAGAGGAAAAGACTTTTATAAGCAACAACTATAATGAGCAGTGAGCCCAGCGTGCTAGAGAGCCAATGCATGCGTGCTCCTAATCGCAGCAATCGCCGCCTAAATGAAGCAATGATGGCTAGCCAATAAATGCTGCTGAGGACAATCTGGTCAGCTTGTCCCATGATGTGCCAGCTCAAGATGAGATGGATGGTCGCTAGGGTAATTGTTATCGCAATTAGCCACTGTTCTGTTGTTATGTCTTTAGACACTTGCTATGCCTCTAGACACTACGCCGTTTGCGACTTTGCTTACCAGCCTTACTATTTTTCCTCAACCGCTTACCTTGGTTGGCAATGGCTAGTGTTTCTGCATTACGCCCATAGGACTTACGATGTCTTGCCCATTTTGTGAGTGCCCATGTGTAGATGAGAATGCCTGCACCAATAGCCGCTTCTATGACGATTTTAGCCGTATTTTTTAGCAAATTATCTCTGAGATTTTCACGAGCATTTTGGGCCTGTGTATCAGCAGCTTGTCGAGCTGCTCCAATCCGTGTGATGACTTGTGTTTTTGCTTCTTCAGGGGTTGTCGGTGCGTTGGGTAAGTTACCTTGTTCATCCGGGACTGGAATGAGGGTCGCTAAATCTTCTGGCGTTGCCTGCTCCAATTGCTCTTGAGTCGCTTCGAGCTGTCTTTTTTGCTGGTTGACTTGAGTACTAATTTGTTCGTTATTTTGAGTGCTGATACGAGCCGCATTAACTAGTGTGAGTGGGACCATGAGCAGATGAAAAACGGCAATCAGTACAGTGGCCCAAGATAGAAGAAGAAGAAGAACGCGCTCAATCTTTTTGCGATCAGCCGTTTCACCATAGAAAATTAGAATCAAGGAAATTGCTAGTGTGGGAACTAAGCGAACTAAGTCACCCATCGCCTGATATTCCCATACAATGTTTGTAAATTCAGGTGGATAAAGAATATAGCCTACGTCCACCCAATACAGAATAAACAGACCGTAGCCCACCCATCGCATAATTCGCTGGATCCGGAAGCCCGCGAGCTCTTTTTCCTCGTTCCGACCCTCTGCTAGATAGGGAGTACTGCCAACGGCGAGACCTTTTGAAGTGGGCTGAAGCGCGTCTTGGTCACTCTTTGTTCCTCTGGGCTCAGATGACTGATACAGATCATCGTCAAATGCATTGTCAGTTGGGCTGCTCATACAATGTGGTGGATATTCATTACGAATTAAATTATATGAGTACGTTGTTTGTGTTCTTGTTTGTTTTTATGTGTAAAAGCAGGTGATTAAGTTATACATGTTTGGCTTAGGTGCAACAGGCTCGCGCCTTGAGGGTTGGGAAGCCAAAGTGTAAGAGATTGAGGAAGTCTTTATGGGCGAGAGTCATAGAAGATAGTGAGAACAGAATTCAGTGATCGCACTCATTGCTTCAGTATGTTATTTGACCATACTAGGTGAACCAAGATTGTTGCTTTAGAGCTGATAGCAATTCTCTGACTGCATTCTGTAAATTGCACGTCAGGTTTCGGCGTTAAAAGGCTTTGTGACTTTAAATACTTTGTGACTTTAAAGTCTTTTAATGCCAAGGCTGTATCCCTAATCACGCTGGAAGCAATTATGAATAGCAGCAACTTGAGCATTTTCAACAACACTATATTTAGGAGTTAGATGAATAAATAATGAGTGAATTGAGCGTTGGTCCTATTCAAAGCTATGTGCAAGGGTCAACCTGGTTTGACCTGACAAAGTACTCTCATTTTGGCAATACAGAACGAGCTTCTGTTAATTTAGTCGAGAGCAACTTATGGCTAGTGGATCCTAGTCAACTTTTTATAGAAGAGTCCTATGCACCCCGTGTCGCTTTTCTGAACGAAGGCGCGGGTTACCAATCACCTATTGATGCCACCGTGACAGGTGCTACAACAGGTAGTGCCACTGTTTTTGAAAACCTTTCAGGCACAAATAGCATTCTTCCTAGTTCTAATGGGCCGCTGAGTGTGGGTGACTGGGTACAGCTTTCCACAATTGAAGCGGGCAGTCAGCTGAATCTGAGTGTTTCGCCAAACGGTGTGGTCAACAATAGTAGAGCGCCATTAAGCACCGATCCTACCAACAACCCAACTGGCTCTAATCCCAGTTCTCCTGTTTATTGGGTAGCTTACGCCGACCCAACGGCGGACAATCCTGTGTTAGTGCTGGGCTACGAGGACATTGTTGGAGATGGCAGTGATAACGACTACAACGATGGCTTATTGTTGGTCGATATTGGTCAGTCTAGCTTTAATAGGATTTTTGAGAATGCGAACTATGGGCAAGACCCAACGGTTAACCTCGCCGAGGCTAAGCCTGTTCCGTTTGAGGTAGAGTCATCTATGGGGTTACTGATACTGCTGGGCATGTTTGCCTGTCGCCGTATGTTGTTTAGGCGAAAGCAGCAGTTGGATATTGCCTGAGTGAAAAGGTTTTGGGTAGATAGTGTTGAGTAGGTAGCGTTTAAGTAGACAGTGTTTAAGTAGACAGTAAAATTTTCTACTTAATCTCTTTTGTTCCTGGTTTTCGGCGCTAAAGATGTGACGAAGGCCAGGATTTTTTTATGCTTAGCTTAGAGACAGTGCTCTATTGCCTGTATTAGGCCTGTGGTTGTTTGTTTGTAGCTGTAGTTTTTGATGAGTTGTTGGCTACGCTGCCCTTTTTTTTCTAAGGCAGTGGGCTCCTCAAAAGCTTCTCTTAAACAGGCCGCTAGTGCGTCCTGTTTCCCTGCTGGAAACACCCATCCATTGTCTTTTACTAAATCGGCTGCGCAGCCTACATGGTCGCTGACGATGACAGGTTTACCGATACACATGGCCTCGTTGATCGATAGTCCCCAAGTCTCAGAGGTGCCGTAGCTAGGGAGCACGACGATTGATGCGATCGCATAGGTACGCGGCATCTCGCTCTGATTTTGAAAGGGTGCAAAATAGACATTTTCTATCTCATTGGCATGGTCACGAAGAAGGGCCTCTAGCGGACCGGAGCCCACAAACAATAGCGAAACATCCTTGAGCTGCGCCCGCGCGAACGCAGCTAACAAATCTTGAGGACGCTTTTTTTCAATCAGCTTGCCAGCAAATAAAATAACTTGGTGATGAAGGGGAATCCCCAGCGATTGCTTCCACTGCTGTGAGTCCTCACTTGCCTGGGCAGCCGCTTGTATGAATCGGTTATTGTCTATTGCGTGGGATGAAATGAAGAGCTTTTCATCGGGTACCCCGTGATATTGAAAGTACGCTCGATTGGCTTGCCCAACATAGAGGCAACCATCAAACTGACGATATACTTGTGTAATCCACCGCCGTTTTAGCCAAGGCTTAATGCCTCTTGGCGCTTGCAATACGTGAGAATCTCCGCGAAACAGCAGCGGTGCTTTCTGACAGGCCCACTCCAGCAAGAAGCGATAGCTGGTGATGTAGTTATAGTTCATCATCAGGACTGATTTGGCATTGCAAGCCAGTACTCTTTCTATGAGTGTAGGATTGTTGAGGCCCCAAAGACGCTTAGTGGTTGGCTTTTGGCTGATATTTGGCACAAACTCGTACGCATAGCCATCGAGGAGTGGAATATCCCATTGGATACCTGATTTAAACTCTATATCTTGTTGTTGTTTAATACCAAAATCCCAGAGATAGAAAGTCTTTGTTTTTAATCCTGAAGACTGATTCAGATATCGAAACCAAGGTGCATAGTATTGAATGGGATGGGAAGCAATAATCGCCAGATCTGTCATTGGCTTATGTATGGTCTATTAAGGATGAACATCGCAATTATCAACAATCGATAGAATAGCTTTAAGCCTTTTGGGAGACTGCGGCATCAAAGCACTGACAGAGCGTTTTAGTCATGTTTTCAGCGCTGTAGGCAGAAAATGCTGACCATTGTGTAGAGGCTTGCGATCCTTTCGGTAAGGTTACGAGTTTATGGATCGCTGTCAGTAAAGATTGAGTGGGGACAGAGGTCTTTTCACCAAAGGTCTTTTCACCACAAGTCTTTTTGTCAAAGGTCACGATGTCTCCTGCTTTACACTGCCGGATGATGTCTACGATTAAGCTTTGCTGGTGGAAAATCGCTAGTAGCGGGCGTTTCGCTAAGACCGCCGTGTAAAGCTTAGAAGCGCTATAGCTTGGATCATCTGAGCCGATCAACAAAATAGCGTCGCTATCGACTAAGACCTGCTGCGCTTCAAAGTAAGGAATTCTTTGAGGATGTTCTGAAACAATGTCTGCAATTCTGTGTTGGTGAGCGAGAGCCTCAATAGGTTTGGATTGAGTGGCTCTATCGTAGCTAGTGCCCACAAAGTGGAGTTTGACTTTTGCCCAGAGGGTGGGCGATCGCACTTTTTGCTGATGAATCGCATCGAACAACAACGTGAGGGCCGTATCCATATCGCGCCCACCTCGGCCAACATACACCCAGTGACGATATCCATCATCAGGATCAAAAATAGACTGCGTGATGTTCAGCTCAGGGAGCTGCGCATAGTCGTGAGTAGGTGCGCCAAAAGGTAATACTGTAAACATCTTGGGCATGAGCCAAGCGTAACGCTGCTGCAAAGTAGCGGGGTAGGCAGGAGAAACGCTCACAATGTGACTGACTCGGCGTAACGCTATCGGTTCTAGCCACCGGGCTAAGCCTTTATCTATTGCGTATTTTATTCGGCCACCAGGGCGCTGTTGGGTCCGGTTTTTCTGTTGTACTTTGTCAACTCGCCAAGGATCTTGAAAGTCTGTAATGTATGGAACTTGAAATTGTTTGAGCCACAGCGGTCCTAGTGTCATAACCGGGAACATAGTGGTGGAGAAGAAAACAAGATCATAATTACCCTGCTGTAATAGTTCCTGACCGGCCCGATACAAATAGGGCCAACAGCGTAATCCTAAATTACCTAACCCTATTTTGCGGGTGAGCTTTGCGGGGATAGCGGGCACCGTTACGATATCTACCTCATCAGGAAGTACCTGCGACAGATAAGAATCTTGAGGGTGAGCGCTCTCATCTGGTTCTACTGTTAGTACGGTGGCGTCCCAACCCAGCGTTTTGAAATGCGGGAGGGCAATTCTTATCCGCTGGTGGTCAGGCGCATTAACCGGTGGAAAATGAGGGCTCACTAGCAAGACTTTGCGCCGAGCTGCGCAATCAGTAGAGTCTTCTAATTGCAGATAGTGGGTTAGCATAGAACAAACTGGCTTAGGGGCTAAACGAGTGCGGACGATGGTTGCTGTAGGTTGCGCTTGCCCAAGATAGCCTCTTGATATAACCGCGCGTATTGTCCAACAATGGCCTCAGCAGAAAAGCAGGCTTCTGCCCGCTGACGGCAGTGCTGACGCTGAATAATGGGTAATGCCTGTACTGCGTTGACAGCTTCATCTATAGCATTCACTAAGTAGCCTTCAATGCCCGATCGAACAATCTCGGGGAGCGAGCCCCGTGGGGTAGAAATAACCGGTGTACCGCAAGCCAAAGCTTCGGCAAATACAATGCCAAAAGGCTCATCCCACTCAATCGGGACCAACATCGCTGCCGCTTGGCCGAGCAGTCTATTCTTTTGGCTGTCGTCAACAGATCCAATATATTCAATGCCGCTTCTATCTAGAAAAGGTGCAATGCGCGCTTCCCAGTAAGCTTCGCCAGCGGGGGTTTCCACTCGGTTCCCTGCAAGCAACAGACGACGACCGCTTTTAAGCGCAATTTCAATCGCATTGTGTGCGCCTTTGATCGGATCGAGGCGACTCAGAAATACTAGTGGTGCGTCGTCTGCCACCGTGGGGTGAAAGTCGTATTTATTGAGTTCAACACAATTGTGAATGGCCGCCCATTGGCCGCCTGCTGCTCGTCCTTGTCGGCAGATATGTTCACTACAGCCGGTAAAGGTCAGGGATGTCTTGGCTAGCTGACTCGCCCAGCGAACCGTGCGAGCAGTCGGCTGACGCTGGTAAGACATAATTTTGGGACAGCGGGCTGGCAGTAGTGGTAACAGATACTGCAACCGTGAAAAGCTGTGGATGACATCCGGTTGCACGCGCTGTACGATTTGCCAAAGCTGCGCCGTGTTTTTGACGGTATCTGATGCTTTTTGAGATTGACGACCTCGCCAAGGAAAGAAGGCGTCGGCGTCGCAGGTAGAGTCTTTTTGAGCCACCAGCCCGACGCTGTGACCTTGCTGTCGCAGCTCCCTGACTAGGATATCGATGATTCTTTCAATGCCGCCATAAAGCCGAGGCGGTACGGGTAGCTCTGGGTCTGCGGTAAGGAGGATATTCATATAAGGGCGCAGTCGAAAACAATGACCAGCTAACGTAACAGCTATTGTTGCTAACATGGCTGACCATTGTTTGCGATCGCGTCTATCTAAACGCCTCTGATGTCGTATACGCGCTATGGATTCCTAAAACTGAGCTGTTGTTGTTGTATTTAGAAGGCTGCTTGTGCCTGTGATAACATCAGTCTCAGCATTTTGAAACCCGCTCACATCGGTGGCTAACGACGAAGCACCTAGCTCCATGGCCCCGTCACTAGTCAGCATAAAGTTATCGATAGCTACATAGTCACCCGCCTGATTTCCCTTCTTCATATGGATTTCGGCCAGCAGATACTGATAGCCCAGCCCAAAATCCAACTCCCATGACAGCATTTGCCACTCGTTGCTATCGCTATCACCCAACTCTACATTCAACAGCTGTACCGATTCCATCTCTAACGCTCCAGACTGTTTGGGCCCAGCCGCAGACAATGTGTTTTCAAACTGACCGTTAACGCCCCATACAGAAAGCGAAATCTCATTTCTCTCGTAGTAGGCACTCGATGCATTGATATTTTTGAGCTCTACACTGAGGGTTTGTTGACCCCGGCTCATATAGTCATCTTGCACAACTTGCCCGATCGCTGCAGACCAGTCATTACCATCACTCAATACGAAGGTGCCATCAGCATTAGTGTATGCCGAACCCACCTTTCCCCAGCCAGCATCAGCATATACGCTAGAGCCACTGTTGTAGCTTAAAAAGCTATTCTCACTAAAATCTCCATTGAGAAAGGCATTGTCGTAAGCATTTTGTTGTACATCAATAGTTTGTGAAAGTGTTGTGGCTTGACCCAGCTGGTCCCACACGGTGAGTGATACCGATTGTGGCCCTGTTGCTGCAAAGTCGTGGTCGATCTCTTTGCCAAAGGCATCGATAACGCTATCATTATCGAAGTCCCAACCGTAGGCAACAATTCCCTGGGTTTCGTACTTGCTATAGGCTGACCAAGGATCTGCATCGTAGGATGCGGAAGCATCGAAACGATAGGCCAAGCCTCCTATTTCCGTCACGCTAAAGCTTTCGCTGGGGCTGACGTTCGTGCTGTTGTTGATCTCCCCGAACGTATTGTTTTCTAGCTGTAGGTAATGGTTGTCATTATCGAAAAAGCTGAAGTTGGTGCGATCGCCCGAAATGTAGCTGTCTTTAATCACTGAGCTGATGATTTCTCGGTGAAGGCCACCGCCTGTATTTCCGCCATAGTCGTTAGGCAGCTGAATACCAATGCCAAAATCTTCAATATGGAGGTTGGTAAAGGTATGGTTCTTGTCGTTGTTGGCAACGCCTGCTCCTCTGCCGTTGGGATGAATGGTGGTATCTGCCAATATCAGACCATTTGAAAGGTCATATTGGGAGGTATACCACAGCTGTACGCCGTTGTTGCGAATATTCCATAGCTGAAAGTCATCGATAGTGCTGCGGTAGTCATGTGCTGGCACAGCAGTCTCAACAGCATTGCTGCCGGGAACATCTAGACTTAGCTGCCCATCGCCATTGAGCATAGATCCCCAGGTAAGAATTCCTTTCTCTGAGTTATAAACTTCAAATCCCGACACGCCCAGCAGCGGGACAGCCGCAACATCAACAACGCTCTCATCGCCCCTGCCTTTGGCAATATCCTGCCATTCTGCGGGCAAATTAGAAACCTGAATGGTCTGCTTATCTCTAGCGCTGACCCCGCCGTCAGCACCGCCAAATACAGCTAGCCCTGCACCTGCCGCGCTCACTGCCACGTTATCAGTCATTAGTATTTGGCCTGCACCTTGTAGCCAGTAGCCCTCGCCATTGAACCCCATATCATAGTTTTTGACGCGTGCTTTGGAATGGTCAAAGCCCTCATTAGGATCGTTATCGCCTGTGGTTTTTATCGTAATGTTGTTGCTCCACCGGCCGATCTCGATGCCTGCTTCTGCAACAATGCCAGCACCCAATACATCA
>JBHJIY010000195.1:0-18797 GCA_050042985.1 Phormidesmis sp. | reverse complement strand
TGCTCATCGCTGCAAGCTGGGCTGGCTTTAACATTTTTAGAGCCGCACTTGTCCAAGTTCAAGACCTGCTGAATAAGAACAACGCTGCATAGGTTGCAGCCAAGGCGTTTGTATTGACGCCGTCTGCGTTTTGTTTAGGTGCATTTTGCCGATGAAAAAGGGCTTGCTTGTAAAAAGCAAGCCCTTTTCTACGTTTAGGCTCCGTGTAAAACAACATCTATTGATAACCGCAGCACAACTCAATTGGTTCCCCTTGTCTTGGCGTAGCCTGTCCATAGGACATAGGGGAACCGCAAGGGAGAGGTTTTCGATGAATTCGCTACACACCGAGACCCCTCCGTTGGTTCCCCTTAATAAGGGGAACCGGAATCGCGCATCTTAAAACATCAGAGAAAACTTAATCTCGCCCGTATGAGACTGAATATCGCTACCTAAGTTACCGTGATAGCGAAACCCGACCGAACTGCTATCTGAAATCGCCAGCGCCGCTTCAGCTCCGACAAAAAAGCCACTTTGGTTCATCGTAGGTGAGGCAATACTTACAGCACTCTCTCCTAGCTGACCGTCAAACTGCACAGTGTTATCGCCTAAAGAACTCTCGTACAGCAGGTCAAGATTCATCGCCATAAAGCCAACATCAATCGGGCTTTGCCCACCAATGCGGACACCCACCGCCCCTGTCACCTGACTCACATCTGCACCATCGTAGTCAACGCTAAACGTGTCGCTTTCCGTACTAAATCCTTCATAGCTACCAAAAGCAGCACCCAATCGGCCAATTGGACCGACAGCAAACCCACCGTTAGGCTGCAAATTGTAAAAGGCCTCAGAAGACACCGCAAAGATGTTGCCACCACCCCCACTACTCACATCGCTGCTAATATCTTGCGAACTATAAGAAGCCGCAACATGACCCGATATCGGCCCCTTACTCCCCTCCAAATAAGTCCCTAAGGAAAACGTACTCACATCAGCAGAGTCACTCATACCGCTGACATCTGTAGAAGAATAGCCCGCACCTACCCCAAATACAGCCGTGCCAAAGGTACCAAGCTGAGCCGCACGATCGTAACCCACTGCCACACCGTAGCCGCTCGCCTCAAAAGCAGTAGAGTCGTCATTGCGATCCACATCGAACAAGCTACCCAAGCCTGAGACCCAGACACCATTGCCCACCGCTGGCTGCTCAAATACTCTACCGGCCCGGTCAGGATTGGTTGCAATAGTCGCACCTCGGCTGTTGCCCCGGTTCCCCGAAGGAAGCAAAGCGTTGTTAAATTGCATGGCGGCATTGACACCGCTCGCCGCCGCCTGCGCGTTGACCTCACCAGAAAGGCTAGAGAGTATGGCCTCACCCGCAGTGGTGGTGGAGGCATCGGCGAGCAGCTGATTTAATGCGTTTTGTTGCGCAGTGCTGAGGCCTGTGCTGTCTGCCAACGCATTCAGCGCGTTGCCCATGCTTCTCCCGTTTGAGGTTTGTGCGCTGTGGGTAAAGTCTGAACTGAGGGTAATTTGGCCTGCCCCTGTACCGGCATTATTTGAGGCGACCCCTCTGATAAAGCCAGAACTGGTGTTCACCACTGTGCCGGGTGCAAAGGTAGTACTGCTAAAGGTTTGTGGCTGCTGTGTGCCGGTTTCATTGGCAACTTGTACATTGGCTGTAGCGCCATCGGCAAATGTGATGGTGTTTCCAGGGACGCCGGATGGATTGGTGTCGGTGTCGGCGCGCAAGTCGACGACACCGCCGCTGCTAACGTTGAGCGTACTGCCTGGGCTGATGTTGATTTGATTGCCGGTCTGGTTATCGGTGACGTTTAGCGTTGTTCCGTTCCCGTTTAAAGGATCACCGGGATTGTTGTTCCTGCCAACGTTGGTGATGTCAAACCCTGTGTAGTTGGCAGAGTTATTGATTTTTCCGTTGTTGAGATTTAGGGTGTCGGTGCCATTGCCGCCGCTTGAGAGTAGGCCGGGGCCGGCAATGGTTTGGCTTGAATTGTCGTTGAGCGTATCGTCGCCGTTGCCTAGGTCAATGACGGGCGCGGTGCCAGTGCTCACGACAGAGCCGTTGATCGTAACGTTGTCATTGCCGTCACCGAGTGCCAGTACAGAAACATCCCCGCCGCCCGTGACGCTGCCGTCGATCATGATAGATGTGTTGGTTGCGCCAGCATCGACCAGGGCTTGAGTGCCGCTAGCATCAATGGTGCCGCCACTGGCAACATTGACTGTGGCACTGCTGGCCATGTCACTGATACTCACGGCCTGAGTGACACCAGAGGCTGTTTCGATTCGCCCTTGAGAGGCCACTGTTAGCGAAGCGCCGTCGCCTATCACAATGCCCTGGCTGCCGTCCCCTGCCGCAGAGACAGTGCCTTCTACCGTGACGACCGCATCGCTACCTGCAATGACCGCGACTGAATTACCGGCGGCGACTTTGACCTCGCCGCCATTGGCGATGGTAATGCGAGCACCTGTTCCAGTCATTTCGATCGCATTGGAGCCCAGAGACAAGGCTGTAACGACGCCACCGTCCTGGACGTTTATCAGGATGCTGTTTGCTGTTCCCATGACAGCAGCAGTGTTCTCTGCCCCGGAGCTGACTGTGCCATCGATATCGAGGCGACTGCCCGTGCCGGCCATTTGCACCGCGTTAGACATACTGCCGGTGGTGGTGACGGTGGCGTTCTCGCCGACATTGAGTCGACTGCCGGTGCCGTTCAAGACCACTGCGTCGGCATTCGCGCCGGTCGTGGAGATTTGCGATCGCCCAATCGCATCTACCATTGACCCAGCCCCCACACTCACGGCTGCCGCTTGTGCTCCCGAGGTCGTCACAATGCCACCGTCCGACACGATGACGACTTCGCTGTCGGTGCTGCCATTCGTGCCATTTTCTGTACTGGCGGTCTGTCGGCGCCCTTGCCCACCGTCGATTTCGACCTTGGCACTCTCACCTGTGACAATTGCTGACGAAAAGTCGCCAGTAGTAGACACAACGCCTTGCACCGTAATGTCCGCCATGTTGCCAACTTCAATGGCTCTAACGTCGTTGCCGTTTACGGTGACAGGCCTATCAGTCCCTTCGACAACTACCGTTGCATCGTTACCTAGTCGGATTCCCGGATTATCTGTGACTGAAATGCTGCCGTCGGGCGACTCAACTGTAACGGTTACTCCCGTTGAGTTTGGTGCGTTGACCCCGGCAGTATCCGCATCGCTACAAGTCACACTCTGGCCGTTGGCAGGCTCAAGTGCACCGGCTGCGGGCTCGTTCTGCGCATTCCCTTGGATAGTGCAGGCCGCTAATGCTTCAACAATGAAAAAGTTGAAAGGCTTGAGCGCCCCACTCAAAAAGAGTAGAACCAGTGTAAAAGTAGACAGACAACGATAGTTGCGCATGGGTAGACTCCGAACAAACCGGACACACTCGTCCGACAAAAGTAGCCTTCCCGACAACAAAAGTAATTGATACAAATGTGGAATAAAATATTAAAAAAGGTCGTTTTTAGAACGTGAAAACACTTGTTAAATGCCACCGTAAGATACTCAGTGTCTACACTTCAGCACTGAGCCTAGAACTTACATTGCTCACTTTTTC
Organism: Phormidesmis sp.; assembly: GCA_050042985.1. Lineage (GTDB taxonomy): Bacteria > Cyanobacteriota > Cyanobacteriia > Phormidesmidales > Phormidesmidaceae > Phormidesmis. The sequence goes on along the minus strand of JBHJIY010000195.1, from coordinate 15,199 downwards.
TAATAGCAACTGCTCAAATATTCAATGCCTTTAACTTTGGCATGAGCTGATCAAATGCGATGCCTCGATGGCTGTAGCGCTCCTTTTCTTGGTGACTCATTTCGGCAAATGTTTTGCATTGAGTTTGCACATAAAATATGGGGTCGTAGCCATATCCGCCTGCGCCTTGTCCTTCTGTGAGGATAGAGCCAGGGCAGCGGCCTTCGGTTTCTAATGCGATGCTGCCATCGGGGCGGGCAAGGGCGATCGCACACACAAATTCAGCTCTTCGATCCGTTTCATCACTCAGCTCACGCAGCACTCTGTTGATTCGATCCGCATCGCTATCACCATAGCGAGCAGAGTAAACACCAGGTGCGCCGTTTAGGGCCATGACAGAAAGGCCAGAATCGTCTGCGATCGCCCAGCTTTTAGTTGCGATCGCCACTTCAGAAGCCTTGAGCCGCGCATTTTCAATAAAGGTTTCTCCCGTTTCCTCCACTTCTATTTCCTGGGGCTTCAGCGCTAGCGTCCAGTTCAGCACCTGAAGGTAATCTTTGAGTTCTGCGAGCTTGCCCGGATTACCCGTAGCAACGACAACGGTAGTCATAACACTGGTCACTGACAAAGGGTTAAAAAGTTATTTCTCAATTGTAAAGGCGTATTGTAAGGAAAAGGTTCCTGAGCAAGCACACGGCCAATAGTGGCGGCGACATTTGAGATATGGCAAGACTCGGCAGACGAAAATTTCTGGGCTATGGCAGTGCTGTAGCCAGCAGTAGCCTCTTTCTAAAAGCCTGCGCGCCCGATCTTGCAGAGCTCGACAACATTATTGCAAGCAAAGACAATTCCGCTACCACGCCTACCGCAGCGGACGGTGCCATACCCATTGCAGAAGCTAATCCAGAAGCCAACAAAGAAAGCGATACCATCAAAGTCGGTCTGTTGCACTCGCTTAGTGGCACCCTCGCTATGAGCGAAGCGCCTCTAGTAGAAGCCGAACTCCTCGCCATTGAAGAAATCAACGCAGCAGGTGGTTTGCTAGGGAAGCAGCTGATCCCGATCAAGGAAGACGGAGCCTCCGACTGGCCCACCTTTGCCGAAAAGGCCGAAAAGCTGCTCACTCAGCATCGGGTTGGCGCGCTCTTCGGCGGCATGACCACCGCGAGCCGCAAAGCGATTTTGCCCGTTGTCCAAGCCAAAAATCGTTTGCTCTGGTATCCCGGCGCGTATGAAGGCCAGGAGTGTTCCGACCATATTTTTTACGGTGGGCCCACCGCCAACCAACAGATAGAGCCCGCCATTAACTGGATGCTTGGCAACCGAGGCAAATCCTTTTTTCTACTTAGCGCCAATGACCGCACGGCTCACGACATTGCTAAATCCGTTTTGCGTGCCAAGGGCGGCAAAGTCGCAGGCGAAGCCTTTGTCCCTCTCGCGAATAGTGGCACTCCAAACATGTCACCCGTCGTCAGCGACATTCAGCAGGCCTTGCCAGAAGGCGGCATTATTTTCAATGGCCTGGTCGGCACGCAAAATCGAGTCTTTTTTAAGGAGCTGAGGAGTGCTGGGCTCTCTGCAAGCCAGTATTTGGTTATCTCTGTTCGCCTAGGTGAAGAAGACGTCTTTCAAATTGGGAAAAGCTTTTTGCAAGGGCACTACGCTGCTAGCACCTATTTTCAAACCGTAGAACGGCCTGAAAATGAGGCGTGGATTCAGGCGTTTCAGAATCGTTACGGGTTTGACAGGGTCGTCAGCGGCTCGATGGAAAATGCCTACAGCCTAGTACAGCTATGGGCCCAAACCGTACGACAGGCCGAATCATTCGAGACGGGCGATCTGCGTGCGGCTGCCTATGAGCAAACCTACGAATCACCAGGTGGTCCTATCTCGATGAGTCGCAATCACCACACGGCTCAGTTCGCCTATGTTGGCAAAGTGAGAGGCGATGGCCTATTCGACATTGTGTGGGAGTCACCTAGTGCGATCGCACCTCAGCCTTGGAGCCAACAAATTTCTAGCAGTAGAGGGTTCCTGTGCGATTGGAGCGACCCAGACAAAGGCGGAAAGTATCGAGAAATAGCAGAGCCCGAGCCAAATAACCGACAAGCAAAGTAACCGACAAGCCAAATAACCGACAGAATCTAACCGACAGACGGTCCATGACTTCTAAAGAAAATCAGATCTTTTTCTCTCTTTAGAAGAATTCTGGTCACTATGTAACAAATAAGCTTTGAAGTCAGAGGAAACACTGATATTCTGACTCCAGCCCATACTCTCTCAGTAGAGAAAAACCCAGCAATGGCGCTTGATACAAGCGATGGGTATATCTATACTTTGCTGAGAAGAAAGAAGGGACAAAGCACACACTCCGTTTAAAAGGTACTTATCATGGCTAACCGTCAAGCAAGAGCCCGAGCAACTAGCTCTGCTAGCAGTTTTGCAAACGATTTCAAAGAATTTCTTCTGCGGGGCAATGTCGTTGACCTCGCAGTTGCCGTTATCTTGGCAGCAGCATTCGGCGCAGTCGTCACTTCCTTCATTGGCGACATCATCACACCGCTACTACTCAACCCTGCACTAAGTGCGGCTGGCGTAGACGATATTGCACAATTATCTGCTGGCGGGATTAAGTACGGCTTATTCCTGTCTGCTGTCATCAACTTTGTCGTCATTGGCTTTGTACAGTTCTTAGTCGTACGAGCTTTTGAGCGCCTCAAGCGCACTGAGGAAGTCGATGCAGAGCCTACTGCAACTGAAAAGCTAGATGCAACCATGACTCAGCTTAACGAGACTCTAGAGCGCAAGCTGTAGAAGTTTGAAGCCGTCTCTGCTGAGTAAGCTTTCATAGAAAAGCCGCCAGGATTCGTGAATGAATCCTGGCGGCTTTTCTGTATGAAGCACCAAAAAATATGAAGCACCAAAATGGAGTCAACGCTGAGGCTAATCTCGGCAGCCCAAGCTCTCCCTTGTCGAAACGCCCGTCACCGGATTCACGCCATCTGCGTACTCACATAGTCGCTTTACTTGAATACGGTCGATGATGGAATCTGAGAAATCTGCGCCTGTGATAATGGTGTCGCCAAAGGAGCTGCTGGTTGCGATCGCATCGACAAACACTACATTCGTCATATCCGACCCGTCAAAAAAGACCCGATCGGCGAACGTCTTCGTAAAATCAGCGCCCTTCAAATTCGTTCGCAAAAAAGTCGCCTTCGTCAGAATCGTACCGCTCATATCCGCCCCCTCAAAGTTGGCATCACGAGCATCCGCCGCCGCAAAGGACGTCCCCGACAAATCCTTACCCGAAAAATCCCCCCCCGCCTGATTTGTCAGCGTGTAGTCCACAGCGTTATCGCTGCCACTATTGGCCCAGGCCGGTGGCGCAGCCAGACTCACCACCAGTAGAACAGCCATCATTCCGACCAACAACCCAGCCTTCGACACCTTCCAAGCTACCTTTAGCGTTTGCAACAATCCCATAGCCACTCTCAATCACATCACAATTGACTTGATCATACGCGTAATAGCGAGCAGCTGAGAAAATCGGCTGCATCTTTGCAATCACACCAGAGCATATAGAGATAGGCGGACGCACTATTGTCTTCGATATGCCTGCACCTGCCTTCGTTGCAGAGACCGCTTAATCCTTTTGCAGCATCTCTGAGAAGTCTAGATTTTCAGCTGCGAGTACCAGCACGGTAGGCGGCAAGTTGGCAATGCGGTCTTGCAGCGTTTGATAGTAGCTAGGTAGGTCTTCATCTGGCAAGGCAAGGCCAAGGAATACCAGATCCGCAGTGGCGGATGACTGCTTCAAAATGTCATTAAACGGACGGCCTTCCGCCAGAATAATCTCGGACTTGGCACCGATGCGTAGGCTGTCGGTGAGGTTTGTGAGGTTTGCTTCGGCGGCCTGGGCGGCGGCCTCATTTGGCACAACAAGTTTCAAGCGAATATCAGCTGAACGCCACTGCCAGCTGGTGCGCAGCAAATACGCCAGAATCAGCATCAGGCCGCCGTTGGATTGCAAGCCGCCCCACCAGACATCTATTTGCCGCTTTTTATCTCGGCCAAACATCGGGGGGCTGAGCGACTCTGGCGGTGCGTCGTTGGCACTTTCTTCATCGCGGAAAATAATGACGTTGCGCTTAGCATCGTGACACATGCGGATGGTCTTGCAGTAGCGCTCAACGCTGTCGGAGGAGAGATCTTCCGTGTCTCCTAGCAGTACGGTATTGGGCACTAGCGGACCCATACCGTAGGTTTCGAGGAGCTGCTTTGAGCCCACATACGGATCTTCGGCGGTGATGATTTTGGCAAACGCCTGAACGCCTTTGCGGTCAAGGAAATCGCGTAGGGTAACTTCTGCTTTCTCTTGCTGGGCAATGCTACGAGAGCCACTAGGCAAGATGCTAGCGACTGTAATCAGGCCGCGATTATGCGTGAAGGATCGGGCCATTTCGATCAAGTACCAGCGCTTGGTCGGTGTACCTGAGAGCACTAGCAAATGTGGCCGCCAGTTTTTAGGGTCTGTGGTGTCGTCAATATTCAGTAGAGCCGTGCGCACAATAGTCATCCACACGCCTTGGCGTACGTCTCCCCAGGTGCTTTCGATTTGCCGACGCTCTAGCCAGAAGTAAATAAGACCAACGATAACCAGCGCTGCGATGGTGGCAACGGGATTGATGAGAAACATCACGGCGATACAGCCGAGGGCACCGAGCAATGAGAGTGACCAGTGCACTTTGAAGGTAGGCCTAAAAGAAGGACTTTGCAGAAAGCCTTCTAGGCCAGCAGCGATGTTAAGCACCATATATGTCGTGAGGAAAAACATGGAGAGTACAGGCGCGATCGCATCCAAACTCCCCAGCATCACCACCGCCAGTACAATCCCCAGCGTAAACAGCGTTCCCAGCCGAGGATCATCCGTCGGGCCATTCCCCTTCCCTAGCCAGCGCAAGCTACTCGGCAAAATATTGTCACGAGCCAATGCCTGCAAAATGCGCGGCGCGCCCAAAATACTGCCAATCGCACTCGATAGCGTTGCCCCCCATACACCCAGCACAATCGAATCAACCAGGTACTGGCCTCCAACGGCGATCCGTTTCATCACCATGGCATTCGGATTCAAAAGTGCCGCCGATTCTCCGGGAGTGCGAGACACCAAAATGAATGGAATAAGCATGTAGATGACATAGCCCACCACTACCGCAGCCAGCGTTCCTCTCGGAATAGAACGGATAGGATCTTTAAGATCTCCCGACATATTCACGCCCGACATAATGCCCGTTACCGCCGGAAAAAAGACCGCAAACACAACCCAAAAACTGGCTTTGCGGACAACCAGTTCATCTGGCGCGGCGATATAGCCTTCTGGCACCAGCTTGTAAGCCGTATCTGAAGCGATAGGGGTAACATCATGACCAAAAATCAAGGCGATTAGCGACAGTGCGATCGCTGCCATAATGACGTACTGCGCCTTAATAGCAGCGTCCGCAGAAGCCAAGGCTAAAGCCGTTACCAGCACTGTGGTAATCAACGCCACCACCACAATATCTACAGCAGGAAAGACGTTTTCGACACTCTCCGCAAAACCGATGGTGTAGAGTGCCACCGACAGCGCCTGAGCAAAGTACAGCGGAATGCCAACTGCACCCCCGGTTTCGATGCCGAGTGAACGACTGATCATGTAGTAGGCACCGCCTGCTCGCACGACGTTATCGGTCGCGATCGCACTGATCGACAGCGCTGTCAAAAACGTAATCGACGTCGCAATCGTCACGATTAGCATGGTCGCCGTCAGGCCCACTTGGCCCACCACCCAGCCGAAGCGCAGGTACATGATCACGCCTAAAATCGTCAGAATAGAAGGCGTAAACACACCCCCAAAAGTCCCTAGGCCAGTGGTTTCATCCTTAGCGGGCAGCGTTGCGACATCGGGTGAATTTGAAGTCATGTCTCGTTTCAAATATGGATTAGAGGTCGGCACCGCTCTACAGTTTAGAAGGCTTTGGCGCTATCATCAGCTGCCGCACATACCGACTCATTTATTTTCACCCATATGACTTCGTCTCAACCATCATCCAGTCAATGGCAGCGACTACTTAAGAACACCGGTACGTGGGCGGGTTCTTTTACCCAAATTTCTCCCCAAGGACAGATTCTATCTAACGTACATACAGAAGTAGAGCTGACACCCAGCGAGAGCGGCAAGGCCATGCACCAAGAAGTGCGTCGCTACCCAGAAGGAGGCAACCCTCAAATCCAGACGCTAGACTACCAGTCACTCAACCGAGCAACGCTCTTTTTTGAGGACGGTGCGTTTTCCCAGGGCTCTATGCAGTGGGGGCCTTTTTCTAGCTTTGGGGCAGAGCTAGGGCTGATTTCAGAAAATCGGAGGCTACGGCTGGTACAACTATTTGAAAAGAATGCGCTAAAACCCATCACGCTGATCCGAGAAGGACTGAAAGGGGCTGAATCGTCAGTCAGGCCACCGCTCAAACTTTCCGACCTGCTGGGAACTTGGAAAGGAGAAGCCATCACTCAATACGCCGACTTACGACCCGAAACAAGTAGCATCACTCAGCTCACAGTAGAGCAAACAAGCAATGGCCAAATTCACCAAACCATTCACCTTGGCGCAGGCATTCCGGCCATTAGCTCAACCGGTCGCGTTGATGGTCATCGAATTCTTTTCCAAGAGGGCTCACAGCCTGTACAAGTTTTGCTTCTTCCCGATGGCGCATCGTCTACTTGCCCTACCGTCATCACACCACGACAGCCTATTTTTCTAGAAGCTGGCTGGCTGCTCAGTAGCCACACTCGCCAGCGCCTCATTCGTAGCTATGACACAGCAGGTGCATGGGTAAGCTTGACTTTAGTCACTGAACAAAAGGATCACTGAACAAAAAACGGAACAAAAGCAACACTAACGATGTACCGGATGCTGACCATAAAAAGGCATCACTGAAGACCAAGCTGGGCGATCGCCGCTCTCCCACATAGCTAAGGCTAAAGACATTACACCCGTTACAGAATCAGCAAAGCCATCGCCCACAATCGTTTCTACCTTGCGGATAGGCCTAGACCAAGTCGCGATCGCCCTTTCCCATTCCAATACCGGCACAACAGCCTCTGCTTTCACCGCCATCAGTCTGCCGTTTGCCTGAACGCGATACACTGCGCCATACACCGCCTCACGCTTAGCGGGCAGAGCCACAGCAATATCGTGACCATCACTCAAGCTAGAGTGTGCAATAGATTGATCTGCGATCGCAGCTAAAGAAGACACCCCAAACAGCGGAACATCTAGCTGCTGCGCCAGTGTTCGCGCCGCCACCACACCAACTCTCGTGCCGGTAAAACCACCCGGCCCCTTTGCTACAGCAACAAAGCCCAAATCTTGCCAGCTATAGGGCTGGGCAAACGCCATCATTTTTACATGCAGGTGGCTGGACACCTCACGCCCCAGATCCCACACTTGATGACGATTAATAGACGAGCCCGATGGATCGATACCCTGCAACATCAGGCCTAGTTGGGGGCTGCTGGTATGGATGGCAAAGCCGAGCATGGCAAAAGAACAAAACACATATGAGGTAGGCCAATGCTACCGTAACCCCTGCTGGTCGTGAAAATAAGTTGATACAGCCGACTTCTACAGATATTGAACATCCGCCTGCTTCTCACTCAAAATGAAGCGAGCTAGTACCCAGCCGGTAAAACAACCTTGCGCAGCAAACCGTAGGACTTCTTGAAGCAGCAATAACAGAACGGATATCTGTACGTTTTGGGGATTGCTAAGCACTACAAAAAGGGGATCGGCTGAGGCAAAGCCAAAGGAAATCTGCTGTAGTGCCATTTCAGTGATGACAGTAGCAACGATCCAATAGGCTGCGTTTCGAACGTGGTTACGGAAAAACAACCATCCGGCTAACCCAAGAGCAAAGCCCAAAACAACGGGGTAAAAGGTTGGGTAATACGACACAAAACTGCTGCGGATGAGCCAATCGATTGCACTCTGTAGAGCTATTACGCACAGCCAACCTTGAGACCTAGCAAAATATTTGCGAATAATCAGCCATTGGAAGGCACCAACAACTAAGTAAAACGATACAAAGAAAAGGTCTCTGAGCAGCCAATAAAAAATGACATGGCTACTCGGTACAGCAACATAGAAAAAGTTAATTAGCAGTTGATGGAGTAAGCTGCCACCGCCACAGGCTAGCAGCCACCAGTGAAAAGCCCGTAAACGCAGCGGAGCATAGATGAAATTGAAAAAATTAGTCATGATAGGTAGAGAACGGGTAATTGCGGTGCCCCAAGGCCTGACTCAAAGACTTATCAGGGAAATCGCACACCTTTACGCAAGCGGGCACTCTTATCTCAACCTATGAAAACAGGCGAAAAAACGTGTGAACTGTGTGATCGCAATTGCCCTAAGCTCACCGAGCATCACCTCATTCCCCGCCAACAAACCAAGCGTAAAAAGAAAACCAAAAACAAATACAACCACACCGACCTGGGGCCCACAATCAACATTTGCCCGCCTTGCCACAAGCAAGTGCACATCCTCTTTACCAACAAAGAACTGGCCGCAGACCTCCACACTGCCGACTTACTAAAGTCGCATCCGGCCATGGACAAGTTTCTTAAATGGATTGCCAAGCAAGATCCCTACAAAAAGGTTAGAACTCGCAAATAAGCGATTCAAGTGTGCGGCGAGTGGTGCCAAAAGCATCCGAGAGAATGGAGAATCGACTGGCCTTGGGCTACCCTTTTCACGCATGGCCGTAAAAGCCCGTGGGGTTATTCCGGATGTTGCCCTTCAACCTGCCGTTAAGCAACCATCTGCTCGTGAGTCGGCGCAGTAGAAAGCGCACTACTATCTGAGCGAAGGAGTGGCAACGGCTCGGCGTAGCTTAGCTGCTGGCAAGGAATGCGATCGCTCACTATGGCGCTCGCCAGCTCATGCGAGTGAATCTCCAGCACCGCTTCAGAATCAACATCAATCAACAGCTGCTGACCCGCAAACACCACACGTTCAAAGAAATAGTCTGGAATATTAGCGATCCGCACAACCTGTATCTTCGCCGTTTTATTGACGTAGCAGCACATAATTCGGCCAGACTGGGCTGCGGAATCCACTGTCTTGTTAATAGCGGTTTTATCATCGACAGCAGTTTTATTAGCAGCCGTCTTGTCAGCGGCAGTAGATGGCACGGGGTTAACAGTCATGGTAAGAGACTTAAATCCGGGAGGAGGAGCACTATAAACAGTAGAATTGAAAGCAGCACTTGGCAGGCTGAACCTGGCAAGACAAAACTTAGCAAGTTGCAGATTGGCAATATAAAACGGTGACAGCTAAAAAATAGCTAGCTAAACACGATGAGTTAGCTCAATTGCGTAGTCTGGGTAATTAGCCAGCTTTACCACTACGTTATCGATCCCAATATCCAAAGAGGCCAGCTTCCAGCGATCCTGAATCACCGCAATTCGGCTCGCCATACTTCGACAGTGGACGTACAGCGTTTTCTTCTCAGGCTGAAACTTCAGCTGACACAGTCCCCAAAAGGGAAACCGCCACGCAATGAAATGGCCCAAAATATCTAAAAACGTCATAGGGCAGGCCTCGAAGGTAAACCTTGCAAAAGGGAATTATCACTATCAACCCTTGTACCTATAACCATAGGTTCAGAATGTGAGTATTTTGTGAGCACGAATCAAAAAGGGCCTGAAAATGACCATTTCAGTAAAATCCACAGGACAATTCCCAGTGCTTAAGCACACCCATACAGTGTGATCTGACACATAGCCACCCTATTTATTTGTCAGTAATATGTAATCAATTAAGTTCAATATATCGACCTCCTATACCGAAGCGAAACCCCGGCCCTCAATGGCTGGGGTTTCTTATTTATTCGAGCGATCGCTATCGTTCTAGCGGAAAAATCGGTCGCGTCTCTCCGGCGCATAAATGTTAAATCGCTCAATGCCAGCGTACTGACCTTCTATCGCACCGACCGGAAACGCCGTTAGCCGATACTGATAAATGCCGTCACGAGGATTACGCGCCCTAAGTGCCACGGTTACCTGTTGTCCAGGCTCTACAGGCGGGTCAAATTCGACAGTGACGGTCCTAGCGTCATCATCATCAAAAGTGCTGGTAGAGAACCGGCTACGGCTGCCCGCCTCAAAAGCGTAGCTATCGTCCGTTCTGTAGCGAGGATAGTCCACACCTTCTATTTGCTCCAAGGTCAGCTTCTCCAACGGTTCTACCGCGTCAGCTGGAAAATCTACTGTAAATAGATACTGCGTGCGGCGAAACTGTCGGTCAATCGGAATACGGATATTCGTCAGGCGTAGCGGTCGGCGAAAGCTGATGTTAGGGTTGCTAGCTGGCGTCACGCTTGGCGACATTTGAGCATTTTCGTCCAACGAAGATGGCGATCTTTCCTGCGCCGTAGCCACTAGCTGAAACGAAAGCGCAATAGCCGCAACAGTCAACACACTGAGCGAACGAACAAGACGTGTCATATCAGTTATTGCCCTCAGCAAAAGTCCCTTCAAACATCGAAGCCTTCATAGAGAAAGATCGAGAAAGGCTTACATCTACTGTAGTGCGATCGCTCTCAACCGTGTTTTTGGCGTGCATTTTTGGCAGCGCCTAAAGTATGTTTGCGTCCTGAGAATTACATCAACATATTTTGGTATAAACGAACTATCCCGACACAAGCGATGAGGCAAAATCTATAATTACCCTCTTCCAATTTCAGCCCTGTCTAGGCGTTCGCAATCCCAGCCCCTTCTGTCTCAAGCTAGAAACCTACCTGAAGATGACGGAGCAGCCTTACAAGGTTGCGGCAGATGCCAACCTCCTCAAAGCGCCCAAAAAGAAATTTCCATACATTCAAGACGACACAACTGAAGGCTGCGTGACTATTGCTGACTCCACCTTTATTATCGACTACCTAAAACAAACCTATGGCGACCCGCTAGACCAAGCCCTTTCGCTGCCAGAACAAGGCATTTCGCTAGCGTTTCGCCGACTCATGGAGGAAAATCTCTATTGGCCGTTGCTCTACAGCCGCTGGTTTGAAGATGAAAATTGGGCTGTTATTCGTAAGATTTATTTCTCTGATCTCCCCCTTGTTTTACGCACTGTTGTCCCTGCCATAGTGCGTAAAGATTATGTTAAGGCACTGAAGGGGCAAGGTGTCGGCCGTCACAGCCGAGAAGAGATCTATGACATTGGCAAAAGAGATATCAAAGCACTCAGTGACTTTTTAGGCGGTAAATTATTTCTCTTAGGAGAGAGGCCGACTAGTCTAGACGCAACAGGTTATGGATTTTTGGCCAACCTGCTTCAAATGGAGTTGCCGTCTGTGTTAGGAGACTATGCGAGAGAGTTTGGCAACCTAAGAAAGTATTGCGATCGCATGGAAGCAAAATACTGGAAATAATCTTTTACGAACGACAAGGCTATTGCAAAAGTAACCGCGCGTCAAAAACAACCTTGTTACAAAAGTAACTTCCCAAAAACAACACTTCCGTATACGCCAACAATAATTCTTGATATCTTCAAACAAAATCTATTACAGCTATGACAAACTCTTTGAGGTATCTGCCCACAGCGTAATCTCTAGCCCATCCGACGGAAATCTTCACTGGAAATCGAAACACAATGGCTTACGCCACAGGCACGCCCACCCTTAATATCACCGCAACCGACGACAACAACACAGACGCCTTGCTCAACTTTCGATATTGGGACGGCAATAGTGTCACCTATGGGTTTACCAGCAGCTTTGAAAACGACTATGAAGAAGAATCTGGCTACCCAGACAGCAGTACTCACGCTAGCAGCTTCGAAGCGTTAAACGATGCGCAAAAGCAAGCCGTTCGCCAGTGGGTAGAAAACTACGAAAGCGTTTTAGACTTTGACTTTATTGAGCTGACAGGCAGCGATGCTCGCAACGCAACTATTCGCCTCGCCACATCCGACGAACCTGCCACAGCCTACGCCTACTATCCCGCCAGCACTGTAGAAGCCGGGGATATTTGGTTCAACCCCTCGGCCTACGACAGTCCAGACGTAGGGGACTACGAGTATTTCACCATTGGACATGAAATGGCCCATGCGTTAGGGCTAAAACACGGCCACGAAACCGGCGGTGTTCGCAACCGAAAAATGGACGCGGATCGCGATGCAATGGAGTTCTCCGTAATGACCTATCGGTCATACATCGGCCAAAGCACCGTAGGAATCTACACCAACAGCTATTCATCTGGCTATGCGCAGTCGCTCATGATGTACGACATCAAGGCACTACAGTCGCAATACGGCGCAAACTTCACCCACAACGCGGGCAACACAACCTATCGATTTTCACCAAGCACTGGCGAACTGTTTGTCGATGGCGTAGCCCAAGGGCAGCCCGGCAGTAATCGCATCTTCCGCACCCTGTGGGATGGCAATGGCACAGATACCTACGACTTTTCAAACTACCGCAGCGACCTCTCTATTGACCTTACGCCCGGTGGCTGGAGCGATCTCGATGTTGGTGGAAACGATCAGCGCGCTTACCTCGGCGATAGTAACTATGCGCGTGCCCACGTGTTCAACGCGCTGCAAAGCGAGGGAGATGTGCGATCGCTGATCGAAAATGCCCGTGGCGGTTCGGGCAATGACCTGCTCACAGGCAACGCTGTGGACAACAATCTTCGGGGTCGCAGCGGCAATGACACACTCTATGGTGGCGACGGCGACGACGTCATCAATGGTGATAGTGACGACGATCTGCTCTATGGCGAAGCTGGGAACGACCTGATAAAAGGCGGCAGCGGTAACGACATCCTCATGGGTGGCGACGGGGATGACCGAATGCTGGGCGGAGCAGGCGATGATGCGTTCTGGGGGGGCCTTGGCAACCACATCATGAATGGTGGCGGTGGCGAGGACAGCGTCAACTACGAGTTTTGGGAAAACGGTGGTACTTACGACCTCTCTCGCCAAACAGCGAATTTAGCCGATACCTACACAGATAAAATTCGCAATATTGAAAATATCACCACAGGAGACGGGGCAGATATCGTTATCGGCAGTGCGAAAGACAATCGAATCAGTACCGGAAAAGGCAATGACGATATTACTGGCGGCGGCGGCGACGACTACCTTGTCGGTGGCGGTGGCGATGATACTTTGCGCGGTGGCGCAGGCAATGACTATCTCAACGGGGCCAACAGCGCTTCAAAAGGGAGAGGCGACCAAGACATACTCATCAGCGGCGACCGTCAAGACCGCGATACCTTCGTCCTAGGCGAAGAGGGCCGGGTGTTCTATGCCAGTCGAGGTGACAGCGACTACGCTATTGTCCAAGACTTTGCGATAGATGAACGTCAAGACCTTTCTGACGTCATTCAGCTGGCCGGCAGTGCCGCAGATTACTTCCTTCAAACCGTTTCTCTAGGGAGCACTTTGGGCAACATCGAAGGTCTTGGCATTTATGCTGCCGACGACTTAATTGGCATCGTTCAAAACCTCAGCAGCAGCAGTCTTGATTTAAACAACACCAGTCAATTTGCCTACGTTTGAGCAATCTACGTCGTGATATGCAAGGCGGATTAATCCATTTGAGCAATCGCTATATGCTGCTCTAAATCTTCAGAGAGTGCAGGCATAGAGGCTGAAATGACAGCTCGAATCTGAGCTATTTTCTGTTTGTCGCAGTATTGCAGCATCTCTTCAATGTCTAAAATGTCCCTATTTCTCCTGGCAATTAGCTTAAGCAAAATAAGATAAGGCAAAGCGATAACCCTTAGCCCATCGGGTGCGCTCATTGTATTTTCAGGACGCAGCGCTGTTGCAGCCCACGAAAGATTTGGCGTGTAGAGCAAGTCCAAAAGCTCACCTTCAGAAGATTTCCATGCACCGCCCAAAATCTCAATACCTTCGCTGTTGATGTATATATTCTCTAACTTTGTCCAATTTTGCCGGGCTAATGACTGCTCTAGGAGCTCTGCATCATTAGCTAATACAAGCAAGTCAAGATCTTGAGTAGTACGGGTTGGCATATAAAACGTAGTTGCAATGCCGCCGATAATTGCATAGGGAAGATTATCTGGTAACAGCGCTTTGAGTCTCGTCAGCGATAGCATCTTAGGCAGTGTCCAAACAACGGGCGGACGAGTATCAACAGATCCATGTCCACGTTTTACTAAATTTAGAATAGCGCTCACTTTTTGCCGGCTCAGCTGCCGGCTCTGAGCACGCGTCTTTAAAGCCATATAGCCTGCTTACTTAAAGCGAAATTTCATCATTAACGGCAAATGATCTGATGATTGACTAGCCGCTTCTAATACCCGAGTTTCCATGACTTCAATTGTACTAGGTGTGTAGAACATGTAGTCGAGCTTGTATTCTGGACTATCTGCTGGAAAGGTGGCGTTTCCATTGTCCCAAGCGGTCTGTGGCGTCGCCGGAGCGAACTGACTAGAGGCCAGCATTTCTTTGATAGAGAACTGAGTTTCTCCTTTGTCTTCGCCGGTTGCAGTCACAAAGTCACCTCGGTTCAAGGCGCTGTTAAAGTCCCCCATGACGATGACTGGGAGCGTTTGGGCATATTCTTCGGCGAGCGATCGCACAAACCGCGTTTGGTTCACTCGAGTCTCCTCATCAAACGCCTCCAAATGCACGCTAATCACAATCAGCGGCTGCCCATCAAGACTAATCTGGGCCACCTGAGCGAGGCGTTCTAGATAAAAGGCCTTGTACAAAAACGATTCACTCGCCACTCGCTCTAATACGATGCGGCGGTTTTTCTCAACAGCATATTTGCTGACGATGGCCTGGCCGGAGAGAATTTTGCCGAACTGCGCAGACAAGGGCCAGTAGGGAAACGGCAGATAGTTTTTGTCCCAGTTAATAGCGATCGCACCCGCATTCATTTCCAGCGCCTGGGCGATCGCATCCATCTGATTCACACCGTAGGAGCGACGGGCCCCAAAGTCGATCTCCTGGAAGCCGATAACGTCGGGGTTAACCGACTGAAGTGCTGCGATCGCCTGCTGCTGATTCGCCTCGAAAAATGAGCGTTCAGGCTTATTCGTCGTGTTATTTGCCAGCCCTGAGAGGTAACCAATGTTGTAGCTCACAATGGTATAGCTACTCTTAACCGCAGGCCCCGGCGCATCGTATTGCTTGATGTCGTCATAGGTTTGC
>JBHJIY010000194.1:0-25233 GCA_050042985.1 Phormidesmis sp. | reverse complement strand
GCACCTGTTGCTTTGACTGCTCCTTCCATCAACGCGTAGTCTTTAGATTATTCCTTGACGGCTCAACTGAATAGTTGACTGAAAGCCCTCGGCACGATGTGTCGGGGGCTTTTTAGGTTGGGAGATTTATGAAACAGTTTTCTTTTCTTTTGTCATAACTTCTCTTTTTACTGCTTACATCCCCGTTGCATCAGACTCTTCTGCACAAAAACTGCACAACTAAAATCGCGCATCCTTTCTGCACTAAAACTGCACAAACCTTGTCATCGAAAGAGACTAAAGCGGTTATTTCTTTCTCTAGAGAGCTGTGAATTAACTTATATAACAAGAACATCGTTTCTTTTTCAGACTTCTGTAGATTTAAATCAGATCTAACAGGCTTTGTTCTTGATTGCTATGAAGCCTGCGAGGTTCTTGGGTTAACCAAGAACGAAGCTCTTTCTCTTCGCTAAGTCACCATCTCAAGAATATTGCGAATTTCGCAAATTTAGCTGAACGCCATGCGTCTATGCGTTGATGTCTCGCAGCATCCGCTGGATTTTTAGGAGTATTTCCTACATGGCAGAGCACTGCACATCTCAGGAAATCAGGCCTTGGAAAATTGGGTAAATAAGCTTCCGTGCTGAAGGTACAGAAGTCTCTTTTCCCTTTTGCTAGGACATTTTTAGCCTGCTTGTTTAAGGTGTCCGGGACACTCTCGTCTCAACACAAATCAGCATGATTCACAAAAAGAGAATTGTGCAATTTTTGTGCAGTTGATGCCAGTTGATATTTCCTCGAAGAGAGATTTTTAGTCGTTTTTTAACGCAAACAAGGAGAGTTCAATGACCATTAGCCCCCCGGAGTCGGGGAGAGAAGCGAAGGTCGTGGTTGATCAAAATCCGGTGTCCACCAGTTTCGAAAAGTGGGCAAAGCCGGGCCATTTTGATCGCTCGTTGGCCAGAGGTCCTAAAACAACTACCTGGATTTGGGATTTACATGCTGACGCTCACGATTTTGATAGTCACACCAGTGACTTAGAAGATATCTCTCGAAAAATCTTCAGTGCCCATTTTGGCCATTTAGCTGTGGTTTTCATCTGGCTGAGTGGTATGTATTTCCACGGTGCTAAGTTCTCAAATTATGAGGCTTGGCTGACGAACCCGACTGGGATCAAGCCCAGTGCTCAGGTGGTTTGGCCTGTCTTTGGTCAAGAGATTTTGAATGCAGATGTGGGCGGTGGTTTCCACGGCATTCAGATCACGTCTGGCCTGTTTCAAATGTGGCGGGCCAACGGCATTACCAATTCCTATCAGCTGTATTGCACAGCTATTGGTGCTTTGGTGATGGCCGCGCTAATGCTGTTTGCTGGCTGGTTTCACTACCACCGCAAAGCGCCCAAGTTGGAATGGTTTCAAAACGTAGAGTCGATGATGAACCACCACCTGGCAGGCTTGCTGGGGTTGGGATGTCTTGGCTATGCGGGGCAGCAAATTCATGTGTCTTTGCCGATTAATGCTTGCCTCAATGCTATTGATGCGGGTAAGCCACTGACTGTAGGTGGTCGGGTCATTGACTCGATAGCAGCTATTCCCCTGCCGCACGATTGGATTTTGACACCGTCTCTTATGAGCGATATCTATCCAAGCTTTGCCCAGGGGCTGATGCCGTTTTTCACTCTAAACTGGGCTGCCTATGCCGATTTCCTTACCTTTAAAGGGGGGCTGAATCCGCTGACAGGTGGGCTGTGGCTGAGCGATACGGCGCACCACCACTTAGCACTGGCGGTACTGTTTATTGTCGCTGGCCACTTCTATCGTACGAACTGGGGCATTGGTCACAGCTTTAAAGAAGTGCTAGAAGCTCACAAGGGACCGTTTACGGGTGAAGGCCACAAAGGCATGTACGAGATTTTTACCACGTCTTGGCATTGTCACTTGGCTTGGCACTTGGCTTGGCTGGGTTCGCTATCTATTTTGGTGGCGCATCATATGTATTCCATGCCGCCTTATCCGTATATCGCAACAGATTATCCCACGCAGCTTTCTCTCTTTACCCATCACATGTGGATTGGCGGATTCCTGATTGTGGGTGCGGGTGCTCATGCGGCTATTTTCATGGTGCGTGACTATGTGCCGTCTACCCATGTTGATAATTTGTTAGATCGGGTGTTGCGTCATCGCGATGCGATTATTTCTCATCTCAACTGGGTGTGTATTTTCCTCGGCTTCCACAGCTTCGGGCTATACATTCACAACGACACCATGCGCGCTTTTGGCCGACCCCAAGACATGTTCTCGGATACGGCTATTAACCTTCAGCCTGTTTTTGCGCAGTGGGTACAACACTTCCATGCAGTGGCAGCAGGCAGTACTGCACCGGGCGCGTTGGCTGGCGTAAGCCCTGTCTTTGGTGAGGGCATGATTGCAGTGGGTGACAAGGTAGCGATGGCACCGATTCCCCTCGGTACCGCTGACTTCATGATTCACCACATTCATGCGTTTACGATTCATGTGACGGTGCTGATTTTGTTGAAAGGTGTGTTATTCGCACGCAGTTCACGGCTTGTGCCGGATAAGTCAGAGCTGGGGTTCCGGTTCCCGTGTGATGGGCCGGGTCGAGGCGGGACCTGCCAGGTCTCTGCTTGGGATCATGTTTTCCTCGGGTTGTTCTGGATGTACAACTCTATCTCGATTGTGATTTTTCACTTTAGTTGGAAGATGCAGTCTGATGTGTGGGGCACGGTGAACGATGGCACAGTTTCTCATATTACCGGTGGGAACTTTGCCCAGAGCGCGATTACCATTAATGGTTGGCTAAGAGACTTTTTGTGGGCTCAGGCTTCTCAGGTGATTAGCTCTTATGGCTCGGCGCTTTCGGCCTACGGCCTAATGTTCTTGGGTGCTCACTTTGTCTGGGCGTTTAGCCTGATGTTCCTCTTTAGTGGACGGGGCTATTGGCAAGAGCTGATTGAGTCGATTGTATGGGCGCATAACAAGCTGAAAGTTGCACCTGCGATTCAGCCTCGTGCGTTGAGTATTACTCAGGGCCGTGCGGTGGGTGTTGCTCATTATCTCTTGGGCGGAATTGCGACTACTTGGGCGTTCTTCCTGGCTCGAATTATCTCGGTGGGCTAAAGAAACCTACCGTGAAATTAGATGAGATTTTTGATGAGCGTTTGATGTCACCTACTGATGTTATTTGCGTTCTGTTTACCTTTGAAAAACAACTGTTTTGAGAGAGATGGCAACTAAATTCCCGAAATTTAGCCGGGACTTGGCCCAAGATCCGACAACTCGTCGGCTCTGGTACGGGATTGCCACGGCCCACGATTTTGAAAGTCACGATGGTATGACGGAGGAGAATCTTTATCAAAAGATTTTTGCTTCTCACTTTGGCCACCTGGCAATTATCTTCTTGTGGACCTCTGGTAATCTTTTCCATGTCGCCTGGCAAGGAAACTTTGAAAAGTGGGTGCAAGACCCACTGAATGTTCGACCGATTGCCCATGCTATTTGGGATCCGCAGTTTGGCGCTGCGGCGACGGATGCCTTTACGCAAGGTGGGGCAACCTATCCTGTGAATATTGCCTACTCAGGGGTATATCACTGGTGGTACACCATTGGCATGAGAACCAACGGCCAGCTGTATAGCGGCGCGATGTTTTTGCTGCTGATTGCAGCGATCTTTTTGTTCGCTGGCTGGCTACATTTGCAGCCTAAGTTCCGTCCGGGGCTGGCGTGGTTCAAGAATGCAGAATCGCGGATGAATCATCATCTGGCCGGTCTCTTTGGTGTCAGCTCTTTGGCTTGGGCTGGGCATTTGATCCATGTGGCGATTCCGGCTGCACGTGGCCAAACGGTGACTTGGGGTAATTTCCTGACGACACCCCCGCACCCGGCTGGGCTCAAACCCTTCTTTACCGGTCACTGGGCTGCCTATGCGCAGAATCCAGATACGGCGGGGCATGTGTTTGGCTCGTCGGATGGTGCTGGGACGGCGATTCTCACCTTTTTGGGTGGATTTCATCCACAGACCGAAGCGCTTTGGCTGACGGATATTGCGCATCATCATTTAGCGATCGCAGTCATTTTCATCATTGCTGGCCACATGTACCGCACCAACTGGGGTATTGGCCACAGCATGAAGGAAATCTTGAATGCGCATAAGCCACCAGGTGGTGGTTTGGGCAATGCCCATGAAGGCATTTACGATACCTACAACAACTCACTGCACTTCCAGCTAGGCTGGCACCTCGCGGCCTTGGGTGTGGTCACGTCTCTGGTGGCGCAGCACATGTATTCCATGCCTTCCTATGCGTTTATCGCACGGGACTATACGACCCAGGCTGCGCTCTATACGCATCATCAGTATATTGCTGGATTCCTGATGCTGGGTGCTTTTGCCCACGGGGGTATTTTCCTCGTGCGAGATTACGACCCGACTGCCAATGAGAACAACGTGCTAGCGCGCGTGCTCGACCACAAAGAAGCGATTATCTCGCACCTTAGCTGGGTTTCTCTGTTCTTGGGTTTTCACACGTTGGGGCTCTATGTCCACAACGATGTGGTGGTTGCCTTTGGCACGCCCGAGAAACAGATTTTGGTGGAGCCGGTGTTTGCACAGTGGATTCAGGCGGCTCATGGCAAGATGCTGTATGGCTTTGACACACTGCTGTCGAACCCGGATAGTGTCGCTGCGACCGCTTGGCCGAACTATGGCAATGTGTGGCTCTCAGGTTGGCTAGATGCGATCAATAGCGGTACGAATTCGCTGTTTCTCACGATTGGGCCTGGAGACTTCTTGGTTCATCATGCGATCGCCCTCGGCCTACACACCACCACCCTCATCCTCGTCAAAGGCGCTTTGGATGCTCGCGGCTCCAAGCTCATGCCAGACAAAAAAGACTTTGGCTATAGCTTCCCCTGTGACGGTCCAGGCCGAGGCGGCACGTGCGATATCTCCGCTTGGGATTCTGTCTATCTGGCTGCCTTCTGGATGCTCAATACCATTGCCTGGCTAACCTTTTACTGGCACTGGAAGCATCTAGCTGTGTGGAGCGGCAATGTGGCTCAGTTTAACGAGTCGTCAACTCATCTGATGGGCTGGTTTAGAGACTATCTCTGGCTTAACTCGTCTCAGCTGATTAATGGCTATAACCCCTATGGCATGAATAATCTAGCGATTTGGGCTTGGATTTTCTTGGCAGCTCACCTTTGTTGGGCGGTTGGGTTTATGTTCCTCATCTCGTGGCGAGGCTATTGGCAAGAGCTGATTGAAACCTTGGTATGGGCCCATGAGCGGACGCCGCTTGCGAGTCTCGTACGCTGGAAAGACAAGCCAGTTGCACTCTCGATTGTGCAGGCCAGGGTTGTAGGACTAGCGCACTTTACCGTCGGTTTTGTCTTTACGTTTGCCGCCTTTGTCATTGCGTCAACCGCAAGTCAGTTTGGCGGAGTGTAGTCAGCACTGCTGTTGCCGAGATGGGTGAACCTGTCACAATCTTGGCGACGGTCCAACAGGTTTGAGATGCTCTAGAGACTCTCCTCTTTCGCGTCTCATTACAAAGTCCTGGCCGCTTTGGGTAGTTAGGCCAGGACTTTTCTTCTTTTGTTGAAATTAGGCAAAATCCCTAATTTTTATTCCTTCACCATTTCCGTTTACTTATCGGAGCAACACTATGACAAACCAGTTTGTGAAACCCTATCAGGGGAATCCCCAGCTAGGTCATCTGTCTACACCTATTAGTGATTCCGCGCTTGTTCGTACTTTTATTGGTAACTTGCCAGCTTACCGTCCTGGGCTGGCACCACTCATGCGTGGATTAGAGATTGGCCTGGCCCACGGTTATTTTTTAGTCGGGCCTGAAATTGTTGTGGGCGCTCTGCGTGACTATGAACAGGCTCCCTACTTTGGCGGATTTATCACCGCTGTGGTGCTGGTGCTACTAGGCACGACTGGGATGAATGTATATGGTCGTGTGAACTGTGTGAGTGAAGCAGATAGTGCACCGGGTACTGACCGGCTCAAAACCTCTGAAGGGTGGAGTGAGTTTGCTGGTGGATTCTTTATTGGGGGTATGGGAGGGGCTTATATGGCTTATCTACTCTTGGTTCACTTCAGCGAAGTCGATGCTATTTTAAGGGGCTTTGTGAACTAACGTCTGTCGCTTTGGTGCTGTTGACCTGACAGCTTTTTCTCACAGTTTTTTCTCACAGCTTTTTCTCACAATACCTAAGGTGTTAATGATGACTGCGTCCTACGCTGCTGATTGGTTACCGTGGATTTTAATTCCGACTATTAGCTGGCTGCTTCCCGTTATTTCTATTGTGGCGCTCATGTTCTATATAGAAGGTGACGCTGTTTAAGCGTTGTTCACTGGTTTGTTGCTGTAATCTACGGATTATGTTTTGACTCGGGCGACTTAACTGTGAACATTCATCAAACCCCTCGACAAAGTATGTCGAGGGGTTTGATTGCTTTAAACGTCTGACATGGCGGACTTGAGTGTGGCTACTGGCTGTTTCGTGCTTTTTTCTTTATGGTTCGATTTCCATAGATTTTGTTTGGCGCTATGGTTAAGACAATTTCTAAAGGTGGGTAACTATGGATGCGAGTTTTTGGCATCAGAAGTGGGCTGACAATAATATTGCTTTTCACAATAGTGAAGCCAACCCGCTACTGGTGAAACACTTCGATGATTTGTCTTTGAATGCAGGCAGTCGTGTGTTTCTACCGCTGTGTGGCAAAACGCTTGATATTGGTTGGCTGCTTTCTCAGGGCTATCGGGTGGCTGGAGCTGAGTTGAGCGCGATCGCAATTACACAGCTATTTGCAGAGCTTGGCGTGGAGCCTGAAATATCAGAGCTTGGCAAGTTGACTCACTACAGTGCGCCTAATCTCGATATATTCGTAGGCGATATCTTTCAGCTCTCCGGTAAGGTTCTAGGTCCTGTCGATGCCGTTTATGACAGGGCGGCTTTGGTCGCTTTGCCGGGAGAGATGCGCGCTCGCTACACTACTCACCTGTTGGAAATTACAAATAAAGTGCCACAGCTACTCATCTGTTTTGAGTACGACCAAACCCTGATGGCAGGTCCACCCCACTCGATTAGCCGTGAAGAGGTTCATCGGCATTATGCGGATAGCCACGTTTTAAGTCTCGCTGAAAGTAAGCCGATACCAGATGGGCTGAAAGGAAAATGTCCGGCTACAAATAATGTTTGGCTGCTACAAAATAATTAAGAAGTGAGTATTAAATAAATTGGCCAATTACCAACTGCTCAGAGCCCTCACCCCAACCCTCTCCCGAGGGGCGAGGGAGCCTAGATTTCGCTCAGTGGCTCTCGTGTTCTTGGCACAATACTGTTACTTGTAGGCACGATCTTGATTCAAAGATAGGACGGAGGCTCCACCTTGGCCTTGCCACAATTTTAGTGCTCTACCATCGCGTTTTATGTCCAAGCTCTGAAAAAGGTGTTGTCTTCCCACACGGCAGCCGTTTTCTGTTCAATCTCGGCTAAAGCTGTTGCATCTAAGGTTTCAAACGCTTGTGCTGCTTGCACGTTTTCCTCTAATTGCTCGATGGTCTCGGCGGCAATAATGGCGCAGTGGACGCCCTGCTGTGAGAGTGTGTAGCCCAATGCTTGAGGCATTCCTTCTAGCACGCCGGGTTTGAAGAGTCGACCGTAGGCAGGTACTTTCATGGCGGTGATGCCGACATTTTGTGCGATCGCAACTGGCAACACGTTAGGAATAAACGGCGTAGGATGATGCGTATCGGCTGCATTTACCGGAATCAGCGCATGGTCGAAAGGGTAGCGCTCTAGCCCAGCTGCAATAATGTCGGGTTCGTGGTGGCCAGTGATGCCGCTGAAGCGAACTAGCCCTTGTTCTTTAGCTTCTTCTAGCGCCTTGGCTGCGCCATTTTCTCCAAACAAAGTATCTAGCTCAGACTCAAACGACACGTGATGAAACTGCCAAAGGTCAAGATAGTCTGTAATGAGCCTAGTAAGAGACTGTTCTAAGTCGCGCCAAGCACTGTCATAATCGCGCCTAGCCGTTTTACTCGCGAGAAAGATTTCTGAGCGATAGTTCGGTAATACTTTCCCCAGATAAGTTTCGCTGGGGCCATAGCTGGCTGCTGTGTCAAAGTAGCGAATGCCTAGTGCAAGTGCCCGCCCGATTTGCTCAATAGCTGCTTGTTCTGCATTTGGATTATTGAGCGGTGTCTTGCCCGCCCCGCCCAGACCCAGCACGGGCAGCTGAATATTGGTACGGCCTAGCTGCCGTAGTGGCATGGTGCCTGGGGTTAGTGATGCTGCTTGAGTTTCTGCGGCTAGTGCTTCTTTGTTTGCTGACAGACTGTTCTTGAAGATCGAATTGTTGGAACAACTCTGTGTTGATGAGCAGGCGGCGATGCCTAGCGCTGTGGTCAGGCTAGTTGCTAAGAACGTTCGACGAGTCTTTTTAGATGGGGTAGTCATGACAGACGATGGCTGACGGCTCCTTCCATTGTGTCGAACTTTTTGTTTTTAGGACGTTCTTTTTTCCCTAATCTTTAGCTTCATTGAGGCCGGTGGGGCCATTGTTAAGCCGCGACGTGCCGGAAAGAGTGGACGGGAATGCGGTAAGGTCATTTCAAAGTCAGCTAGCAGTGTGGCGATGCTGAGCTTGAGTTCCATCATGGCTAGGGCGGAGCCGATGCAATAGCGATGGCCGCCGCCAAAGGGAAGAAATTCATGCGGTGCGAACTGTTTCTCTAAAAAGCGTTCTGGGCGAAACTGCTGCGGTTCGGGGTAAAGGTCTGGCCGCTGGTGGATGATGTAGGTTGCGGGCATGAGGGCGGTGCCTGCCTTGAAGGGGTAGCCTGCGAGGGTCATGGGTTCTCGCAGGGCGCGGATGAATGTGGTGGGTGTAATGGGATAAATTCGCAGTGTCTCTTGACAGACGGCTGTGAGGTAGGGGAGCTGCGTAATTGCTATAAGATCTGGCTGTGGGCCTAGAGCTTTTAGCTCGGCGCGTAGTTTCTGTTCTACTTCTGGCAGATGGTGAATCCAGTACAGCATCCAAACGATGGCTGAGGCGGTGGTTTCGTGTCCGGCAAGCAGCAAGGTCACAATCTCGTCGTGAAGTTCTTGGTCGCTCATTGCGCCACCACTTTCGTCTCTTGCTTGGAGCAGTAGGGTGAGGATGTCTGGCTTTTCACTAGGATTGGGAGTTGATGATTTTAGCTGCTGACGGCGATCGCTAATTTCGGCATAGATGAGCGATCGCACCTCTTCTCTCAATCGAATAAATTTTCCCCAAGGGCTCCACGCACCTAAGTCTTTTTGCAATGCTGGAAAGAACAAAAAGCTAGCACTAATGGGATAGGCAAAAGAGTCTAACAGCGTCCCCATAAGATACTGAAGCCGAGAGATTCGCTCGTGTTTTTGCTCACCAAACACCGCCTGCAAGATCACGCCAAGCGTTAAGTTCTGGATGGGCGGGCGCGCTAGAATCGTTTGTCCTGGCTGCCAGCCGGCGCTGATATCACGCGTGATATCGCAAATGAGCTGTGCATAGGCCCGCAGCTGCTCGCCATGGAAGGGCGGCATCAAGAGCTTGCGCTGTCTCTGATGGGGTTCGCCATCCAATAGTAGAATCGACTGCTTGCCTACCATCACTTCTAAAACGCCATTGCCTGCACCTGTAACCACCTTGTCGGCATCTAGCGCAAAAATCTCTTTTACCACATCAGGAACGCCCACATACACCAGTGGGGAAGCGCTTTCGCTACCGATTTGAAACATGGGTCCGTAGCGCTGTACGCTATCGTCCATATATTTTGTTGGCCGCATGATGAGATTGAGCATGCGCAGCATACGGCGCACGCCTTTTGCCTTGGGCCCATCGATAGTGCGAGAAATGGGCTGCTGGTTGATGGTGGCTGCCGCTTTGATGGTCATTGCGCTCTTTTATGCTACGGAACTTAGTGTAGCTCTTTCATAATTTTTTTTGGTTTGTGCCGTTTATCGCTCGGATTGTAGAGGCAGGCCGACAGCTCTTCTACCCTCATCGGTTTTGATGGAAAAGTCTGTTCCAAGATGCGCATCGCTATCTGAACCGCAGAGATAGAGAACCGCCTCAGCTGCCCATTCTGGCGGGATATGTACAGACCAGTCGAGCTGACTCACTGGGTTCATACCAGACTCTTTTATGCGGCTCATCATCCCGGTGGAGACGGTTCCAGGACTTAGCCCTACAATTCGCAGCCCTTGCCCGGCGAGTTCTTTGTGGGCGCATTCGGTAAGCTTTTTGACAGCTGCCTTTGTTGTGCAGTATGCAGACCACCCTTCGAGTGCGCTGTTTGCAGCACCTGAACTCAGGTTGATGATAGTGCCCGACCCTTGCTCAATCATGCTCGGTACGGCAGCACGAATAAAATAATAGACGCCAAGAAGATTTGTTTGAACGGCTTGGCTCCAATCCTCGGGGCCTCCCTCTTCTAAACGGGAAATTGGTTCGATAGTGCCTGCGTTGTTAACCACAATATCAAGTTGTCCATAGGCATCTTTTGCCTGTGCAACAGTGGCCTCAACCTGGTTGAAATCGCCCACGTCACAAGCGATCGCGATCGCCTTACCACCGTTGTTGTTGATTACAGCAACCGTCTCCGATAGTGCCGCTTCAGTTCGAGCCGTGACAACTAGCTTGGCACCTGCACGAGCGAGACGTTCCGCCGTAGCACGACCAATGCCTCGACTGGCTCCTGTTACAAGGGCTACTTTATTGTGGAGAACGACGTTTGTTCCTTTAATCTCACTCATTCGCTTGTTCTTAGTGTCTTCCTCCGCACGATATCCTGCTCGTTCTGCGAAGTAAACTATGGAACGTACACGATATTAATGCGTAAGACGCAGCAATAAGAGTTCTCTTAATCAATGCCTCGAAAATCTATAAATTCTCGAAATGTAACGCTATGTAAATAATCGGTCAGGTTGGGTGTTCATGCTCCGATAAGCCTACAAGTAAGTCAGCTTGTGGGAGGATGCTTGTGCGATGTTTGTCTCAAAGTAAGTTTAGGACATTGCCTGTGGGTGGTGAAGGACAGGGCCGAAGGCGTGACGATACGCTCTCTCCGTTGGAGAATCGCTCTAAAAAAGATAGTGACCCAATAGACCTTATTAGGTTTGCTTTAGCGCAATCAGTAGAGCGGCGACGGTTGCTTCAGCAGCAACGGCATCTTCAAGCCATTTTGAACGATATTCCGGCGCGTCGTTTGCTATGGGAACAGGCCTGTTTGCCGGAAGGACAAGCCGCGAAAGCGCTGATTGTAGATGTGATGAAGTGCTCTCGCTTGATTTGGCGTGGGGGACTGGTGTCGGCACAGGTGTACGAAGAGGCCTTGGCGAAAACTTGGGTTTGGTTTCTCGATAAGCTGCCGAATTATGAGCCTGAGAAGGCGAGCTTTACGACTTGGTTTAATAACAAGCTGAAATGGAGGATTTTGGAAGAGGGACGTCAGGTTTTGCCGCCGCTCAACAAGACGGAACTGTACGGTTTGATAGCGCATGAACCGTATGCCTGGGAAAACCTGTTAGACGAATGGGTGAATTTGGTGCGGCGCGATCAGCAGCTGATGGGGTGCCGAATGCAGGGGAATTTGCGGCTGAGCTGTCAGGTGCTGCTGCTGGAGATATTGGCAGCATTGCAGGAGGTGGGTGAGTTTAGCTGGGAGGCGATCTCCCGTCGGGAGGGCCTCGCCATCGCACAGCATCAAGCCATAGATCAAACAGTAGACCCAGCGGTGCTAAAGCGCTTTTGTCGTCGCCGCTGCTTTGCCCGGTTCAAAGAATTAACTTCGGAGTAGGAGAGAATCTATGAGTGAATTAGCTGAACAACTTGCTACAGTCTCAGTCCCTTTGACTGCGGACGACCACAGCACAGCCAACAAGTTTGCTGCCCAGCAGCCTACCGCCGAAAAAGCAGAGCAGGTATATTGCAATACGCTTGCGGTGCTGAGCGTTCAACGTTATTTGCAAACGTTGGGTATTACGACAGAAGTAGACTCAGGTCACAGTTGGCATCCACTGACAAGAGTGCTGGAGGACGTCGCAGATTTGGTGTTGCCTGGCTTGGATGGCAGCTTGGAGTGTCGAGTGGTGAAGGCGGGCGATCGCACCTGTCATATCCCTTCAGAAGTGCACGTCGATCGACTGGGCTACGTCGTCATTCAGCTCGATGCGCCTTACAACGTTGCTCATCTGCTCGGCTTTGTCGAGGCAGTGAGTGTCACAGCACTGCCTCTAAGCTATCTTCAGCCGCTAACGGCGCTGATAGAACGCTTTCTAGATACGTCAGTCATGCCGGTTGTTGCACCGACTGTTCTGCTGAGGCAGTGGCTAAATCGACTGTTTGAACCTGACTGGGAGCCGCCGGTTGATTTGCTTGCGTCAATGGGGGCGACGCTATCGCAAACGAGACTGCAAACGAGCGGGCTGGTTAGGCAGGATAATTTTCTGCGCTATCGGCTAGAAAGCTTGTATCGGCAGCAGGCTAACGGGCAGATGCCTTTGCTACCGGCGGAGCAAAGCGATGAAGAGGCGCTGATTCATCTTATGCGCACCACTCAAAATGACAATATTCGCTGGCAGTGCGCCGACCTTTTGTGGGAAATAAACCCGGAGCATCCGGAGTGTCCGGTGATGACGGCAAAAGACTTGGGCGTGTATTTGACCGGGCATAACCTAGCATTGGCTGTAGGGTTGCTGCCTAAAGCAGAAAACACACTGCTGATTCTGGCGCGAATTTACCCGTTTGACTCGGCGGAATACCTGCCAGCGGGACTGAAGCTAACAGGGGTAGATGAAACAGGTGCTGCATTTTTTGGAATCGCGGCCAGAACTCAAGACAATTATATTCAGTTCAAGTTTACGGCGGATGTGGGTGAGCAATTTGCGCTGAAGGTGAGTTTGGCAGATGCTGAATTTGTAGAAACGTTCGTTGCCTAAATCGAATAATGTGTTTTATAGCCGCAAAAAACGCATTAAGCTACATAAAGCCTGCGTTCTTCTCTTGTCTTCTATCTTTTGCCATTTACTTTAAATTTCCATGACACGGTTTGCCCCTGCTGTTTCTGATGCGTCTTTGAGTACTACGGTGGTGCTGCATATTCGCAGTGGCTCCTTTGCAGATGGGTTTAAAGTCACCGTTAGAATTTTAGAAGATAACAAAATTGTTCACGAAGACCCTTCGTTTAAGCTGCCGCCTGCACCAGAGATGCGGGCGATTTATACTCAGTGGCGATCGCAGCTGAGCGAAGGGAGTCGTCGTCGGCAAAGTCGCCTTTCTCCGGTTGCTGCTCAAGCCACCAATGTCTCTGATGCAGACCATTTGAGCGCTTGGAGATCCGCGACGAAAGCGCTGCGAGAATATTGTCGACAGTGGTTTGGCGATAGAGAGTTTTCGCTGATAAAAAAAGATATTGTTGGCAATACCCGCAGTAGCCAAGATAGTTCTATTCCTATCGTGATTCGCTGTGAAGAGAATACAGAGCGAGATATTTTGTGTCGGCTACCGTATCAGCTATGGAATTTGCACACTGAGCTGCCAACCTGTGAATTTGCACTGTTCAATCAGCCCCGTAGGCCAGGGAAGCCGCTAGGTAACCAGATTAAGGTGCTAGCGATATTCGGCAGTGAGGCGGGCGGACTTAATTTGAAGCAAGATGACGCGGCGCTACGCCAGTTAGAAAACTACGGTGCGCAGATTACCAAAGTCTCTGAACCTAGCAACGGTGAGCTAGATACGCTGCTATCTGACTATGTATGGGATATTTTGTTTTTTGCGGGCCATAGTTCGAGTACGTGTGAGGGTGGGCGCATACAGATTCGGAAAGACGAAAGTTTAAGCCTAGAAAATCTGCGGCCAAGTCTGGTATATACCCTATCCAAAGGACTAAAGCTGGCTATTTTTAATTCGTGCGATGGTTTGGGTATTGCCGACTTTCTCTCGCAGCTGGGCGTGCCCAATATCATCGTGATGAAGGAACCCGTGCCAGACGATATTGCTGGTTTGTTCCTCACCGAATTTCTCAAAGAATTTACCCGAGGCACCCACCTCTGCCAAGCTATCCGCCGCGCCCGCCGCCGCATTTCGCTGGATCAAGAAACTTTCCCAGCAGCTTCTTGGCTCCCTGTTGCTTACCTTAATCCCAACGCGCCAGAGCTGGCTCTACCAAAACCTAAGCCTATTGCCGCGACTGTAATGCCAGGGGGTGACACTCTCATACCTACAGAAGAACCTACCGCTGCCGAAGACCCGACGTTTCCTCAGAAACAGCGTTCTACCTATCAACAATCTGTAGAAATCTCTGCTCCTCTCCCGCTCCCTCCGGCTCAGTCTTCGAGCGGCAGCTCTTCCTCTTCTCCCGGTAACAAATTAACCTCCCCTGCGCGCAAAGTTAGCTGGCGTTTCATTGCCCCGCCGCTCGCACTGGCTGCTTTTCTTTGGGTAGCGCTAGCGGCGGTTTATCTCCGTCGCTGTCAGCTACTACCGAATGCGTTTCCGGCCTGTTCAAATGCGCTTGCGGTTTATGTGTCGGAAGGCGATCACCCTGTAGAAGGCAGCAATATCTTATTGAGTCCTCAAGACGCTAGCCTCAAGCAAGACGGCATAGATGCTTACGCGAATGGAGACTATGCAGAGGCCCTTAGAATTTTTATAGCTCTTCGTGAATCGCCGGATGCGCAGAAGGATCCAGAGTCTTTGATCTATCAGAATAATGCTAGAGCGCGAGATAACTTGGCGAATGGAAACGGTTCGCCGCTGTATAAGATTGCGATCGCAGCTCCATTAGACACCAACTCAGGCCTTGATATCGCCAGAGGCGTTGCCCAGGCCCAAGCAGAGTGGATTAATAAAGGGCTAAACCTCGTGGTGCTCATTGCTAACGATCAAAATCAAACGGAGCAGGCCAGAGAATTGGCCAGGCAGCTATCGAGCGAGAAAGATATTCTGGCAGTAGTCGGTCACTATACTTCTCCTAATACCTGCGAAGCGCTCAAGGTATATTCTCCGAATAAGCTGCCTGTTATTTCGCCCACAAGTACGATGGTGAACTTTCGCTCTAGATGCGGCGACAGCAATCAAATGTTCTTCCGCACGGTATCGAGCACGAGCAAAGAAGCGTTTGCACTAGTGAAGCATTTGACGACACAGCTGAAGGTGCAGCGGCCTAATGTTGTTGCTTTTTACAATAGCCAAGAGCTGTTCAGCACCGATTTGTTTGATCAGCTGCGTGAAAATGTGGAGCTAGAAGGGGGAACGGTGACGGCTTTTGATTTGTCTGCGCCGAACTTTGATACGCAGAAGCTACCGGATGAGGTGGCGGATGCAGATGCGATCGCTGTTCTCCCAGACGGTGGTACAGGCGGACGCGCTGCCCTCGCTAAAGCCGTCGATATCATCAATCTCAACAATGGTAATAAACCTGTATTGGCTGCTAATACGCTCTACTTGTCAGAAGTGATTGATCAAGCAGGGCCTGCACTCGTTGGTAAAGCCTTTATGGCGGTCGACTGGCATAAGGACATGTGCGAAGCTCAGGACTTTGCTGCGCAGATACGTGATTACTGGGGCGGTGATCTCAATCGGCGGACGGCGTTGGCTTACGAAGCTACGCAGGTACTGGGCTACGTTTTAGACACGACATCTGGGGCCAAGGTGAATCGTGCTTATATTCAAGAGCGACTTGCTAGCTTGAGCGCGACCCAAGCACCAGAGAGTGATGCGTTAACTGGTGCCAAGATCAGCTTCAGCAATGGCAATCGGGTAGAGATTACGACAAGAGAGATCGTGACGCTGAGTGAGGGGAGGAGATTGGTGCTAGCAACTGAGATAGATTGTTCTAAGTAGCCTTTCTTTCACTACGCATTTGTAAACCTATGTAAACAAAGCGTCAGTTTCACAGCCTTTGCGCCAATAAGCCTTTAGTAAAGGCAAGCACAACAGATTGTTCTGTTGGCGATAGAACATGTTGATTCGACGATTTATTTTGCTTTGGCAACAGTCTTGGAGCATCCGCCAGACTCGGTATTTAATGCTTTGGCTGCTGACAGCTTATGGCGCTTATCTGTTTTGGCTGGGTATTAGGCCTATTGTTTTTCTTAGTGGCGCACTTGTTTGTTCTGTTACTTTCCTTGTTTGGCTATTAAGGCCACATTCCACGTCCACTGAGGGTAATACAGAGAAAAACAATAGCAACTTGCTCGATCTAGATAGCTTTCGCTGTCACTTGGCGGACTCACGAGCGCTTCCACGCGGTGTCCATCTGAACGATACTGCGCTGGGCTATTGGAGGAAAACCTATGCTCAAGTAGAGGCGATTCATCAGGTAGCGATTGCGATCGCCCACAAAGAATCTCTCTTTATCCCCGATTTACTCGATACTTTGCACACTGTTTTGGCACTCAGTGCGCAATTTTCACAGGCCTTCACTGCTGCCAAGCAGATGCAAACGCCCTCCTACCAAAAAGTAGCCCACCGTCAGCTGCAATCGACTACTTATCGCCTGAGCCAAACCTACCGACATTTGCAAGAACTACACGATCAGCTGCTGGCAGAAGATATGGATACAGGTTCTTCGTCTGCTTCGGGTGTTTCTGACCGGCTTAGAGCTGTGATCAGCAGCAATAAAAGCGAACTTGTGAAATAGATTTCCAAGTTGGATTCACACACAAAAAGATTACTCACAACAATCCATGAAAAAACTAAAATTCACCGTTGGTCTGTGTATTGGGCTTTGCTTTAGCCTGCTTTGGGCTTGTAGCACTTCAGCGCCTCAGCTAAATTCCTTTGAAGAAGCCGATGCTTATTTGCGCGATCGCCTCCTTCCTAATATTCAAGTCGCCTCCGAAACTATCTCCGATACCGATGCTTACAACGCCGTTATTCCGCCGCTAGAAGATTATGTTCCCGATCCTGAAACTTATCCCCTGTATGGTGCGGAGCCTACAAACGATGCCAACACTGTCTACGTTGAGCTGTATAGCTCTGCGGAAAAAGCAAATGCTGCTCGTGATGACGAACGCTGGCTGGTAGACGTTGCAGAACAATTCAACAAACAGCAGGAAAGGTTGCCGTCTGGTGAGCTGATTCAGGTCGGCGTGCGCAATATTCCCTCCGGGCTAGGCGCGCAGATTTTAGCCGCAGGTAAAGGCAAGCCTGCTGGCTATACGCCCGCCCACGCGCTGTGGCCAGAACTGTTGAAAGCAGACGGACTACAGGTAGAGACTATCTCTCCGGCTTTGGTCTCTAGCCATGCGATGTTCGCTGTGCGACCAGAAATATACAAGCAGCTGGAGAAAGAAGGCGAAGTCACCTTTGATCGACTTATGAATGCCATCCTGGCTGGAGAGATTCGAGTGGGGTATTCAAACCCTTACATTGCCTCATCGGCGCTCAATTTTCTGTACACTTCGCTGTGGCGTTCGGCAGGACATGAGCAAGATGGCAAGCCGCTAACATTGGCTGAAATCTCTTCTCCAGAGGTCGGCTCGGTCTTCAATGCTTTTCAGAAACAGGTAGTGCTGACAACACCGACCTATCTGGACCTCAAGCAGATTTGGCTGCGCGATGAGATGGCCTTTGATGCGATTGTGATGGCGCATCAGAGCTATGCTGGCTTGATTGCTCAGCCTGGATTTGATGAGTTTGCCTATGTGCCTTTTGGTGTGGCCGAGACTTCGCCACTGGTGACTTTTGACTGGACGACATCGGCTGAAAAGTCTGCTTTGGAACGGTTCTCGGCCTTTGCGACGTCTGCGCCGATGCAACAGCTGGCGGTAAAGCAAGGGTATGAACACACTGAGTATTTGCAAAAGGGTGACTTTCCACCTATTCCTTCTGGCGATGTATTGAAGGCGGTGCAGTCTTTTTGGAAGCAGCGTAAGGATGGTGGACGCACGGTGTACATGGAGCTAGTGGTGGATACTAGCGGTTCGATGGAGCAAGACAGCCGCTTGCCTGCGCTCAAGGAGGCGTTGCGATTGGCGAGCAGTCAAATTAATCCTGGCAATCAGGTTGGGCTGGTGACGTTCAACACTCAGCCGACGCATCAAATGTATTTGGCTCCCTATAACGAATTGGAGCAGAAGCGACTGTTTACCGCGATTGAGCAGCTGAGAGCAGATGGCGGAACGGCCCTGTACGATGGTCTGGCAGTAGGGCTCAATGAGCTGATGACGGCGAAGAAGAATGACCCAGAAGGTGAGTTTTACTTATTGTTGTTAACCGATGGAAAAAGGACAGATGGGCTTAGGTTTAGTGAAGTTGAGTCGGTGATTGAGGCGAGTGGGGTACGGGTGTATCCGATTGCCTATGGGAATGTGGATGAGGGGGAGCTGAGTGCGATCGCTGCCATCAGAGAAACGCCTGTATTCACCGGTACGCCCGAAAAAGTGCAGGGTCTGCTGAAAGATCTGTTCCAAACTAGCCTGTAGGAATACCATGACTCAACAACAAACTGACAAAAGCACCCGAAAACGGCTCTTGAAGACAATGGCTTTCAGCAGCCTAGCTTTCTTAACGACAGGTTTTGCCATTCAACGATTTGCCGCACCGCCTGCGCTGACTGTTGTTATCGACCGCAGCTACTGCCCGAGCACTCAGTGGCAAACGCTGTCCGATAGTTACACTCAGCTGTACCAGCGGCACCAACGCAAACAGGTCACGATTACGTCAGTCACGCTAGTAAGCGATTTGAGCCAAACTACGCTTAAGTCGCCACCCACGCCTAGCGAGATTCGAGTTTTAAAGACCTACGGCAAGCCCAGTGCTCAAACTGCAAGCACTGGCCCGCCATCCAACGCTGCCGCTCGGTTTTTGAGCTGTCAATCGAACCTTTGACTGAATGGTTAACTTTTTTATTTCTAGGCTAAAAAATCAGGAATAGTTGATTATTCTTGTGATGTATTCAGCCTGTATCGTTTTATACCCGCTAATGTCAGCGGACACATTGGCGTCGCCGTCCGACTGTTGTAATTCTACGAAGCTCCTTTATAGAGCATGCATCTTATGTCCAATTTCAAGATTTCTACACTGCGTACTGGTGATATTATCCGGCCTCGCAGAGGGGTTATTACCTTTGGCTTTGTTAAGGGTAATAACCAAATCAGCAACACGACTCAGCAGAATATTCGCTACATTTTCAAAAGCTTGATCGAACCGTTTGTTAACGTTCGCTTTGTTGAAAAGCGAAATGGCGATAGCGATATCAATTTTCAGCTACACAACTATCCAAACTTCTATGCCTACGAGCTAGAACATGATGTGTATCTGCGTCGCAGTAACGACAACAGTGTGGGTGTCAATGCGTTCCAGGGCGGCGTGGGTTCTTACGGATTTGAAACGCTTATTCATGAAACGCTGCATGCGCTGGGTCTAAAGCATCCTGGTAACTACAACGGCGACGGCCCTGGGCGCGGGCCGTTTTTGCCCTACAGCCTAGATAACAACAGCAATACGCTGATGTCGTACAACACGGGCGGCAAAAATGCGGGCTCTCCTATGTCGTTCGATATTAGTGCTTTGCAGGCGATATATGGTGAGGGTAAGCTCAACCGAGGTAACACGACCTATCGCTTTGGTTCGATCCACAGCTTTAGCGACGGTCGGCGCAGTTGGGGAACGGCTAGCGTTCAGAGCAAGCTAACGCTACTCGACGACGGTGGTTCCGATATGACGGATTTTACTGGATTGGGATATAGTGCGTCTGGCTACGTTTTGGATGCGCGCGAAGGGGGCATTTTTACGACGGGTGCGGCCTACAATTCTGCTAGCTATCGGCCTAGAGATGCCAATAGACAGAACACGCCTTTACAGCAAACTACGAGCTACGGCACTTGGCTCGCAGCTGATACCGAAATTGAAAAAATTACGGGAAGTAGGAGCAATGATTTCATCTATGCGGGGAAAAAGACGCAGCGGATAGATGGCTACGGTGGTGATGATTACATTGTTGGGAACGACGGCTCCGAGATTCTTTGGGGCAATACGGGCAAAGATGAAATCTACGGTGGTAAAGGTAACGATCAGCTGATTGGTGGTAGTGGTGGCCGCCGTGAAACTGATCCGGGTAGTCGTGATTTACTGTATGGCGGTGAGGGTAAGGACACGCTGTATGGCGAAGGGGGAAATGACGCGCTGTATGGTCAGGAAGGTGATGACATTATCTATGGCGGTAGTGGTAATGACTATATTGCTGGGACGAGTGAGAAGAGAACGCGCGATGGCAAAGCCCGCCCAAGGGGCGATCGCGACAAGCTTTACGGTGGCGATGGCCGAGACTACTTTGTACTAGGTGAAAAGCAAGGTGCTTTTTACAGAGGCAGCGGTTACGCCATTATCAAAGACTGGGAATCTGGTTTTGATAAGCTTCAGCTGGGGCGAGGTGGCGGCAGGTATACCTTCGACTCGAAGAGAATGTTGGGAGGAAGATCTTTAGATGGCGTGGTGTATCACAACAAAGATTTGATTGGTGTTGTTGAAGATATTGGCAATAGCGGTTTGTCGCAAAGTGATTTTGTGTTGGCGTAGGCGCTGTGGCGATAGGTATAGGCCAATTGTTAATGATATTGCGTTTGTTCCTGCCATTGCCAACCCTGATAAATGTTTGTGACGACAGCTCTTTTTAATGGGACCATTTTTTATGTTGAATAGGACTATTGCTACGCTGCGTACGGCTAATAAGATTAGAACTCGTAACAGCGCTATTACTTTTGGGTTTGGCCAAGGTGAAAATCGTGTTAGTGCAAAGACTCAGCAGAATATTCGCTACATCTTCAAAAGCTTGATAGAGCCGTTTGTCAATGTTCGATTTGTCGAGAAAAAGAGAGGCAAGGCCGATATCAATTTTCAGCTGCACTCATCAGATGAATATGCTTACGAAGAAGGCAGCAATATATTTTTGAACCGTCGCTACGACAACTTAGCGGATCGGTTTGGCTTTCATCGGGGCATCGGCTCATCAGCGTTTCAAACGCTGATTCATGAGACTCTTCACAGTTTGGGGCTTAGGCATCCGGGTAATTACGACGGTAGAGGCAATAGAAGGCTGGGAAAAGGTCCGTTTTTACCCTATGCGCTAGATAACACAACTAATACAGTGATGTCTTTGAACAAGGCTGGAGAACCTGCGGGCTCACTGA
Organism: Phormidesmis sp.; assembly: GCA_050042985.1. Lineage (GTDB taxonomy): Bacteria > Cyanobacteriota > Cyanobacteriia > Phormidesmidales > Phormidesmidaceae > Phormidesmis. Next base: position 4,063 of record JBHJIY010000194.1, on the reverse strand, counting down.
TGGTGTACGATATTGCCGCGCTTCAGTCGATGTATGGTAGGCGCAAGCTCAACAGCAGCAATACCACCTATAAGTTTCTGGCTGAGTATCAGTTTAACGATGGTAAACGTGACTGGGGTCGTTTTGACAAAAGTAAGCTGACGCTGGTAGACGACGGTGGCTACGATACTTTGGATTTCACCGGTTTGACACCTACTTTCTCTGGTTACTGGCTAGATGCTAGAGCAGGTGGGCTATCTACGAAGCGCTCTGAATATAATACGGCTACCTACAAGCCTCTAGATGCTCGGCGGCAGAACACACCTTTACAGAAAACGAGCGTTCACGGTACCAGGCTAGGACTCAATACCCAAGTTGAGCGCATTTACGGCAGTAAAAGCAACGATATTATTCATACTGGCAAGGCGTCTGACTGGGTTAATAGCTTTTTGGGTAACGATGTTGTTTACGGTAATGACAGCGATGAAGTCATCTACGGTGGCATCGGCGAAGATACGCTGTATGGCGGTAAAGGTGACGATCAGTTAGTCGGTGGCAATGGTGGTCCCGACAACAAAGATCGCGATGCTTTCTTTCGTGACCAGCTATATGGAGGAGACGGAAACGATCTGCTATACGGTCAAGGTTGGACAGATTTGCTGTACGGCAATGATGGTGATGACATTATTTTTGGAGGACGAGGAGACGACTTCATCTATGGCACGGATGATCGTAATACACGCGATCGCGACAAGCTCTACGGCGGCGAAGGTCGAGATTATTTTGTGCTAGGTGACAAGCAAGGTGTTTTTTATCGTGGACGCGGCTACGCCATTATCAAGGACTGGGAGTCTGGTTCTGATAAGCTTCAGCTTGGACGGGGTGGCGGCAGGTATACCTTCGACTTGAAGAGAATATCGGGTGGACGGTCTTTAGATGGCTTGGTGTATCACAACAAAGATTTGATTGGTATTGTTGAAGACATTGGGAATAGCGGCCTAGCGCAAAGTGACTTTGTCTTTGCGTAGTTTGGTTGTTTGTAGGATAGCCAAAGGAAAAAATGGCTATCTTTATCCCTGATGAAAATTGAAAATGAGTTGTCGGTTTCCGGCAACTCGGCACTTCGCTAAACTAAGGAGAATCCTATTATTTCTTCTCTTATGACAGCTCTCTCTGCCCGGCCCATCGAAAACGCAGCTAGTGACAGTATTTTGCAAGACCAGCGAACGTTTTTTGCAACGGGGCAAACGAAGCCTTACGAATACCGACTCGCCCAGCTGAAAAGCCTGAAAGACGCGATTTTAGAGCGGCAGGATGCTATTGTCCAAGCGGCAAAGGACGACTTGGGGCGGCCTGAGTTTGAGGGCTATTTTGAAATTGGGGTACTGGCTGAGCTAAGTTACGTGATCAAAAAGCTAAAGAGCTGGATGAAACCCGAGAAAGTGGGCCTGCCGATTGCGCAGTTACCGGGCTCTGCCTGGGTGCAGCCGGAGCCGCTGGGCAGTGTGCTGATTATTGGGCCGTGGAACTATCCGTTTCAGCTGGTGATTTCGCCTTTGATTGGTGCGATCGCTGCCGGTAACTGCGCCATCATCAAACCCTCCGAACTGGCCCCTGCCACTTCAAGAGTTGTCGCCGATCTGATCTCATCTACATTCTCTCCTGAGTATGTTGCGGTGCAAGAAGGCGGCGTAGAGACTTCCCAATCGCTGCTTGCCCAAAAGTTCGATCATATCTTTTTTACAGGCGGTACTCGCATTGGTCAAATTGTGATGGAAGCGGCGGCTAAGCACCTGACGCCCGTCACGCTGGAGCTAGGGGGTAAGAGCCCTTGTATTGTCGATTCGGATATTAAGCTAGAGGTTGCGGTCAATCGGATCGTGTGGGGCAAGTTTTTGAATGCGGGACAGACCTGTGTCGCGCCGGATTATCTGCTAGTACACAAAGATATTAAGCCTGCTTTTGTAGCCGCGTTGAAGGAGCGGATTCAACAAACCTATGGTGATGATCCGGCCCAGAGTCCTGATCTTTCTCGCATGGTGGGCGATCGCCAGTTCGATAGAGTTGCTGGGTTGTTAGATAGTGGAGAAATTGTCGCTGGTGGGCAAAGCGATCGGGCGACTCGGTTTATCGCGCCAACTGTTCTGGATAATGTGGAATGGGATGCGCCCATTATGCAAGATGAAATCTTTGGGCCGGTGCTGCCAGTGCTGGAATATGAGAATGTTGAAGATGCGATCGCGCTTATTAACAGCAAACCCAAACCCCTAGCCCTCTACCTATTCACCCAAAACAAAGCGCTCGAAGCAAAAGTACTCTCTTCAACGTCCTCTGGTGGCGTTTGCCTCAACGATACAATTCTCCATCTGGCTATTTGGGGGATGCCCTTTGGCGGTGTTGGTAACAGTGGCATGGGAGCCTATCACGGTAAAACGAGCTTCGATACCTTCTCCCACCAAAAAAGCGTCCTCAAAAAACCTTTTTGGTTAGACCTCGACTGGCGCTATCCCCCCTATGCAAGTAAGCTCGAATTCTTCAAGAAAATGATTAGTCTTTCTTAGCGGAGTGCCTAGCGAAATGAACATTCACGAAAAAATAAATTACGTTGAATTTCCGACGACCGATATGAGTGCAACCAAAGCTTTCTTTACAGAAGTCTTTGGCTGGACATTTGAAGACTTTGGTGAAGGCTACACTGCTTTCTCGAACGAAGGGCTAGATGGTGGGTTCTTCCAGTCTGAGCTTACAGTTTCGACAGAAACAGGCAGCGCACTGATTGTTTTTTACAGCGAAGCATTAGAAGCTACCCAAACCAAAATCGAGAAAGCAGGCGGCAATATCAGCCAGCCTATTTTCGACTTTCCCGGCGGTCGTCGCTTCCACTTTATAGGTCCTAGCGGTAACGAATACGCCGTTTGGTCCGACAAGTAGCATAGATTTTTTGATCGGGTATAGGTTTCTATCATGTAATTCTTCGCGCATAAAAATGTAATCAGTAGCTCGGTAGCACTATTAGCTAGCAGTAGCCCAGGCAGATTTGACGGTCTTGCCTGGGCTATTTGATGCCCATAAAGACAAGCTCTCGATAACCGATTGTAAAGATACTAAGAACCTGTAAAAGTTTGAGAACCTTGGGGTATGAAGTCCGTCTTGTAAGACATTAGCCCCCTTTTGAATTCCTTGATTGGGTGTGGGCCATGTGTAACCTTACGCATGGTAGTTGGTTAATTGCTTAATGAGTGGTCCGTATGCGATTGCCTTTGGGCTAACTACAGACACAGCTTCTTTAAACACGGTCTCAAACATCTATGACTGCTCAGTCTTTGTCTCCTCTACCGACACCTTCATCTACCAGTGGCATGCAGAACCCGCTAGAAGAACACGTCAAGGCGCAAATCTTAGAAGTAGAAGAAGAGCTGAGGCTCGCTATGCTCAACTCCGACCTCACCGCACTGAATAAGCTGCTGTCTCCACAGCTGATTTTTACCAATCATCACGGGCAAATATTCTCCAAGCACAACGAATTATCTGCCCATGTTTCGGGTGAATTCGAGATTACACGACTGGTACTATCCGAGCATCACGTCCTGCCGCTGGCTGATGGTGTGGCAATCGTCTCTGCAAAAGCCTGGATGGTTGGCATGTATGCCGATAGCTTTTCAGACAATACATTTCGCTTTACGCGGGTGTGGTCGCTAACGCCAAGAGGTCAGTGGCAGGTAGTGTCTGGCCATTCTAGTGCGATGGACAACTAGTACTTACACACAGGGCTATTTCATTCTTTCTTAAATGCGGTAAGGTTATTGGTTGTTTGATCTAGCAGTAGCAATGCCCTAGCCTATACAGTCATCCGCTTCGGCTATCGAAGCGTTACCTGCGCCTAAACCCATAGAAATTATCGCCGCCTTTTCTGGTATTGCTGATCATCGCAGCAACTCTGGCTAACGCCATCAGATAGCGCTGTGCTTGGCGTTGTTTACTTTGGCAATCGTTGCGGGGAACCAAGGCTTTCTAGCGATTGGAGACTGGCTCAAAAGCTACGAGCGCGAGCTGATAGAGCTGTTCAATCCACCTAAACACAGAC
>JBHJIY010000193.1:0-7564 GCA_050042985.1 Phormidesmis sp. | reverse complement strand
CCGATCTCATCGTCAATGCCACGCCACTTGGCATGCACCCCAAAACAGACGTTTCCCCACTGAGCGAGGCTGAGATAGAGATGCTTAAACCGGGTGCGATCGCCTACGACTTGATCTACACCCCTCGCCCCACAAAATTCCTTCAGCAGGCAACCACTGCTGGGTTCCTCGCGATCGACGGCCTAGAAATGCTCGTGCAGCAGGGAGCCGCTGCCCTAGAAATTTGGCTCGCTCAGCCTGCCCCGGTAGACATTATGCGTCAGACACTGCTGGACTATCTTGGCCAGTCTAGGGGCCAATCCTCGAAAAAATTACTTCAAGCAAAACCAAGGTAAGCTTGAAGTAATTTTCACCGTAAAAACCAGCCACCCATGCTCTCATCGCTTCGCAATAAAGCTTTTTCTGGGCTCTCTGTATCTAAACTATTCAGCTTTTTCCTGGTCACCTGTCTTTGCTTTTTCAGCTGGGCACCCGCCGCCCACGCACTCACGCAAATCGCCCTCAAAGACCTCGTCGCCGAAGAATGCCCTGCCGATGCGGCCTACGCAGAAAACCTCACTACCAGCGGCTCATCGATGGCCGCGACCTGCTACCTCATCAAAGGTACCGCCGTTAATAACTCTGCCAAAGACATTATGGATGCAGATATTTTTGGCCGGATTTACGACGCGGAAGATAATTCCGTCATGAAAAATAGATATCGCCTGGGCGGCATTGAATATGTGCCCATCGGAGAAAGTGAGTTTTCCTTCAGAATTTCGGTGCCTTCTGTACAGCCCGCACCCCTGAGGCTCGAAAAATTCAAAGCGTCTGGATTTGCCAGCAAGGTTCGGCGCTTTCAAGAGTGGAATCAGTCTATTGACGAATAAATCAGCATAGACGGTAAAACGAAAACACCTAAAAAGCCTCGCTGATAGAAAAATCAGCGAGGCTTTTTAGGTAGGTGCACTGTAGGGGCGTTAGCACTGATACGCCCTTCGATAATTCAAACGGGTAAACCGATAAATGGCCTAATAAAGCGAGGAATAATAAACTGCCTGAGCAGCCGCTACACCCGCCGCGCGAATACTAGAAGTAATCAGATTGAGCGCAATGAATGCCAAGATAGCCGACAAATCCAAACCACCGATGGGCGGAATAATGGAACGGAAGAGATTTAAGTAAGGGTCTGTTAGCTGAGCTAGCGTTGCGAGCAGAGGATTCGACCAATCAACGTTGGGGAACCAAGTGAGCAAAACGCGGATGATCAATAAGATCGAGTAGATTTGGAGGAAGGCATAAACGCCTTGGAAAAGAGTGGCAATGATTCCTGAGGCCATAGCTTTACGAAACTCAAAAGTTGAGAACAGAGAAGGGACAGTGAAATAATGCCTAATTGGCGGGTAGTATATCGCATTTTAACCGATGGGCTCCCGCTTGTGAGGGTCGGCTATCTTTACCTCAGTCAGCTCGCATCCATTAGCTCGCGTCGTAACGCTGACCTATTATGCTAGTGGGTTACCCCTCCCGCTCAGATACCTGCGAGCCAAAATCAGCCACGGGATGGCCGTTGTTGACGTTGCCCATTTGCACGCGGACATCTTCAATCGCCATGTTGAGCTGAGAAATTTTATCTTCTAGGCCACGCCTAGCAATTTCCATCCGCTCTTCGGTAGTGGCATTTTCTAGCTGGCGGCGCTCTTCATCGGAAAGGGCAAAGTCATCTTCGGGCTCCGAGCGCAGCCGGTTGCTGGCAAGGACACCTACCACTCCGCCAATTAGGCCACCTACGAAGGCACCTGCAATAAATCCACCGGCAAAATTATTTTGACTCATGACATCTCCTTGAGGTCGCTTCGATTATGCTTTTGTTGTTGCGATGCACTACGTGCCGAAAGTTCGATGCACTACGTGCCGAAAGTTCGATGCACTACGTGCCGAAAGTTCGATGCACTACGTGCCGAAAGTTCGATGCACTACGTGCCGAAAGTTCGATGCACTACGTGCCGAAAGTTCGATCGCCCGCATCTCCCAGTCCTGGCACAATAAAGCCATTTTCATCGAGCCCTTCGTCAATAATGGCCGCGTACACAACGACGCTCGGGTAAGCTTCAGCTAGCTTTTGCAGAGCGGGCGGCGCGGTCACCACCGAAATAATTCTCACGAGGGCTGGGTCTACGCCGCGCTTAGTAAGCTCTGCCAGCGTTGCCATCATCGTACCGCCCGTGGCCATCATTGGCTCACTGATGATAATTCTCGTGCCGGGTGCAAACGTCTCTGGCAGCTTGTTTAGATACCAGGTAGGTTCTAGCGTTTCTTCATTGCGAGCAAGCCCAACATGATAGGTGCTGCTGTTGGGCACAGCGCTTTGGATGCCTTCGACTAGGGCAAGGCCAGCGCGGAGGATGGGAATGATTGCGATCGCAGCTTCAGGGTCTACAAATGTCGCCGGGCAAGTCGTCAACGGCGTTTCGATTGTCATATCAATGGTAGGCAGCCAATCGCGTACGGCTTCATAGGCTAGCCACCGGCCCAGCTCCGTCATCGCACTGCGAAACATCGGTGAAGGTGTTGTATTACTGCGCAACACCCCAAGCCAATGCTTAATCAAAGGGTGCGGCGGGACGTAAATGCGCAGTTGCAAAGCCATGGAAGACAGCAGAAAGTAAACTCAGACCATCATACTGTGGGAGGAATGATGAGTCATGAATGACGGGCGATGAGTTATAAAACGCAAGCGTTCAGCAAAAAACTGCCAATCAGTACCCCACCGACGTAGGGGCTCAGCACTGCTGTGCCCAGTGCAACAACTGCTGCTGCCATCGACATATTATTTAGAGAAACAGCTAGGGAAACATCCCTAGCTAAACCAAATCAAGCCACCTAGGGTAATCGCAATGCCAACTAGTGCAATCCAAACAAACTGATTATCCGCAGTATTCACCTGGCTCAAATCTATCGGTTCTGGCTCGGGTTCTACTCTGCGACGACGTTTTTTCTTGGGCCTTTGTGCATATCGAATTTTTACATCGTCATCCAAATCATTCAGTTCTGGGATTTTTGTCACCCATTCAGGCCGCATCTCCAGCTCTGGCGCTTCCAAAATGTAGAGCATCCGTTTACTTTGCTGCTTAGTATCCAGGTCTGGATGCACAATCAGCTTGCGGCAGAGTGCGAGTCCTTCTTCTTCATTCCCTGAAGCGATGTAGGCATTCACCAGCCACATCTGAATTTCGCCGCCTCGTGAGCCCATTGGATTTGAGAGGGAAAGGGCCATTTTGAAGTCTGCGATCGCCTTCTTGTATCGCCCCCGTTCAAACAGGGCTTGGCCACTGGCGACCGCCGCCTCAGCCTGCTTCCTTTTCTCCGCATTATTCAGTCGATTTAGCGCCTGCTTGATCGGGTCTTCAGCCTCTTCCTTTGCTTTACCGTCTGCATCGCCTTCAGAGACTTCCTTTTTAGCAGGCACCTGATAGGCCTTAGGAAACTGGCCAGATTCCGACGTCATCACACTCAATAAAATAGCTAACGCCCTTTAGTGTATCGCGAGTGCATCCTGCTCGCTTATGCTAGGAGTATTGCTCGCCTATCTGGATGATTCGATAGCGAGAGTGCTAGCTTTTGAGTGAAGAAAGAGGTTTAGAAAATCGATGCTGATGGTAATTTCGCCAGCCAAATCGCTGAACTACGAAGGCCGAGACTACCCCAAATTCACACAGCCCGCCGCCCTAGATCACAGCAAAACGCTGGTAGAGCAGCTCAGCGACTACGACGTGCCTAAGCTCTCCCAGCTAATGAAAATCAGCGACAAACTTGCTACTCTAAACCAGCAGCGGTTTCAAGATTTTACAACGCCCTTCACGCCACAAAATGCCAAGCAGGCCCTCCTCGTTTTCAATGGAGACGTCTACAGAGGCATCGATTCAGAAAACTACGACGAGGACGATCTGGCTTTCGCGCAGGATCATCTTCGTATTTTGTCTGGGCTTTATGGCATCCTTCGTCCGCTGGATTTGATGCAGCCCTATCGGTTAGAGATGGGCACAAAGCTAGCCACAGAGAAAGGTAAAAATCTCTATGAATTCTGGGGCACTCAAATCTCTGAGCTAATAAACACTGAGCTAGAGAACACTCCCGATCCTTGTCTTGTCAATCTTGCTTCAAACGAGTACTTCAAATCTGTCGATCTCACATCTCTCAAAGCGCGAGTGTTGAATATCGCTTTCAAAGAGAACAAATCGGGTACTTACAAAATTGTGGCGATTCATGCAAAACGAGCGCGAGGACTGATGGTGGATTTTGTCATTCGCGATCGCATCGAGAACCCAGAGCTGATGAAAGGCTTTGACCGCGATGGCTACGCTTTTAATCTAGATCTATCAGATGATGCTACCTGGGTGTTTTGTCGAGACTAGTCGAGAATAACGGAGATACGAACTCATCCGCGATATCAATGCGTCGTTAATACAACTAGCAAGGAACTACAATGTCACTCTCTGGCAAAGGCACTAAGGCTGGCAAAGGCACTAAGGAAGATGCGGCTATTATTCGCGCCATGATGGATAGCGAAAACCGGATGCTGAACGATCGGATCAATTGGCTAGTGACGATTCAAGGACTTTTCTTTGCTGCACTTGGTTTTGCATGGGACAAGGCAGATACCAAAGGGCTCATTGCTATTGTTAGTCTTTTAGGCATAGCAGTTGCGTTGTCTGCCTGGACCTCGTTTACACTCTCTAACGCAGCGAGAAGAGAGCTTGCGGAACTATGGACAGAGCTCAAACCCGATGACTATGTTGGGCCCGATGTCATTGGCAAACGTTCCTTTAACCAAGAAACTCTCGCCAGGAAGGTAGAAAGATCGCTGCGGCCCTGGCGTGCTCTACCTTTCATATTTATTATCGCTTGGTTCTTCGTACTCCTATTTACTTTGGCAAGGGCCTAACAACGCCAGGCCTAACAACGCCGTTGAATGGTGCAGCTTGTAGACAATTTGAGCACCTAAATTGCTTGCTTACCGGGTCGTCAGGAGTTGGTAAAGTACCGCAGGAATACCTTGCGAAATTATTCTGCTTCGTAGGATTTGACAAAACCCGCTATATTCTTGTGTAGACAAGTGCAAAAGGGGAGCCTTCATGAACTCAGGGGCGAATTCTGGCGGGCGTTCGGACGCGGCATCACCATTGGGCGATCGCTATAAAGTCGTTCGTGAACTAGGACGCGGTGGCTTTGGCCAAACCTACCTGGCTGAAAATTTGAGTCGGCACAATGAACGCTGTGTCGTTAAAGAATTTGTCCCTCGGCTAGAAGACAAAGCCATGATAGAAAAGGCCAAGGAGCTATTTAGCCGTGAGGCCAATGCGCTCTATCAGCTTAACCATCGGCAAATCCCTGAGTTTCACGAGCTATTGCAGGTAGAAACAGAAGACAGCGGTCGGCTCTTTTTGGTGCAGGAATATATAGAGGGCCCCACCTTTCAGCAGCTGCTACAGCAAAGGAAAAACGCGGGCGGACGCTTCCGCGAAAGTGAAGTGACGCAGCTGCTGTACGATTTGCTGCCGGTCCTTTCTTACATTCACAGCATCGGCATTATCCACCGCGATATCTCACCAGATAACCTGATTTCACGGCGTGATGATGGCCTTCCCGTGCTGATTGACTTTGGCAGCGTGAAAGAAATTGCGGCAGCTGTGCGTAGTCAGCTCTCTATAGAAGGGGTGGGCCCAGCGGTCACTCGCATTGGCAAAGTGGGCTACGTACCGCCCGAGCAGCTGAGCACGGGTAACGCGGATCCTACGAGCGATTTGTATGGGTTAGCAGCCACTCTGCTGGTTCTTGCTAACGGGAAAGATCCGCAGATACTGCACGATACGCTTCACGGTACCTGGAGTGGCTTTGATACACTCAGCCCTAAACTGGGCGCAATTTTAGAGAAAATGCTCCAGGTTGATCCCACAAACCGCTTCCAATCGGCAGAAGAAGTACTGGCAGCCCTCAGCAGCAACGAAGCCGTTCAGAATGCACCTGCTGTCAGTAGCGGCGCAATCTACCCGCCTGTGGGGATGGCAACACCGATCGATACCGCACCTCAAGCCGTTTTCGATGAGCACATGCACAGCGAAGCTATGGCCTACGAGGATGCGACTGTCGTCCCCATATCTGCGGTTGGCGGGCAGCGAATGGTTGACCCAGAAGACGTGTCGTCTACCTACGAAACGACCTTGGCTGAAGCCAATGTGCACGAGCCCGATATTGGAGAAAACCTGGAGCGAAGAGAAGAACGCCAGGCGCTTATCCCGCTGTTGATTATGCTGGGCACCTTAGGCACGCTGCTGCTATTTGCCTGGTTTAGGCTGCGGCGTCCGGCGGCACCTGTGGTGGCAGAAACACCCAATCCTGCCGTGTCGGAGACGGTGGTTGATAGGAGTGGGTTTTCACTGGAGGAGGCTGAGCGTAAGCGGGAAATTCGCGATCGCAGAGAAGTCCTGGGCCTCGGCGAAAATACTTTCATCCGCCTGGTCGATCAGCTGTACTACGCAAAGTATCCTGGCCAACTCACCAGTGGACCCGATGGCGGACGCAAGGCACTTACCACCGCTCCCGAAGACGAACCGCTACGCATCCGCTGGGACGAAACTGCGCTAAACCTACTCTCTACGCTGGAGAGCAATTTTAGTGCCCGCAGCCTACAAGGTCTTAGCAGCTATAGCGAAAACGATCGCGCGCGCTGGCAGTCGGATGTGAATTCAGTCAATGTAGGCACTCGCGCTCTGTATGATTTGGCCGATGCCAAGTTCTTGAGACTATTTCCAGATCGGGCGGGTCGTGACTTTTTGGAGCAGCCGATTGGGCAGCTTTACTATGCGATCGCCGACGACAGAGCCCGTGCAATTTCCGATGGCAGCGCTAAGCAAAACGTTGACTTCACCTCTGCTCTCCGCCAAGAATTCGAACGTCGTCTCCCCCCCGGTGATGGCCGCGTGTATCTCCTCGACCTCACCGCCGGTCAACTCCTACGACTCAACATCGAAGCACCAGCAGATAGCACCCTCCTCTCACTTTATTTACCAGAATCAACAGAAGACAACTCCGCCGTTTTTTCAGACTCTGAGCAAACCACATGGTCTGGTAGCATCGCTCGGTCTGGCTTCTACGAGTTGGTCGTCGTCAACACCTCCGCTAAACCAATTGACTACCAGCTCGCGGCTTCAGTAGACAATGTCACCATTTCACCACCGATCGCTCCAGACGGAGAAGAACTACCGCCCATTCTTAATGAAGAAAGTGACAGCGATGAGAACTTTGAAGAAAACTTGAGTGGTGAAAACAATACTGAAGCAGAAAACGATTCTGAAAATCCAGAGGGAGAAAACGATTCTGCGCAGAGCAGTGATTAGTTTAGTACTGCCTTGCCCATTCTTTTCCCAAATAGTTCAGCATGGCTTTGAGACCAAGGATGAAGGGTGGCTGCATCTGAATTTTGATGGGATCACCTTTGATTTCGCTCTCTTCTAGGATTTTGTCTAGCTCTCGCTGCGTGCCCTGCCATAGCTTGGCATTGTCGCTCAGCTCAGTGCTAGCAGTG
>JBHJIY010000192.1:0-20730 GCA_050042985.1 Phormidesmis sp. | reverse complement strand
ACTAAAAAGCCCACTTTTCGCAGTAGGCCCGGTATGATAGACGGCATAGCTATTCGGGTGGTTTTTGTTGTGTTAACTAAACCTTATGCCTGAATAGCTTTTTTGACTATATCTCTCCCTTTTCTGTCCGGACTATTGTTTAAGACTCACCTCAGATACACCATGAGTATGAAGCGTTAGTGAGAAATGCTATCATCCTCTCATATCAGTGGCTTTTCAAGCTTCTGAGGTGTTATTTTGACTACAAGTACGGGGCTAAGTTCTAGCTTCTCAAATTATCTTTGCGTAATATACTGAAATGTCTTTAACTGTTCTTAGCAATCGTTACAGCGTATTAAATGTTTTAGGTGATGGTGGGTTTGGCCAGACTTTTCTGGTCGAAGATACGCAAATGCCTTCTAACAGAAAATGCGTGCTGAAACAGTTAAAACCTGTTCATAGTGGTGCTGAGCTTCGTCAATTAGTTCAAGATCGATTTCAGCGAGAAGCTGCCATATTAGAGCTTCTTGGTGAGCAGCACGATCAAATCCCTAGCCTCTACGCCTATTTTTCAGAAGCTGAAGAATTCTATTTGGTGCAAGAGTGGATTGATGGTGTAACAGTTGCTGAGAAAGTTCAGCGGGAAGGCAAGCAGAGTGAGCAATCTGTGAAAGCGATGATTAGCCAACTGTTAGATGTACTCGCCTATATCCACAGCAAAGGCATCGTTCATCGTGACATCAAGCCTGACAATATTATTTTGCGTAGTCACGATCACCAGCCCGTACTCATTGATTTTGGCGCGGTAAAAGAGACCATGAACACCATTGTTCATAGCCAGGCACACAGTACACGTTCCATTGTTGTCGGTACACCCGGCTATATGCCCCCAGAACAGTTGTCTGGGCGACCCGTATACGCCAGCGATATCTATAGCTTAGGGATGACGGCTGTATATATGTTGACAGCCAAAGTCCCTCAGGAACTACTCAATGATCCTGCGTCTGGTCAGCTTCTGTGGCACGAACACGCACCTCATATCAGCTCTGCCTTTGCCGCTTTTATCGATGATGCGATCCACACCAGCATTAAAGATCGCTTCTCAACGATTCAACAAATGAAAACTGCGTTGCAGCTCGTAATAACGAGTACCGATCCAACGCAGATAGGTCAACTACTCGATTCACCTCCTGATAATGCCCGCAGTTCTCACACGCCTGTTGTGAGTTCAGCAGTGCCAGTCGTATCTTCTTCTGCTCCTACCGTGACCGACGCGGTTACCCGCCAGCAGAACAGCAATAACTATCCACGTTCGATTCAAGACAACAACACAACACCAGTTTCCACTTCAAAGAATACGCTTGTTGTGGGAAGCCTCGTAGGGGTGAGCATTTTGATAGGCGCTGCTATGATAGGGCGAAATTTACCCATATCATCAGAGCTGCCACCAGAGCCGATAGCAACAGAAACACTACCGCTAGACCCTATCGCTACATCAGAGCCTGTTGCACCTGTTGCAATAGACCCACCTACAGCTATTCCTCCTACGATTGAGCCGCCTATTTTCGTTGAGCCTTCTACTCCTAGCACCGCTTGGGAATTTATGGGCACCGCTTCGTCGGGAGAAGCTGTTTCTGTCGATGTAAATAGTATTCGTCCGCTAGGCGATTCTGTGGATTTTGATTACAAAATAGGCAATGAAATAATCGTTGCCAGCGCCGACTGTTTCCAGAACCGCTGGTATGCAGAACAGTATGGCTGGTACTCGCCACAAAGCAACGCGACTCAATCGATGCTGAACTTTGTCTGCCAATGATGCTTTCAATACTCTAGATCGTGCTTGAGGTGTCGCCTATGAATTTTCGTCAGCTTAGTTTGAGAAATCCTGGTATTGTCGGGCTCATGTTTCTACTGCTGGGAGGCATAGGTTTTGCTGTCAAAGGCTCGTTTAAACCCTCGGAAAATATCTCTCGTTCAGCGCCTGTTGTATCGCAGCTTAGCCAAGATACGGCCCTACCCGAAGCAGAAACTAATAGCGTCCTTCTGCAAACTGATGTTGACTCAACAACTGTGCGCGATATCTTGTTCCGTAGCGAGCTGCTAGAGCAAATGGATCGGTGGAACGGGAAAGCGCTATTCGCCAAGTTAGATGAAACGCAGTCCCCTCATCAATTTCGCTATTACTATCACAATAGTCTCTACCAGAATACTAACAACAATGCACTTCAAGATCCTGGAGATGCTAATTTTTTCAATCCAGCTTCGCTCGTCAAGGTACCATTGGCCGCGCTAACATTGGAAACGCTTACTAATAAAGGTCTATCACGGCAAGCCGAGTATCGAGTAGTGGGCAGCGACTATTGGCACCGGTTTGAAGACGATATTCGTCGGGCCTTAGTAATATCAGACAATGACGCAACCAATCGCTTGATTCTATGGCTTGGTTTCAACAGAATTAATAGTCGCTTTGTTGATAAAGGATTCTTCGATCTGGCTATCAACCGCTTGATGCTAGATCAAGGAACGCTCGTATCTTCTCCCGCATTTGAAGTTCGGTTTAATGGCGTTGTGACTCAACAGCCCGAAATGTCTGTAACTGCAGAGCCCTCCTGCTATGAAACTCGCGAAAACATAGGCAACTGTGCTTCAGCAAATGATTTGGTGCAAGGATTTATGCAGATCAATCAGCCTGAGTATTTTCCTGCTGATGAAGGATTCTTGTTGTCCCCTTCAGACCGAGCATGGCTACAATCAACTATGTCACATACGCCTCGTGAAGAAGGTTTCGATTATCCTGATGACTACTGCCGATTTTTAACAGAGATCGAAAAGCGGCTCGCTACCAATGGTGGAAAGATGCTGAGCAAATGTGGTGTTTCTCTATTTACCAATACTTATACCGACCTAAGCTATATAGAAACAGATGCTGGGCAGAAATACTACATCTTGCTATCGCTAAAGCCGCCGCGCAGAGTGGCTGAACCCAATATAATCCGTTACATGAATCAAGTTGTTGACGCTGTTCTATCAGCGCCGCTGTAATTCATCAGCTCCTAAGCGATAAGTGACTGCGTGATAATACCAGAGAGTTTTTCAGAGGTGAATTCTGCCATCCCGTTTTGGATTAAGTCGGCTAGAAGCAAAGCAAATTTTGTGAGTGGGCATGCTGAGGTTACTACCTATCGCTCAAACATGCTTCGTAGCTTCCCGCGCAAGAGTAAGAAGAGATCGCCTCTAAAAGATAAGCCCCTCAGAAATCCTGGGCAGTCTCTGGACGAAGCGATTGATCGCTTGATGGAAGACGATGTCCTTACACTTGTCGCTACTGCCTCTGGCTGTGCCGCTTCTGCCCTCCAAGAGTGGTTTCGCTGGTATTTCAACGTACCGCCTCGCCCGGTCCTCATTACTGTCTTTTGCAGTCTGTTATTTGCCTACTGTTTTTTTCGCCTGTTAGGCCTACGGCAAAAACTGAAAACGTTAAAGATGGCTAGAGATGGTGAGCGTGCAGGCGGACAGTATCTCGATCGCCTATGAGAAGATGGCTACCGTGTGTTTCATGACGTCGTGGGCAAAAACTTCAATATCGACCACGTTGTTATCGGTGATACCGGCATCTTTACCATCGAGACGAAAACCTACCGTAAGCCTATGAGAAGGTCGTGCCAATATTCATTTCGATGGAGAAGCCATCACTGCGAATGGCTACAATCTAGACCGCAATCCCGTGATTCAATCTTTAGCCCAGGCGGGCTGGCTCAGTGCCCAGATTCAGGAAAGTACTGGACATACTCATAAAGTTCAACCTGTCGTGGTTTTTCCTGGTTGGTTTATCACCTCGCGCTTAGGCGCGGAGCATCAAAGCGGCGTATGGGTACTCAATCCAAAAGGGCTTTTAAAATTCATTGAGAATACGCCACAAAGGTTGGCTCCTGAAGAAGTGAAGCTGGTGTCTTATCATCTTTCTCGGTACATTCGAGCAAGCAATCAGTCCACACATTAACTTCCCTTTCAAGTTTGCTTTCAATCGCTTACGCCAGATAGATAACAGCGTGTTCAATCATCTCTGTAACCAAGCCTTTTGTGACAAAGCTTTTGTACCTAACTGTTTCAAACAAGATGCTTATCGTATCAGCTTCATAGCGCAAGACTTGGCCTTTGCCGAAGCTGGTATGAATGATAGTGCTGCCGATGGGAAAGGGCTATAAGGAGTACAGCATCGAGAACATCATGCTAGCCAGGTCGCAGGTTCTCGTCGCCAAATACTTGCTGCGCAATCTGTCCTAAAACAACACTAGATGAATTTGTTGCAGTTTTTCCAATCTCGACGCCTGGTGCAAGCCTTTATTGTGATGGATAGAGGTTGTTGTTGTTAGCGTTTTTCTTTAGAACGAATAAGAAGACTAGAAAATGATCAAAGTATTTTACATCGCCAGTACAGTTCCTGTTGTGCAAGCGCCTGTCAGGTCAGTACCCACCGTTACGGCACCCTGCAAGTCTGCGCACAACAAATTCGCACGAGCTAAGGAAGCACCGGTAAAATCTGCACCCTGTAAATTTGCTTCTTCCAAGTTTGCTTCTGTGAGCGTTGCACCGTGTAGGTCCGAGCGAGAAAGATCGGCTTCTCGTAAGTTGCTGTCGCTGAGGTTTGCTCCGCGCAAATCCGCCCCGCGAATGTCTGCGCCTTTTAAGTTGCTGCCCATGAGTGTTGCCCCGCTCAAAAAAGCGCCCGTTATGCTCGCGCCCGGCAGGTTTGCGCCCATTAGGGTTGCCCCGCGCAAGTTCGCCCCGCGTAGGTCAGCGCCTGTGAGGTTGCACTGCATGAGGTTGGCACCCCACAAATTCGCTCGTAGATCTGTGCCAGATAGGTCGGCCCCTACTAAGTTGCTGCCCTCTAAATGTGCACGGTTTAGGCTGGCCTTGCTGAGATTGCAGCCCGACAGTACTGCGCCAGTCAGGTGTACGCCAGATAGGTTGCAGCCCGAGAGTTCTGCATCGTCAATTTTTGCGCCAGAAAGGTGCTTCAGTTCGCCCGCACAGAGAGCTTTTATGTCGATTTCGTTACTCATGTCAGGGCTTATCTCAGCAGCGGGGAGTCGGGGTTTGGTTTGTCTTTTTGCGGGTTTGTCTCTTTGCGAGTCTGTCTTTTCGCGATAGAAGCGGGGAGACGAGGCGTGAGCAACTTGTATAGAAGAAGCTTACTTAGAGGAAGCCGTTTCCGAAACGGAGAAGGCAGGCCATGATTCGGCAACTTCAGGATTGATGAGCCCTGTGCTCAGCGTCATTTTTAGGGGAATAGTTGGCAAGCTAAGTCCCTGCTGCAACCCCGTAACTAAGAAGCTAAGAATTTCTAACAGCTTAGGATCCCATCGCTCTCCTGCTTGGGCTTTGCAGTTGGCAAAGGCGTCTGTGACGTTCTGCCATTCGTTCTCGGGAGAAGGATTGGGTGAGGTTGGGTTGTCAGGGGTTGCATTTATCCCCTGAGAGTCTTCATGACGAAGGCGGGCGACTTCGTGCTGGAATGCTGCAACGAGCCCTAGAATGCGAGACTCCACCGGAATCAGGTCGCCTTTGAGTCCGGCTGGCTGGCCTTCGCCATTCCACCATTCGTGCTGATGAGAGATGATCTGTGCGATCGCCCTCAATCTCGGCAATACCCTCAGCGTCTGTGCCCCAGGATTTAGCGGGCAGCTATCCCCTTCAGCATCTAGCGCTTGCTGGTCTAGCTGAGCGGGCGCAATTCTGTGGAGCAAGCTCGCCAAGCGTAGCCGCTGCATCTGCCACACAGGTAAGTCCAAAAACTGACCCATCATCTCCGAGAGAGAAGCCACCTCTGCTGCGCCTAGCGGATTGGTAGGATCGGCCAAATCAGCTAGCTGAGCCATTCTCAGATAGGCCTGCAATTCGTTAGAAACAAGGTTTTGGCTAAGAGAATCCGCAAACTTGAAGGTCTCAGTTTCGCCAATCTGGCGATTGCCACCCTTCAGATAGTCCACAACGCGCATCACCACATTGCCGACCTCACCCGTTTTTGTGGCCGCTTCGCTATCTATTTTTGCCAGGCGAGCTTCTAGATCGGCCTGTAGGTCTTTGTCGTATTTGCCAATATGGTTAGCGGTAATCGCCACCGTTTCACCGACTAAAGCTGGGTCAAAGGTCCAAAATCCGTAAAATTTTCGTTCTAGATCATTCTCGGGTCTGCCCCCTGGGCCGTACTCTTCATCGGTCAGCTCTTGGCATAGCACCATCGCGCTGTAGGTAGAGCCCATGATCATCAAGTGCCACTCTTCAGCAACGGGGTCATCGGTTTTAAGATCCACAAGCGAGACGTTTTCTCTATCGCCCGTTGGATGCTCCCGAAATCCTGCCCCCGGCGCAGCCAAGATCACGATTTTTTCTGCTGTATTAGCTAAGTCCGCGTATCGGTCGGCTTCTAGCAGATACCATTTGCCTTTTTGAAAGGCGGTCACCATTAGTGGCGAGGTTTTGGTAGCTAGCACCGCATCTTCTAAGGCGTGGCAAAGGGCCACCAGCGTATTTTTGTAATACACCCCAAAGTTCAACGGCGTTCGGCCAGAATCACCTGTGCTTGGTGGTTCTGTGTTCTGGTTTGCCGAACGGGTCGCAGCATCTGCTGACGAATCACCAGCGTGACGACCGCGTACAAGTTTGTGAAGAATGGAGCCCGCCAACATGCTTTTTATAAGACCTTAGTGCGTGGGAAAAGGGAAATTAAAAATGACCGAAAACCAAATCTATTCTTACGATGATACCTCAGCTAAGGCACGTGTTGGTGACTTTACGGGGGCACTTAGCGCTTCTGTCAAGGGCGCTTTGCCTAACCGCGATTCTAAAATCGCCATGACTGCCCGGCCAAAGTCGTTGGGATTCGTGCGCATGGCTTCTAGGCACACATCGCCGAAAAACGCCCCAAGCTTACCGGGATTCCACAGTAATTTCAGGGCCACCCAAGGCAGATAAATCGCCAGCGGGTTGTAGCCTCGCTTCAGGATGTTGTTTTTGAAAGCGTATTCTTCGAGGTGAGTATGGGGCTGCATGCCGATAATGAAGATGGCAGTCTCTACTTTGTCTACACCAAAAATATTCTCGAGCTCTCGGTGATAGGCAATGGTTTGACTAATCGTTTCATCGCGCTCGTCGATCACATTAAAGGAGTAGTTGACCGATACATATTCGTCGAAGCCAGCTGCTTTGAGGTCGCGGCAGTTTTGCAGCACTGTTTTGAGGTTGTAGACCATGCGCATTTTTCTCACCAGCTCTTGCGATCCGCTGGTGATGCCAATTTCAAAGTAGTGCATGCCCGTCGCCACCATTAGCTCGCACAGACGCGGGGTGAGGTTGTCCGCGCGGATGTAGGCAGCCCAGTTGATATCGGTCATGCCAGAGGCCTGAATTTTTTCCAGTAGCTCTATGGCGTCATTGATATAGCGCTTAGCGGGAATAAACTGCGCATCTGTGAACCAAAACTTGCGAATGCCCCGGTCGTATAGCTGCCGCATTTCTTTGACAACTTCGTCTGCTGGATTGATGCGTACCTGCTTGCCTTCCACCACGGTGTAGATGCAGTAGCAGCAGTTGTGAGGACAGCCGCGTTTGGTTTGCACGCCGATGTAAAAGTCTTGCTCTTGCAGATAGTATTCAAACTCAGGCCACATTGCCTGAATGTAGTCGTAGTTGCAGGCTGATTTTTCGACGGGGGTAGGCTGCTCGTGAATGAGGCGATCGCGCGGTTGCTCGCCCACGACATAGCAGCGTTCGCCGCTAAAGTCTTCATTCCTTAAGAGCTTTTCCAATAGGGTTTCGCCTTCGCCAACTGAAACAATGGCCCCCTCTGGCAGCATCTGTGGCATCTGTTCATAGAACACGCTTACCGCGCCACCGCCTACGACCACTTGGGCATTGGGCTCATATTTCTTAGCGCGCTTCAGCCCTCGTTTTACCAGCTTTTCGTTGCGGCGTAGCTCTGCGAGGTATGTTGCGGTCATCCGTGCGCCGCCAATCGCACCGCGCATTCTGACCAGTGGGTTGGGCGCGTAGGCAAACTCAAATGCATTTTGTAGTGGGTTGCCCCCTCGCCCGCCAACGGGCGCGTAGATTTGAATATCCCGCCACGAAAATACCAGGATGGTTGGTCTGAAACTATCGATTCGCTGATCTAGCACAGCGGTAAAGTCCAGGGGCGGCACCGTGCCCATGTCAAAAATCTGCTGTTCTACGTCTGGAAAGCACTTGTGCACATGGTCTGCCAAGTACACCACACCAATCGGGAAGATAGGGTTACAGGGCAGACGCACATAAAGTACGCGCTGACCAGATGTGTAAGAAGCGTTAGTAGGCACGTCTGTTTGATGACTTGTCTGTTCGTTTGGGTGGCTTTGAAGGGTGGTGATCTCTGACGAAGAGTGAGTCATAGCGTAGGTAAGGAAGCGATTTCAGGCTACCTTGTATCTCCTCTCAGGTTTTTCATATATCTTTACGATAGCACTCACATCACCGCTGTGTGGTGCGCCTTCTCGTCAGAACCGTCTCTTCTTAATGAATTATCTAGCCGGAAAATACGCTTTTTCAGGTCGACACCTATTCGACTGGGCACTGTTGGGCACTTTAAGGCGAAGTTTTGTTACGGATTGTGGCTTTATGTAGCAATGAATTTGCAGATTCTTGCCCTACTCGACACTATTGATAGAAGTTAATCACCTATATAAAGCGCAACATATGGATGACTAGAACCTGTGATGAGGGTTATCACCAGCAGAAGTCTAGGTAGCTTTGTCTGACGGCGTGGTTTAGATTTTGGTAGAGCGGTCTTTTGCGAAAAACCAAGCTTTATCTTTAAATCAATCTCTACCGACATAGGTATAGAAAAAACGAAGTCGATTTGTTAAAAGTGCGATGTGCCTGTAAGTGGAAACCCTCTAATTTTAAGCGATCCCACACATTAAGTGTGCTTGGTAGTCGTTTTTACAGCTGTTGAATTTTTCAAGTGTTAGCCTCGCAGTATTAGTTCTTATCCGTGCGAATTGTTTCATAACAGTTTTTTCTCGTCCTAAACCATGGCTCAAATTCTAGATCCTCTACCATCGTCTGATAACTCTGCTGTCATTCTCTGTTGCTATGTGAATGTCACAAGCAAGATTCAGATTGCTCGGATTACCAACGTTCCAGACTGGTATTTTGAGCGTGTCGTTTTTCCAGGACAGCGTTTGCTGTTTGAAGCACCAGGGTCGGCTCATCTGGAAATTCATACGGGTATGATGGCCAGCTCTATTTTGTCCGATACGATTCCATGCGATCGCCTCATGATCGATGCAGAAGGCAATCAAATATCGTTTCCGCCCCAGCCTGTCGCTCAAAAGCCTACGGACCCAGTTGAAACAGGGGGTATTCCTGCTGGTGTTGCTTCCGAGTAGCCCGCTCGCCAAAGGCGATTTGTGCAGAGAGTTGTAGAAAGTGATATGCCTTTAAAGCAGGTTTATTGCAAAGGACACAGCGAGTGGATCTTCCCTCTTTTATTTGGCTTTGGCGAATAGCTGCCTGGTCTATGGGGCTGTCTTTGAGTGCCTACATGCTGTTGGCGGTGAGTGGCGGCATTATTTATTCGAGACGTACGGGGAACCGCCCGCGACCGCCCTGGCTGAGGCCTCTCCACTTTACAATTGGCGGAATCATGGTAGCGCTGGTGCTGCTGCTATTGAGTATTGGCGTGATTGGTACCTTGGGAGAGTTTGGCCGTTTAGGCCATTCTATTCATTTGCCCGTGGGTATTTTTGTGGTGTCGCTGACGCTAGCCTCCGCTTGGAGCGCTACACGCATTAATCCCAGTCGTCCTTGGGCTCGTAAGCTTCACCTTTCCCTCAATGGCGTTTTGTTTTTGGCCTTTGTTGGGGTGACGGTAACCGGGTGGAGCGTTGTCCAAAAGTATTTGTAATTCCCTTGGATTGACTTTTTTCAGTACTGCTTTTTCATACTTTTGCTTCTTTTGATTTATGGCTGCTTCCTCTGTAACCGACGCTGACCTCGCTGAAGGTGATGTATCCGATTCGGCTCTGCCTGAATCAGATAGCTTCAGAATATCGCCGCTGATTCAGCTGACGTTGATGTCCTTTTATACGGCGCTAGTCGTGCCTTTGCCTTTTCTCGCTGCTGCGACGAATGCTGCGATTTCGCCTGGCTGGCTGTGGGTAGGTGCTGCTATTGGCGCTGCTGCTTTATATGGTGGACTCAGTGAGCGTGTAGAAGTCGATGCCGATGGTATTGCGGTGACTTACCCAGCATGGGTTCGCGGCTTTGGTCGCAAAGGTTGGTCGCTTCAGTGGCAAGATATTACTGCGCTCAAGCCGCGTTCTACTGGTCAAGGTGGCATTGTTTACTACTTTCTTAATCAAGCTCAAGACCAGGCCTATTTGCTGCCTGTTCGAGTCGTTGGCTTTGCGAGGCTAGTTTGCTATGTACAGACCAAAACAGATATAGACACTCGCGATGTTAAGCCGCTAGCTCAGCCTTGGATGTATATCATTTTGCTTGGTTTAACGGCTTTGTTGTTGTTAGTAGACGTTTGGGCGATTGCGACCGCAGGTAGCTTTGTGCCGGACTTTTAGCCAACATTCTAAGCTCGTTGTTACGCCGAGCCCTTTAGCCCGGCCTTCTATCTAGACTCCTTGCTATGTCGCTACTGACTTTCGACCGGGTGACGATGACTGCCACCACGGGCGTTGTCGAAATTCTGAAAGACTTATCGTTTTCCGTCGAACTCGGTGATTTTATTGCGCTTGTGGGGCCTTCTGGCGCGGGTAAAACGAGCCTTTTACGGCTGATGAATCGTCTGGCGGAAGCCAGTAGTGGTCAAATCTTGTTGGAAGGTGAAAATATTCGTCAGCTGTCGGCAGTTTCTCTGCGGCAGCAGGTGATGCTAGTCAATCAAGAGAGCCGCCTGCTGGGGATGACGGTGAAAGAAACGTTGGCCTATCCTCTGCGTTTGCGGCGACGATCTGCGTCGGAGATTATCGCCACTGTCGATGAGTGGATAGAAAAAATGAAAATTCCGACCGATTGGTTGGATAGGCAGGCGGTGAATTTGTCTTTGGGTCAGCGGCAGCGGGTTGCGATCGCCCGCGCGCTTCTTAGCCAGCCCAAAGTACTCCTTCTTGATGAGCCCACCTCCGCTCAAGACGTTGGCTACAGCGAATTTTTGCTGACTTCTCTAGCTAGCTGGGCCACCCAAAAGCAGCTTGCTATTGTCATGGCCAACCACCAAATCGAGCTGCTTGCCAACCATACGACTCGCCTGTGGCATCTTCATGAAGGACGACTAGTTGCGGATTACTCAGCGAGCGAAGTGAACTGGAGCCAGCTGCGTCAGGCCTTGGTCATCGCAGAGCAGCAGGCACAAGCAGAATGGAGCTGATTTTATCCAGCTAATTTCAAAGCAAATTTTGCTGTTGCTAAGCTGATCGACCGTGTGCCAGCGAAACGCTTTCTACATGTGTCGGGATGACCGAGCGAGCACAAATCCGATAGCCGACGTTTCTGACGGTCTGTATAAGATCTGGATGGCGAGGGTCGACCTCAATTTTTTTGCGTAGGGACAGCACGTGTGTGTCGACCGTGCGAGGGTTGTCGATGGCATCTGGCCAGGCGCGGCGCAGCAAGTCGATACGGCTGAGCGGCTCTCCTTCTGCCTGGGCCAGTATGTATAGCAGGCTAAATTCCTGTGGCGTTAGGTCGATAAAGTCTCCTTTGTAGCGCACCCGGCGCTGTACAAGGTCGATATGTAAGTCGCCGTAGTCAATAGCGAGCGGTGTGGTGACATGGCGACTACGCCGTGTCAGTGAAGTGATGCGGGCCAAAAATTCCTGCATACCGAAAGGTTTTTTCAGATAGTCATCTGCGCCTGCGTTGAGCCCAGCTACAACATCTGATTCGGCGATGCGAGCAGATAACATCAAGATAAGTGGATATCCTTGATTACGTAGCCAGTGGCAGAGCTGTATGCCTTGTCCGCCTCCAAATTCCGCCTCTAGTACAACCAGTCCTGGCTGGTTGGATTGGAAGCTATCTCTAGCGGAGAGGATGTCGGCGCACTGATAAACGCTGTAGCCTGCCTGCTGCAAATTCCAACTTAGGAGCGATCGCAGGTTCAAATTACTCTCGATGACCTGAATACCCAGCTTTTCGTTGGGCTTTATGTTGGCCTGGATAGGAGAGTTAATAGTGACGCTCACAAAGAAACTGGCACAATGGGTACCGCTGGCTACAGGTCTTACACTAAGGAAACTGTAACAGAGCTACTTTACGAGTTCTGTAATCGAAGTTACGGGAACAACTATCATCCTGCGAGTACCTAAAAATCACGACCCGCGACCAGGAAAACACTAGAAAAAAAGTCAGCTTTTGCATGCAAACTTCGGTATATGCCGATTTGACCTGATAAAATAGAACTACAGCTTTGATAACATTGCTTAATTCAAAACAATGTTATTGGTGGGTCATCGCATGACTTTCGAGTCGTCGAGGCACCCAGTTGTTGCATATTCAGAGTTTCTGTTGCTCAACACAGCTGAAAAAACTCCGAAAATCGTTCGGCATTCAAAGCCATCAAGCTCAAACTACACTTTTCGATTTTCCCCAAAAGCCCCTTCCCCGAAAGCTTAAGAAACGAATAGCGCTATAGGACAATTTGCCGTTCTCCCTGGTGTTGCTTATTTCGATAGCAGCTATGCAGCCCCCAGCAGTTAACGCCAGCCGCCAAAAGAGTTTGTGGTAACTGTGTCATCGTGACGGTACTTACGATGGATTCCAGTGCTACCGCTTTCCTCTTAAATGATTTGTAACTGAGTGAGGCCTTCCGATACATGCTTCAGGACGCTAGAGTGATTCGTTACTACCAGCGAATTACCGACACCCTCGTCGACTACTGGAACAAAGGTTACCGTTCCGATGAGCTACGACTGTACCTTGAAGGGTACGTGACTTCTTTACGCCATTCTGGTGCGATTGAGTCTTATCTCATCAATAAGCTAGAGCAAGAAGCTCTGCGCTTTCTCTACGATACTTCCAACTTCATATTGGCTCAGCCTGAAGTAGAGACAGACTACTACTAGAAATTCTTTTCTATGCAGAGAGGCCTCGAAGAACATGTCTTCGAGGCCTCTCTTTTGAGTACCGTTCTGTCGACTTTGTCGCTGGGTTTTACTAGGAAGCCAGCGCGACTTCTACGGTTTCCTGTAAGTTGCCGCTTTCGTACATTTTGATCAAAATATCTGAGCCGCCGATGAACTCGCCGTTGATGTAAACCTGAGGAATCGTCGGCCAGTTGGAATATTCCTTGATGCCCTGGCGTACTTCTGGATCTGCAAGCACATCTAGCGTTTCGTAGGGTGCTCCCAGCATGTTTAGAATCTGAACGACGTTGTTGGAAAAGCCACACTGGGGCATGAGCTTGGTGCCTTTCATGAACACCATGACCTTGTTTTGCTCAACGAGGGTATCAATCTTGGTTTTGGTTTCTGGAGACATCGCTATCCTTCTATATATTGTTGTCTTTTCAACTTACGAATCTTCAATCCCAGGATAGCGCCAATATGCATAGCACTACACGAGCTGAGCTGTGTATTTTCTAAGTATTGGTGGCGACTTCGCTAGGGGTATTGGTCTCTAGTGAGAGGGCATGAATAGCTTCCGATGACATTGCCGTATCGACTGCCTTGTACACGAGCTGATGACGCTTGACCAGGCTCAGTCCTTCAAATTTACTAGAAACGATCGCTACCTGATAGTGGTCGCCACCGCCTGTGAGGTCTTGAACTGCGACTTCAGCATCGGGCAAGCCGGATTTAATCATGGCTTCTACTTGGTCTGGGCTAATCATCTGGGCCTCCTGTGATTTGCGATTGTCCAGACTATTATGCCGCAATGTTATGCCGCCGGTGTTTTACTTACTTTCTTACCTGTTTTCTTATTGGCCGGGTGCGCTGTAAGGCACGCCAACAAAGCCCAATTCGTATAGCTGCTGATAGGCCTGTTGACCTAGCGGCCGGGTGGGCTGCTGAGAGGTGACGATTTCGACGAGTAGAGGAACGGCCAAGTCGGGACGGTCTTGCGCGCGGTATACGACCGCGAGCTGATAGCTGGCTTGGTCACGAATTTGGGCGGCTTCTAGTGCCTGTGCTCGCAAATCGCTGGTGACTCGGCTATCGATGCCAACAAATACACCTGAGATGTTTTGGTAGTAAGTGGAAACGTCGTTGAGTGCTTTGCGGGCTTCTACCAGCTTGGTGGCAGCTAGGCCGTAGTCTTGCGTGGCGATCGCACCTTCTGCTTCACTCATCAGCGACTGCCCAGCGGCAATGCCAATAGGGCTTGTCGAATTTTCAACCGCACGCACTGCGCCGGACGCTTCTGCGGGGGGCTGAGAGTCGATTGGGATGTCGGTTGTTTGAGCCTGAGCAGCGAGGGGGCCAGAAACGGTACTGGCGATCGCGCCTGCTGCGGCAAAGGCAGCAGCCTTAGGAGAAATACCAGACAATAAAGCTCTAACGATGGAGACCATAGCTAAAAGAAGGCTACTTAGTTAATTAGGTAATTTAACCTACAGTAGGGCATGAAGCCTGCGGTTGTCGCGCTTTCGTGTGACTCTTAGCCAAGTGGATAGGCGCCAAGTGGATAGACCTAGCGAGTGAGCAAGCCGCTTAGCGAGTGAATTATGGACAGGATTAAAGGCAGATGGCCAAGCTAAAACTAAAGGAGTGCGATCTTTGTCAGCAGCTGGTGAGCATTCGCTATCGCATTCAGTATCAGGCCTCGGGTGAATGGGTGCTAGTGTGTCCAACCTGTTGGCATCAGGTACAGCCCGATAATCCCTATTATCGCTATGGTGGCACCTGGAAGGCGAGAAAACGCTGACGCAATCGGCGAAGCGCTTACATACGTGGCGCGGTTTGCTATAACCTCTGTAGGACTGGTGTTAAAGGACTGACAGTAAATGAGTGTGTCTGGGCAACCCCCTTCCAATAGCGAAGATACTCAAGATTTATCATCAATGCCTGTTGACCCTACGCAGGCGGTTGACCAAGCCAGTAAAGGGGTGTTGCCAGGGCTTGAAGGGGCCATTTTGCAGCGCGGCGGCGAAGAGCTGGTGCTCAAAAAAGTGCTAGATCGACTGACCTTTTGCCTGAAAGATGCGGCTGCTTTGGCCCCGCTTGTAGAACGCTGGCAGCCCCAGCAGGTGCACAATATTACGCCTCACTCTACGCAAGTTCAAGATTTGATTGTGGCGTGGCAGCTGCCGGTCGCTCAGATAGATGAGGCACTGAGCGTTCTGAGAGATGATGACAGGGTGGTATATGCCAGCCATGTCTATGAGTTGGAGGTCAGCCCAGGCACCTATGCCTATGTGGCCAATCAGCTGACGGTTCAGTTTGCGGCAGCGATCGCAATTACTCAAGTTGATTCTATCGCCTCTACCTTTGGCCTAGTTCGCACCCAGGCATTGGGCGATAGCTCTAATACCTACTGCTTTAAAGTAGGGCCCACGGCTCGCCAAAACCCGCTGAAAATTGCTAACCAGCTCGCTCGCTTACCGGCAGTGTTGCTCGCTGAGCCGAATATTATTATGGCGATCGCACCGCTCTATCGCCCCACCGATAGCCGCTATCCTGAGCAGTGGCACCTCTACCATCGGGGTGGCCGCAGCTTGGCACCGGGCTCGCATGTCTTTGCCGAAAAGGCCTGGGACATCACCCGAGGCAGCCGGTCTATCACCATCGCAGTGACCGACGACGGCTTTGATCTCTCTCATCCAGATTTGCAGGGCCCAGGAAAAATTGTGGCTCCTCGCGACTTTAAAAATAAGGATGGATTGCCAATCCCTACTCGAAATGAAAACCACGGGACTGCCGTTGCCGGTGTGGCCTTAGCTGAGGAAACGGGAGAAGGCGTTGTGGGCATTGCCCCTGGCTGTAGCCTCATGCCAATGCAAACGACCGGCTATTTGGATGACACTTCTATCGAGCAGCTGTTCGACTGGGCCATTGACCAAGGGGCAGATGTGATTTCCTGTAGCTGGTCACCGGCTTCTATTTATTTCCCGCTGTCTCGGCGAATTAGTCGTGCCATCAATAAGGCCGCTACTAAAGGGCGAGACGGCAAGGGCTGCGTAGTGGTGTTTTCGGCGGGGAATGCCAATCGTCCGGTAGAAGGCAAGGTGGAGGAGTCTGGCTGGCCGCGTAACTTGCTGCGAGGGTTGACCAGCTGGCTGAGCGGTTTTGCTATTCATCCCGATGTGGTGACGGTGTCGGCCTGCACTAGCTTGAATCGGAAGTCGGCTTATAGCAATTGGGGCCGACATATTTCTGTGACCGCGCCTAGTAACAATGCGCCGCCTTCGATGTCGCTGTCGGCAGGGACGTTTGATACGGGGCCGCCGGTGCAGACGGCGCTGCCGGGGCGGGTGGTGTTGACGAGCGATCGCACCGGACAAGCTGGCTATACCGATGACGACTACACAGGATTCGGTGGTACGTCTAGTTCGTGCCCGTTAGTTGCTGGCGTTGTAGGTCTGATGCTTTCAGTCAATCCTGACCTCACTGCTGGTGAGGTGAAGCAGCTATTGCAGAGTACTGCCGACAAAATTATTGATAAAGAGCCAGACCCTCAGCTGGGTCAAAGCTATGGCACTTACGATCGGAACGGTCACTCGTTTTGGTTTGGCTATGGCAAGGTTAATGCTTATGAGGCCGTGAAAGGCGCTTTGGCAGCAGGGCAAGCGCGCACACTGCAAAACACGCTCTCTGTTCAAAACAACACCTCATTCCCTATTCCTGATAACGATATCAGAGGTATCTTTAGCCCGGTTACTGTTACTCAGCGTGGTCAGCTGCAAGATATCAAAGTCTACATTCAAGCTGAGCACGAGTTTTTTAGCGATGTGTCATTTACGCTGATTAGTCCCAAAGGACAAAAAATACTGATTCAAGGTCGTACATTAGGTCGTCAAATTCGGTTGCAGCGAACCTACTCCTTCGTCAGTACGCCTGCTTTGCGCCGGTTGTTGAATGTAGATGTGACCGGTCGCTGGCAGCTTCAAGTGATAGACCACGTTCCTGGAAGTGTAGGCCAGCTAAACCGCTGGGAGCTGCTAATAGGAATTTGATCTGAGTTGTTTTTGCTTTACGGTCGATGGCTTTACGGCGTTTCTACCAAGTTGTGTAGCGCACTTTGTAAGTCAGCTGTGAGCTGCTGAGACTGGGTTTTGGTGGATCCAGTTTTGTACTGTGCCACTGAGATGGGTTGACCGATGCGAACGGTTACACTCCCTCGCCATTTTGGACAGAGTTCACTATATTCCAGACTAATCGGTACTACTTTGACGTTTAGGTTGGGTGTGGATCGCTCTGCTCTAAGGGCAATGCGGGCAAGGCCGGGTTTGAGTGGATGAATACCGTCCGGGTATAGGTCGCCCTCAGGATAGATAACCAGCATTTCCTTTCCCTTTAAAAGCTCTACGCCGTGACGCAGCGTTTTGACAGAAGGCTTACGCACATGAACGGGGAATCCCCCTAGGCGGCGAATAAACCATCCTTGGATCCCAAGACATTCATCAGCAGTCACCATAAACCGTAAATACCGCCCGGCGCGTTTACCCGTTAGCCCGACAAGCAAAGCATCCCATCTAGCCTGATGCGTGGGCGCGAGGACCACTGGGCCACTGCGCGGAATGTTTTCCTGGCCAATAATCTCAATTTTCTTAAAGAAAGCCGGTAGCACCAGCTTTTCGCCGATGGTATACATCAGTGGAGCTAGCCAGGGAGAAAGTCGGGATTTGGTAGCTACACAGCGATAATCGGCAGGGAACGCCATATCAGCAGGAGAATTTATATGCATGAAAGGAAGAAAGGCACCAGGTAAACGCTATATTTTCTCAACAGACGCTTGAATCCAAGATTAGGGGGCAATGTGCTCTATTTGGTATTCAAGCTGACACTTTCGCGGGTGGTCTGCGATTGAAGGGTATTCGTGAGAATGACCTAAGCCCTCTCTGAGAAGCTTCTGAGAAGTTGATGAGCTTTCTGGTTAGGTCAAATAAAAGACAAGTAAGTCAGCTAATGCTTCCGTAGAATCAGCAGCATGATCAGTGGCAGAAATTGCAGCCGATGGCGAGGAGAGCAGCCATGCGAATAGTGACGTTCTCCTAGCGTCTTTGCCGAAACCAGTTTTGGAGCTGATGGCGACAGGGGGCTTCCAAAATGCCACCAATGACTGGCAGCTTATGGTTTGAGCACTGGCTATCTGGCAAGTTCAGCACAGAGCGAATAGCGCCCGCTTTGATATCGTCAGCCCCATACACCAGTAAGCCCAATCGTGACTGAATGATTGCACCCGCACACATAGCGCAGGGTTCTAATGTGACGTAAAGCACGCACTCGTTTAAGTGCCAGTTGCCCAGCCTTTTGCCTGCTGCCCTGAGGGCCAATACCTCGGCGTGGGCTGTTGGGTCGTTGTCTCGCTCTTTACGGTTTGTCGACTGGGCGATGAGCTGGTTGTCTGGGCCGACGACGATGGCCGCGACAGGGACTTCGCCGGATTGGCCTGCGGTGTGTGCAAGTGCGATCGCGCGCTTCATCCACTCACGATGTTTGAGATAGGTAGGATTCGAAATCTCCGGCTCTGGAATTTCCGCGTCCGTGTGTTTGTCGCCCGTGTGTTCACTGCCTGAATCCGCTACCATAAGCCATTGCCACCGTATACTTTGGTGAGTAATTACGGATTTCAACCGGTCGGTACTTGTATCAAGTGCCATACTAAATACGGCTACCGTGTTCATCACTTTGTGGTAATACTTTGTGGTAATTAGGTGTAATGACACTGTGGAAAACACAGCGTGGCATAACACTGTGTGATGGTAGCTGTCCGGTGATAAGCCGCTATTGTATTGATCTCGTCGCTGCTCTCAACTCTAGTATGGTCACTACCGTCGATTTTCTCAACCAGCTCAACCCCTCTCAGCGTCAGTCTGTAGAGCACTTCTGTGGGCCACTTTTGGTAGTGGCAGGGGCGGGCTCTGGGAAAACCAGAGCGCTGACTTTTCGCATCGCCAACCTCATTCTCAACCACAACGTCGACCCTGAGAACATCCTGGCGGTCACCTTTACTAATAAAGCCGCTCGCGAAATGAAAGAGCGCATCGAAAAGCTCTTTGCTGAGCAAGAATCCCTCGCCCGCCACGGCAAACCGCTACACATGCTACCCGAGCGTGAGCAAGTACAGCTGCGCTCCTACGTCTACAAAAACTTCATCAAAGGCCTCTGGGTGGGCACCTTTCATGCCCTCTGCGCTCGCATTCTCCGCTACGACATCGAAAAGTACAAAAGCCCCGACGGCCAGTCGTGGACCAAAAGCTTCTCCATTTTTGATGAATCCGACGCGCAAAGCCTCGTCAAAGGCATTGTCGTCAGCCAAATGAACTTGGACGATCGCAAATTCAATCCCCGCTCTGTCCGCTTCGCCATCAGCAACGCCAAAAACCAAGGCTTCACCCCCGACGAATTCGAGCAAGAAAATCCCCACTTCAAAGGGAGAACTATCGCCGAAGTCTACCGTTACTACCAAAGAGGGCTTTCAGCCAATAACGCCCTAGACTTCGACGATCTTATCCGTATGCCGGTTCAGCTCTTTCGGCAGAGTCCTGAAGTTCTTGACTACTGGCATCGACGTTTTCGCCATATCTTGGTCGACGAATATCAAGACACCAACCGAACTCAGTACGATTTGATTCAGCTGCTTGCTACCAACGGGAAAGGTAAGTCTTTTGACGGTTGGGATAAGCGCTCTGTTTTTGTCGTTGGTGATGCGGACCAAAGTATTTATTCTTTCCGCGCTGCCGACTTTACGATTTTGATGGGCTTTCAAGAAGAGTTTGGAGATGGCAAGGCCGACGACGAAACCGAAACCCTTGTCAAGCTAGAAGAAAACTACCGCTCCACCTCCAATATTCTGGATGTAGCCAATTACCTCATCGATAACAATACCGAGCGCATCGATAAAGTACTGCGTGCGACTAGAGGTGAGGGAGCAGCGATTCTCTGTCACCGTGCTGATAATGAAATTATGGAGGCCGAGTACGTTGTCGGCCAAGTTCGTGGGCTAGAGAGCAAAAATCCAGAGCTGAAGTGGAAAGATTTTGCGATTCTCTACCGTACGAACGTACAGTCAAGGGCGATGGAGGAAGTCCTCAACCGCAATGAAATTCCCTACAAACTAGTCGGCGGTCTCCGTTTCTATGACAGACGCGAAATCAAAGACATTTTGGCGTACATGCGCTTAGCCGTGAACCCTGCAGATAGCGTGAGCCTGAAGCGAATTATTAACACCCCACGCAGAGGAATTGGCAAAACGACGTTAGATAATTTAGACAAAGCCGCTAGCGAGCTAGATGTATCCCTGTGGGACATCATCAAAGACGAAACCTCTGTGAAAACGCTGGCAGGCCGTGCTGGGAAAAAAGTCAGTGGCTTCGCAAGCATGGTGAGTAGCTGGCAGGAGAGGATAGAAACCGTCTCGCCTACAGAGATTGTCCAAGATGTTTTGAAAGAGACGGGCTACATCGAAACGCTAAAAGCTAAAGGCAGCGAAGAAGACGAAAACCGCATTGAAAATATCCAAGAGCTGTACAACGCGGTCGTTCAGTTTGAAGAAGAAAATGAAGACGCCACCCTGCTCGATTTCCTCGCCAATGCC
>JBHJIY010000191.1:0-13004 GCA_050042985.1 Phormidesmis sp. | reverse complement strand
TCGTCTGCCATCGGCGAGTCTTTATAGGGCATCAAAGATTCGGTCTTTCCTCCAAAACATTGCTCATAAAATTTAAACGCAGCCTCACATTGACCATCGAAAGAAAGGTATGGACTCAGCTTCATAGCAATCTCCTGGGGTAAATCTTTGAGTTATCGAGCAAAAAAGCAGCAAACATTGAGCGATCGCAACATTCATTTAGATGAGTATATTGCGATCACTCAAAAGCGCCTTATAGTTCAAATTTACTACAAGTCATCAGATCCATTCACTCACGAAATCTTTCTTAAGCAAAGTTTGCACAGGAGAAAACTGCCTCTGCTCCGACAGGCACGCTTGGATATGTTCTAGAGAAAATCTCAACTACCGCAAAGACATAATTTGTTCTCCTTTACTCTTATTTTTGACCTGTAGATAGTGACCTCAAATCTGTGAATAAGCCCATGTTAAAACCCTCACGCTACGTTAGAGTCAAGGGGGATAAACGAATAACAGTTCACGTGTAGTGCAAAGGATAGATAATGGTTGTTGGAATTTGGGTATTGGGCGATCAGTTATGGCAGGGACAGTCTGCAATTGCAAGCCGCATACAGGACAAGGCCAACACCCCTATCATCCTCATCGAATCGCTTACCCATATCAAAGAACGCCGCTACCACAAGCAAAAGCTCATCCTAATTTGGTCGGCGATGCGCCACTTCGCCGATGAACTCAAGGCTGATGGCTGGCAAGTCACCTACGAAACAGCAGAGTCTTTTGAAGCGCCGCTCAAAGAATGGATCACCCAAAACAACATTGACGAACTACGAGTAATGGAACCAGCAGATCGTCCATTCTCTGATCTACTGGACGAACTCAAGCTCTCCTGTGAGCTTGTTCAAACGCCAAACAACCATTTTCTGTGGTCTACTCAAGAATTTGAAGATTGGGCATCCACCCGTAAGAGTCTCTTACTTGAGTCGTTTTATCGGGAAGGGCGTAAGCGGTTCGATATTTTGATGAAGGGCAAAAAGCCCGTTGGCGAAAAGTGGAACTTTGACAAGGAGAATCGAAAGCCCGCCAAAGGAAAAATCTCTCCGCCAGAGCCTTTGATTTTTGAGCCAGATGAGATTACGCAGGCTGTAGTTGAAATCGTAGAAGAAGCAGATTATCCGACATTTGGTGAGTCTGATAGCTTTGGCTGGGCAGTGACTAGGTCGCAAGCCCTAGAAGTAATGGATGATATAGTAAGCCGTCGCCTTGTAACCTTTGGGCCTTATCAAGATGCGATGGTCACAGGTGAAGATACGATGTGGCATGCATTGCTCTCGCCGTATTTGAACATTGGACTATTACAGCCGATGGAAGTGATAGATGCGATCGCCTCTGCCTACGAGGCCGCCCAAAACACTAAAGAGACCATCCCTCTCAACAGCGTAGAAGGCTTCATCCGCCAAGTCCTTGGCTGGCGCGAATACATGCGCGGCATCTACAACCATGTCGATGACGACTACCCCTCACGTAACTATTTCGAGCACACCCACTCCCTGCCCGACTTCTTTTGGACAGGCGACACCAAGCTCAACTGCCTCCATCAAACGAGCGATACCGTAAAGCGCACAGGCTACGGTCACCACATTCAGCGGCTGATGATTTTGGCGAATTTCTCGCTCATTTCAGGGCTCTCTCCCCAGGAAGTAGAAGACTGGTTCCACGCGGCATTCATCGACGCTTATGACTGGGTGATGCAAACCAATGTTATTGGCATGGGCCTGTTTGCCGATGGTGGCGTATTGGCAACTAAGCCATATGCGTCGAGTGCAAACTATGTCAACAAAATGAGCGACTATTGCAAAGGCTGCGAATACGACAAAAAAGCGCGCATCGGAGATAAGGCTTGTCCTTTCAACTTCTTCTACTGGGACTTTTTAGATCGGCACAGAGAGAAGTTAAGCTCGCAAGGTCGAATGAACTTTATCTTAAAAAACTTAGATAGAATGTCTGAAGAAGAACTGAATGAAATTCATCAAAAGGCTGAAGACTGGCACAAAGAACAATAGAGCACGCAGAGTATCAAAATAAGGACTCGAATAATGAACAGATTAGCACTTGTAGGATTTGTTGCTTCACTGCTTTGTTACAGTTGCGCTCAGCAGCCAGTAGCTGAATACCCGTCAAAAGGTGAACTCATAGAAGTGGAATCTGTTACCAACCAGGCAGAAGATGGCATTACAGGCGTAGCTATTACAGAAGTGAACGACACAAGCTATCAACTGTCGGTGACTATCCAGAGTTCAGACACTGGCTGCAACCAGTACGCTAACTGGTGGGAAGTCATTACAGAAGACGGTAGGTTGCTCTATAGAAGGATTTTAGCCCATAGCCATGTAGATGAACAGCCGTTTACACGTTCGGGAGGGCCCGTTGAGATAGAGGCGGACGAGGTTGTTATTGTGCGATCGCACATGTACCCCACTGGCTACCACACCCAAGCCATGAAAGGCAGCTTCACAGAAGGTTTTGAGCCTGCCACCCTACCTGCGGACTTTGCCACCGAACTTGCCGAGACAGACCCCCTCCCCACTGGCTGCACCTTCTAGATGCAGCTTTTGATAGAATTGCAAGCAAGCGCTCACAGAGTCATCTCATATGACCAGCCTACAGCTACCTCCAAAAGTTAAGCCATTGACTGTCAACTTCCCGGTTCCCATACCGAGAATGGCAATGACGACTGAGCAGTTCTACGAATTTTGCGCCGCTAACCCAGAGCTACGAATCGAGCGCACAGCCTCAGGAGAAGTCATTGTCATGCCCCCCGCTTTTTCAGACACAGGCAACCGGAACTTTAAAATTTCAGTCGCACTGGGCAATTGGGCAGAGCAAGACGGCACAGGGGAGGGATTCGACTCCAGCGCAGGGTTTACGCTACCGAACGGCGCAACTCGCTCTCCTGACGCTTCATGGATCACAAATGAGCGATGGAACGCACTCACTGACGAACAAAAAGCTTCCTTTGCACCTATTTGCCCAGACTTCGTCGTTGAACTGAGGTCGTCTAGCGATACGCTCTCAGGGTTACAGGACAAAATGGAAGAATATATTGAAAACGGTGCACGGCTAGGATTACTCATCGATCGAAAAAATCATACCGTCCACATATACCGTCCCAACGATAAACCAACAGTTCTAGAGGATCCTACCTCTGTTAGCTGCGAACCAGAACTACCTGAATTTGCGCTTCAAACGAAAAAGATTTGGTAACGGCCAAGTGCCAAAAAGCTAGTCAGGTGTTTCGTTAACCGGAAAACGATTGAGTAAATACGCAGCCTGCCGAGCTGTCGAACGAAGGTCTTCAGACAGGTAAGGCACATGCGGAATCTGCGAAAGAAAGTCTAGCGTTCGGCGCAAAATTCGGACAATATCGCCTTCGTCTAGGCTAGTGTTGTCGCACAGCTCGCTCCATTCCACATCTAGCGCCCACTGCTCTACTAGGGCAATTAAGTCTTCTTCTAACCAAACAGGAATTTGCACATCTTGCCTCCGCTGCTCTTGAAAAATACGGCGGCGCAGATTACGCAAGCCGCCAAGCGCATCTAATACAGGACGCGTCGGCTGATAACGCAGCCACGTGTCGGGGCGGTTGTTTTCCATAAGGATGCCCGCGCAGGCAGCAGCGAACTGCTGCGGCTCTAGCTGGTCGAATTCGCCGGAGGCCAAGGCCATACCCAGCCAAAGCTCGTTGTCACCGCGAATGGCGGCGCACATCTGGCCCATTTCGGTTGGGGTGTTGTCTTCTAGGCACTCGAAGTTTTCGAGCACCTGCATGAGGCTGACGAACTCTAGCCAGTAGCGGTGGGTGTAGTCGTTGTATTTGTGAGTGCGATCGCGTACCTCATCCTCTAGCTTTTTCAGCCGCTTCCGCTGCTTCACCACCGCCTTCGGATTCTCCATCTGCGCCACCGGATTAGCCGACAGCTTCGCAGCCACACTGCTCACTTTCTCCTGTTGTTCTTTCACCTCTGGCGCGTCATCTTCAAGCGCAGTCAGCTCGGGCATTTTTTCAACAACCGCTGCTGTTGTCTCATCGCCTTTGCGAGTTCTACCTGGCGCTGTTTTCAGCTCGGGGGGTAGTGTCAAAGAATCGGCTTCTCGTAGGCGATCGCACTCTCCATGCAGCTTCACTACATCCTTCACCGTCGCCACGTACCACTTGTTGTCCTGCCCTAGGCACACGAGAAATGGAAACTGCCCTGGCCCTGGCACCTTACTCACGAGCACTGCGGGCAAAGGCGCAGACACTTTTACGTTCTTCCCCTTTAGGGACAACATTGTCCCCGCCATTGCAAAAGAAATTGAGACCGGGTCACCCGTACCCAGCCGCTCTTCTGCTTGCTGTCTCAAAATTTTGAACAGTCTCTCTTCTTCTCGTAGCCAGCCTCGCAGCTTCTCATATTCGGCAAGTGCCGCATCGTCTATGTGCGCCAGCTGATCGCTCAAAATGGCAATATCTCTCTCCACCGCTTCAATTGCTTTGCGCTGCGGGGCCAAATGCAGCGTCGCCAAATACTGCCCAAAGCTTCGTTCAATCAGCTCTTGAGCTTCTTCAGCGGTATGAATTTGCAACAGATTTAGTACCATGCCATAGCTCGGCGTAAACTGGCTGACGAGTGGATCGGGCGGTGACAAGGCCAGCTGCGACGCTTCTTTTGCCCCTTCAAAAGGAGACTCTACGGTCACCACATGGCCTTCGGTGTCCATCCCTCGCCGCCCGGCCCGGCCAGACATTTGCAAAAATTCCGAGGCATGCAACAGCCGGTGCCCGTCATCTGTACGCTTAGAAAGGCTCGCAATTACTGTTGTTCGCGCAGGCATGTTGATGCCTGCTGCCAGTGTCTCAGTCGCAAACACTACCTTGATTAGCCCAGCTTGGAACAACTCTTCTACCAGACTCTTCCACGCTGGCAGAATCCCTGCATGGTGCGCTGCAATTCCTCGATATAGCGGCTCTAGCTGATTCGCCCGAATCGCCTCGGGATTACGATCAACAAAAGCATCAATTCGCCGTTTCAACAGTTCAGATTCTGCTGCGGTCACCAGATTCATGTGAGCCACGGCCTGTACCGATTTATCGCAGCCCTTACGGCTAAAGATAAAGTAAATCGCAGGCAGCATGTCCTTCGCCTGTAGCTGACTCACCACACCAGGTAGCGTTGCGCCTGCTTTCTTTTTCTTTTGCCCACGCTGACGGCGCGGCGGCTTACGGTAGTTTTTCAGTCGAGGATGGATGCTGTTTCGCTGTTCATTTAGCAGCGGAAAGATGCCTTTTTCTACCGCAAAATGAAAGTTCAGTGGCACAGGGCGATAGTCGGAATAAATGAGCCGCGTTGGCCCATGCACTTCATCTATCCAGTCTGTGAGCTGGCCGCCATTATCCACCGTCGCCGACAGGCCCACCAGCTGAATTTCGGGCGGGCAATAAATTACCGATTCTTCCCACACGGTGCCCCGCTGCCGGTCGTTCATGTAGTGGCATTCGTCTAGCACGACGGCCTGCACATCTCTCAGGGAAGTGCCCACTTCACCAATTGTGGTGCCGTAGAGCATGTTGCGAAAAATCTCGGTGGTCATCACCACAACGGGCGCATCGCGATTAAAGGAGCTATCGCCTGTAAGCAAGCCCACATTTTCGTCGCCAAACGTCTGCTTAAAGTCTCGGAGTTTTTGATTCGATAGGGCCTTTAGCGGTGTGGTGTAAAAGACGCGCCGACCCATCTCTAGCGCCCGGTGGATAGCGTATTCGCCCACAAGGGTTTTTCCAGAGCCGGTGGGGGCGCAGCCGATAACGGACTCACCCTGATTTAGGGCAGCGATCGCAGCCAACTGAAAGTCGTCAAGCTGAAAGGGGAAGAGGGTTTCAGGCGCTAACACGAAGGCATCTAGAGAATGTGAACCCTTACATTGTGCCAGTTTGAGCCAAAGTCGGCGTAAAAGGTTATTTGCAGTATTTAGTTGTGATAGGCTAAAAAAGCCTGAAAAGCCCATCGAATCAGGCTTCACACGATTGCCATACCGTTGTCACACCCTCGACAAATCAGCTATCTACATTGAAACTGTCCTCCTCAAAACGTGTTTGAAGTTCAATGACAGTCGATAGCTCCCAATCACACACTGTTACGCCAGCAAGTGTTAAGCAAGCAACTAGCTCCCAGCGACCTTCCAAAGTCGGCAAGCTTGCGACCTCCCTGGCCCTAGTCCTCTTCGGTGCAGGCGCAGCCACCGCAGGCACTTACACCGTCATGGGCCCGCTTAGCCGGGGCGCGCAAAGCTCACCGGTTGCCCCCGTTGCCTACCCCGAAGCAACGCCGGTAAGCCTTTCACTACCCACCGAAGCAAACTCTGTTGCAGAAGTGGTTCAGGCAGTGGGTCCTGCCGTGGTGCGCATCAACGCTTCGCGTACGGTCACGTCTAGAGGCTCAGACATTCCGCCTAGCTTCAGGCGCTTCTTTGGCAATCAAGTGCCTCAGCAAGCACCCAGAGAAAGAACCGAGAGTGGCGTCGGCTCTGGCTTTATCGTCAGTGAAGATGGCCGAATTTTGACCAATGCCCACGTGGTAGAAGGTGCTGATACGGTGCAGGTCACCCTCAAGGATGGCCGCACGCTAGAAGGTAGAGTGCTGGGCAGTGACTCGGTTACAGACGTGGCTGTCATTGATGTAGAAGGCAACGATTTACCGACGCTTTCTGTGAGCAATGCAGAACTGCTGCCCGGTGAAGTTGCGATCGCAATCGGTAACCCCCTCGGCCTCGACAACACCGTTACCGTCGGCATCGTCAGCGCGACTGGTCGCACCAGCGGCCAAGTCGGCGTACCCGACAACCGCACAGAGTTCATCCAAACTGACGCCGCCATCAACCCTGGTAACTCGGGCGGCCCCTTGCTAAATGCCAAGGGCGAAGTCATCGGCATGAACACCGCCATTATTCGAGGCGCGCAGGGCTTAGGGTTTGCCATCCCTATCGACGCGGTACAGCGCATTTCTGCGCAGCTCGTAGCAAATGGAAAAGTAGACCATCCCTTCATCGGCATCCAAATGGTGGACCTCACCGCCGAAGTCCGCGACTCTATCAACACAGATCCCGACGCAGGGTTCACGGTAGAAGCCGATATGGGCGTGTTTATTGCGAACGTAGTGCCCGACTCACC
The DNA here is from genome assembly GCA_050042985.1 of Phormidesmis sp. GTDB lineage: Bacteria > Cyanobacteriota > Cyanobacteriia > Phormidesmidales > Phormidesmidaceae > Phormidesmis. The sequence goes on along the minus strand of JBHJIY010000191.1, from coordinate 5,821 downwards.
GGCTGCCCGAGCAGGATTGCGTGCTGGTGACGTCGTCAGCAAAATCAATGGTGAAACTATCACCAACGGGCGAGAAGTGCAGCGAGCTGTAGAAGCCAATGGCCTAGACCGCGACCTGCGAGTTGATTTTGACCGCAGTGGCAACAGCCGAACGGTGTCTATCCAGCCCGCACCTTTGCCCACCCAAAGTTAGATATCTCTAACGCTCTTTCCGTGAACCGTTGACGTGAATAGCTCCTCACACCCTCGCCGTAGATTCTCTTAAAACAGAGTCTGCGGCTTTTTTTATGACCACCAGTTCTAGGTAATTCACTTGAGCTCAGCCACTCAACGTACTTATGTGGCTTTCTCAGATTGAGATTTTTCAGAATAGGGAATTTTAAAAGCAATACCTTATTAGATTCTCCGGAGCACGCACTATGAGCACTCAAATTGGGAGCACTCAAATTGGAGTAGGCGTTAGCCATCACCGTAACCCCGTTCTCGCAGGCAAAGAAGCCGTAGAGCAAGCGCTCAATCAAGCTGATATTCAACAGCCTGATTTTGTCATGCTGTTTTCAACGGTGGGCTATCGGCAAGCGCCTCTGCTGAAATCTGTTCGGGCAGCCACTCACCATGCGCCGCTCATCGGCTGCTCAGGCGCAGGGATTTTGGCCCAAGGCGTGACCGATGAATCTAACTTTGCGGTGGTGGTTCTCGCCATTCAATCTGACGAAATGCAGTTTAGCCAAGGCATGTCTGTAGGGCTTAAAGCCGATTCTGGCAAAGTAGGTGAGGCAGTAGGAAAAGGCCTTACTCAGGCGAATATACCCGCAGCGGAAGCCAAAACATTATTTTTGTTTCTAGATGGGATTACGCCCAACTTTGATGAATTTATGGCTGGGTTGCGCAGCCAAACTCAGCTAGAAGAAAATATTCCTGCCATTGGTGGATTTGCCGGAGACAATGTTGCCTACAAAGAGACTTTTCAGTACTACAACGACGAGCTGATTACCGATGGCGCGGTATGGGCGGTGCTGTCTGGCACAGTCGAGGTGGATTCAGTTTCTAGCCACGGGTGTGTGCCGATGGGCATGCAGCACACGGTGACGAAAAGCGATCGCAATATCGTATACGAAGTTGATAATCAGCCTGTTCTCGACGTGCTGGGAAGCTATCTTACCAAATCAGAAATTGCCGACTGGGGTGTGGCTGCGGTAAACATGGGCTGGGGCTTTGATACGCTTCAGCAGCAGCAGGTCAACAGTGACAGCGATGAAAAAATCATTCGCTGCATGATCGCCAAAAACGAAGAGACACAGTCTGTACAAATGTTCAGCGATGTACCAGAGGGCAGCCGGTTCTGGATTACTCGCCGAGACCACGAGCAAATTTACAGCAAAGCTGAGGCCATGAGCGACTCACTGCTAAAAAAGCTAGATGGCCGCACGCCTAAGCTGATTTTTCATGTGGAGTGTGACGGACGTGGCAAGCTTATTTTTCGTGAAAATGAGAGAAAAACGCTGCTGAGCAATCTGCAAACTAAAATCGGGCCAGCGGTTCCGTGGGTAGGGCTCTATGCATTCGCCGAAATTGGCCCCATTGGCCAGCAGAACTGCTTACAAAACTTCGCAGGGATTCTGACCGCTTTCCATTAAAAGCAAAAATCAGCTCACTTACCGCTTGTTCTCTTCTTTACTTGTTTTTTGTGACTTCTTTTACTCAGCAATCACTGCTTACAACCCGCAACGTTAAAACAGTTCAACTAGAGCAAATGCAGGCAAAAATTGCCATGCTAGAGTCTCAAAACAAGCAGCTGTCGGAAGAAGTAAAACAGCTCGTGATCGCAGAGAACAAGCTGTATGTATTTCAAGCGCAGCTAGATGAGCAAGTCAGCGCGTATCGTAAACTCTACGACCTAGGCAAAGCGCTCAATCAAACCCTAGACATTGACGAAGTGCTTTCTCTTACGAACCGCTTCGTCATTTACGAGCTGGCCTACGAGCGCTGTCTCATTTTACGCTTCAATTCACGCACGCACTGCTTCGAGATTCAGTCATTTGATGGCTACTACGAAGCGCCAGAAATCGCGCTTGTAGACTCACTTTCTATCTCTGCCAGCTCATTTTCTCCCGAGCAGTTCAAATCAACGAGAGGCTACTGTCTCTGCCAGGAGAGCTGCGCAGATCCTCAGCTTACGGAATGGCGGACAGTTTTTGGCATGGATGAATACGTCATGTTTGAACTGCGCCAAGAAGCCGACCAACCAATTGGGCTCCTAATTGCGGGTAACACCGCAGCTATGGCCAAGTACCAAACACGCATCAGTGAAGATGAAGATGGCCTGCTGGGCCTCGCGAATGCCGTTAGTCAGGTAACGGCAACTATCAACAATGTGAATTCTTACCGAGCACTAGAACAGGAGCGATCGCACTTAGAAAATCGGGTTACCGCTCGCACCCAAGACCTCAACGACAAAAACGAATCCTTGCAGTCCACCCTAGCAGCATTACAACAGACCCAAGCGCAGCTAGTACAAAGTGAAAAGATGTCGGGACTCGGCCAGCTCGTTGCCGGTATCGCCCACGAAATCAACAACCCTGTCAACTTCATTTACGGCAATCTAAAGCATGCGAGCGGACACACCGAAGACCTACTGGCGCTGCTAGGTAGCTATCAAACGCACCATCCCAATCCCCATGCAGACGTTCAAGATCTGCTCGAAGACATCGAGTTTGACTTTTTGGCAGAAGACTTACCCAAAGTAATGACCTCTATGAAAATGGGAGCAACACGGATCAAGGAGATTGTGCTCTCGCTACGCACGTTCTCTCGGATGGACGAGGCCGAGATGAAGTTTGTTGATATTCATACAGGCATCGACAGCACGCTATTAATTTTGGACCACAAGCTCAAGGCAAAAGCAGGTCAGCCTGCACTCAGCATTGTGAAAGACTACGGCGAGCTTCCTCAGGTTGAATGCTATGCGGGCCAGCTGAATCAGGTCTTTATGAATCTACTTTCTAACGCCATTGATGCGATGACGGTGGAGCAGAAAGTGGAGCAAAAGGTAGAGCAGAAGGTGGCGCAGAAAGCTAGCAAATTACCTGGCAAAATCACTATTAAAACAAGTGCTCACAAGGACCATGTTTTAATTGCGATCGCAGACAACGGCCCCGGCATTCCAGAAGCGATTCGCCACAAAATTTTCAATCCCTTTTTCACCACTAAACCCGTTGGAAAAGGAACAGGACTGGGGCTGTCGATCAGCTATCAGATTGTGTGCGATCGCCACAAAGGCAGCCTCACCTGCGAGTCGCAAGCAGGGCAGGGCACTCAGTTCATCATTTCTATTCCGGTGCGCATCACTCACTAACACAAGGGTACCTTTCAACTTTTTTCTGTAATCGGCATTCTTTGCAACCAACTCGAACCAAACAACGGTAGCAACAACAACTATTACCACAACAGCCACAGTCGCAGTTCTAGCAATCACAGCTCTGGTGGGTCTAGCTCTGGTGGGTCTAGCTCTGGTGGCAGCGATTTTGGTGGAAGCATCAGTGGCGGCGGTGGGGGTGGCAATAGCTGGTAACCGTACAGATAGGTCCACGACAATCTTAAGGACTAGGAAATTAGCTGAGCAATCAGGAGAATACTCGCAGACAAGAACACGCAGCAGCGGGAAAACTTGATAAACAGACATCTATAGGTTTTCCGTAATCAGCGCGATACGTTCTGAAATCTACCGTAGGCTGTTCGCTGCGCCAGCTGTTTTGGTAATAGCTGGCGGTGAGGTTTATCTGTTCTTCGAGAGTTCAAACATGACAAACGGTTGGAAGTGCCTATGGCTTTCGCGAAAGTTTTTTGGAATAGCAACTGTCGCCATGCTCAGCATCTTTGGCATGGCAAATGCATCGAGCTTATTTTCAGCTGCGATCGCAGCTGAGCTCGAAATTGAGCCAAGTACTTCTGCATTCAGCGGTATTGTGCTGAGCGATGGCTCAATTCGCGTGATGGTTGATTACGACCCAGACACGCCGCCGAACTACGATCTTGATAATTTGACCGCTGGTCATCACATCAGATACGAGATTTTTTACGACTATCAGCCTGTGCTAGAAAGCTCAGCATACGGCACTCGCTTTTCAGGAATTTCACTTCAAGATCTCGATAGCGACGGCACAGCCGAAATCATTGTCCGCAGCTATAGCAACGGTGCTCACTGCTGCACTAGGTTCACTATTTACAGCTGGCAAGGAGACCACTTTAGCGAATTCAAAACACCGTCTTTGAACAGTCGCGGCGGTCACTTCGAAGACTTGAATAGCGATGGACTAGTAGAATTCACTTCGTCTAACAGGGCTTTTCTATATCGGTTTTCCACCTACGCAGATTCACTAGCACCACCGATCATTCAAACCTTCCGAGACGGTGAGCTGTTTGAAACCACCCGAGAACATCCCGATAAGATTAGAGAAACCATTACCCAAGTAGAAACCGCTTTGGCGGAAGACCCGACACGGGAAGGGCGCAACGGCTATCTCGCTGCCTATGTAGCTAGCAAAGCGCTCGTTGGAGAATTTGAGGAGGGTTGGCGCTACATGCTAGAGCACTACAACGCTGAAGCAAATCCAGACTATCCAACATATTTGAGAAGCTTTTTAGACTCTGAAGGATACCTCAACGACTAAATAGCGAGAATACGCGCAGAAGCGCGCGCAAAGCAGCGGGAAAACTGACTATAGCCCCTCTACGGCTACGTTACTGTCGTCCTAGCTCTTCAGCTATGTTTGCTAATTCCATTCTTCGACTTTCCGCCCATCATCGCAAGCGGTTCACTGTAGTATTCACGTTGGGGCTGAGTGTAGGGCTGAGTTTCTTCCTGGCCCTGGCTCCGCTACGTCCTAGCTTGGCTGTCTCTGTTGTAGATGTGCCCAACCCTCAACAGATTGATGGAACGTGGGTGACGGATATGGATGATATGCTGAGCGATCGCACAGAAGCCGATCTCAACCAAATGATTGCTACACTAGAAGCCACAAACGGCACTGAAGTCGCAGTCGTCACCGTTCTAGATACGCAAGGTGCCGCCTCACCAAAAGCCTTTGCGACTGAACTGTTCAACACTTGGGGCATTGGCAAGGAAGGGAGCGACAACGGGGTATTGTTCCTAATTTCCAAGGGCGATCGCCGCAATGAAATTGAGACTGGCTATGGCGTGGAAAGTATTCTCCCTGATGCCAAGCTAGGGGCAATTTTAGACCAACAAGTTACGCCTCAGTTCAAAGCAGGCAACTTCGATGCGGGTGTTTTATCCGGCACTGAAACAATGGTGGTTGCATTAGGTGGAACAGGTTTGAGCACTCTCCCTCAAACCAATGTGCCGAAGCCCGCCGCTACGCCAACACAGCAACCCGTCACCACACCTCAACCAGTATCGTCTGGGGAAGCCACCCATGTGGTTCCGCCCGTTCCTTCAGGCGCTGCCACCTCAAACAATAGCAAGGCGCGCCAGCCGCTGTGGATGTTATTGATAGGCGCAGTAGTGCCTGTCGTCATAGTGCTGAAGCCACTAAGAAGAGGTAAGTTGCCGCCAATCCGGCTAGCACCTACCGGAAGAACAGATATATCTCATACGGCAGGTTCCTGGTTTTATTTATGGGCTAAAGCGTGGATGGGTATTGGGCTTTCAGTTAAAAAGATCTACAACTTCAAGATTTTCTTCAACATAGAAAATTGTAAGAAAGCGACTGTAGTTTTGGCAAAAAGCAGTAGCTGGCTGACGGTTCACCACCGCAATCAACAGCTAAACCGCACGGCTCTCGTACTTTTTCTGTTATTG
>JBHJIY010000190.1:0-10738 GCA_050042985.1 Phormidesmis sp. | reverse complement strand
GTATGGATTGAGTCAACTATAGGGGAACTTGCTAAAAAAGCCAAACTCTGCCGTCATAACGTTTTCCTCCCTTCTCATTCTATAGATAGAGCAATGATTCATCTAACCGAATTGGTCCAACGTATCCATCGCATAGCGCATAGAACTACTTCATGGATTAGGTAGTGGGTCGCTGGTCGCCTGTAAAATTTCGACGATAGGGTTCTCAGGGTCTTGCAGGTCAATGAAAGCCACTTTTTCGGGATTGACCTGATCGCCGAGCTGTCGCAGCTGATCGAGAGCGGCGAGCTGTCGCTTAAAGCTTTTGCTGTAGGGGCCAAAGTGAACGCTGCCCAGCTCACTTTGTAAGATCAGATTGTCGTCTTGGCTCCAGTCGATAGCGCTGATAGCAACGGGACTACGCGCGATCGCCTGATATGTCTCGGGCCAGTTTTTCACCTGGCTAGCGTTTAGCCCCTTGACCGTGAGCGTAGGCAAAGAGGCGGTTGCACCCAGCTCAGCAAAACTATTGCGGGGCATCCAGTGGCCTTCTGCGTCGATCAATCCAGGCTCTTCGAAAGGGATAGGATCGTCGGGGATAGATTGGATTGGGCGACTGGTGTTGGGGACGGTGAGCGCCACCGGCTGATGTTCACTTACCTGCACATGTAGTCCGGGTGGAAGGAGCCGACGACGCACAGAGGCCGTAGCAATCGGTTCGTGTTGAATGAGTGCGATCGCTAGTTCATCGGGCTGCACAGTAATTAAAGACTGCGGGTAGGGCACCGGCAGTAGCGCCTGAATATTTTCATCAGACAGCAGCTGATTATCAGTGACCTCTATTTGCTGAGGGCTCCGAATTAGCCAGATAGGGGACGTAGCCAAGCGCAGCGTGCCTGCCGTGAGCGCAGCCATTGCCACGGTCCGCCAAGCCATTTTATAGAACTTAAACTTACGCTTGGTTTTGAGCTGTCGCCTACGTTGCGCTAGGTCCTGCTGATTGGGAGCTACTGGCGAGGCAACTGACGAAGTAGCTGGTGGAGCAACTGGTGGAGCAGCTGGCGGAGCAGAATCTGGAAGGTTTGATGGGGACATGATTTATCAAAAAGCAGTAGATGAAGAGGATGCTGCCGATGGAAGCGCTGACCGTATCAGATGTGAACGTTAGTCTAACCCAATCGTTCAGAGAGCCTTCCCATTTGGGTAGACAAGCTATCAGGAGGGCAAAGAAAATTCCTTCGACAAAAACTCAAACCACCGCCGCGCAATATCTCCGTCTGTGAACGGAATGCTTTCGCGGGTACCTCCTTTGAGCGTAAAGCCCAACGAAAAGCGTCCTTTCTCTGGTAAATGATCAGGGTCCACAGAGTTGTTATCAACTTCTATCGAGAGCTTTTCAACATTGACTAGGTCTAAAACTGCGGTATCAACCATGCCGTTTCGTGTCGGCAAACCCCACGTAAGGAGGCTACCCTGCTGCCCTAGCACAGCATAAATGTCGTATTTCGCCCGTTCAAATTGGGCTGCCCACACCTTGTAGGCTTCTAGCTTGTGATACTCGTTCCAGCCAGCCCAGGCCAGCCCAAAGAATATCACCAGCAGCGGCAGCCACATCAACCCTCTTGCCATTTCAGCTCCTCCATCTCAACGCCTTTGAATGTATGACTGAATGTGTCGACGCCTGCTGTACTAACTCTCCGGCTCTTTCCATACCAATGCCCTTTTGAATGTTAATTCTTGAGGCTTTAATATTAACTCTTACAACGAATACGCCTGATATAGACATGAAGCCCTCCATTCTCATGAAAGATAGAACTTGACTGTTAAAACTTGACTGTCATTCAATACTTTCTTTTGGGAGAGCGTATAAATGCTACCTTTACTTGCTGCTCTAGGCACTGTCCCCAACACCGTAGAGTGGGGCCCTAATGTTGCCATCGTAATGATTATCTGCAACGTCCTTGCCTTTGGTATCGGCAAGCAGGTCATCCAGATTCCTGCTGCAGGCCCTGCACCTGGCGTGTTCTTGGGTTTGGGTTTACCAGCGCTCTTGGCAGTCACTAGCTTGGGGCATGCCATTGGCGGCGGCGCTATTTTGTGTCTTGCAAACATCGTCGTTTTGTAAAACCGTTCGGTTTCGTAGGGGCACAGCAATGCTGCGCCCTCTGGCTGCAACACATTCGCACAAAAGCCAACGGACATATCTGAAATTTGAGAGCCTGGGTAAGGACATTATTGTGTTCTTATTCGGGCTTTTGCTCTTTATTACAGATAGTGATCGCTAGATTCGTTATTTTTCGTCGAGGACTGCCTGTAGTCGCTGACGAAACTCTCCTTTGGGGTGGCCACCTTTTACCTCGCCGACAACGGTGAATTCGCCTTCGGGATCATCGCAGATGAGGTACGTGGGCCAGCCCATGTCTGCTTTATCAGGATATTGGCTGAGCAGCACCTTTCGATACTTTTTGTAGGTGGCTGTATCTTGCATTTTGATATCTACAAAGTCTAGAGAGAGTTCCTTCGCGACTTTTTCATCGTAAAAGGCCATTTTGTGGCAAATGCCACAGTCTTCAGAAGAGAACTTTAGGACAGCACGGGACATGGGTCATACACTACGTAGAGAGCCTATTTATCTTCTCATGATTGCAATCTATCCCGGTAGCTTCGACCCAATTACGCTAGGTCATTTGGATATCATCACGCGCAGCAGCAAGCTCTATGAGCAAGTGGTGGTAGTGGTATCGCGTAACCCCAGCAAAAATCCTCTATTTTCTGTAGAGAAAAGGATGGCCCAAATCAAAGAAGCGACACAGCCATTATCCAACGTTGCGGTTGATAGCTTTGATGGACTTACGGTGTCCTATGCAAGAGAAAAGCAGGCAAATGTGCTCCTCAGAGGGCTTAGGGTGCTATCTGATTTTGAGAAAGAACTCCAGATGGCCCATACTAATAAGACTTTGTCTGATGATATAGAAACCGTTTTTCTGGCAACTTCTACGGAGTATGGCTTCTTAAGTAGTAGCCTAGTCAAGGAGATAGCTAAGTTTGGAGGGCCGATAGACCATCTTGTGCCCAAGCACATCGCTGCTGATATCGAAAAATGCTACGGAAAGGCATCTTTTCAACAATGATAATTTGCTGAAAAGAAAAACCTAACGCTACCACTGGCGTTGTTTGTATGGTGTGGCGCTATACGGATGGTGTATGTGAGCCCCGTAAATATTGTAGACTTCTTTGAAAATCCCACCGAACAATTCTGTGAACACTCCTGCAACCGGCGACTACTATCAAAATCCAGCCTCCGAACGCTTCAGTATTCAGCAAGAGCTGGATCGGATTGAGGAAATAGTGCTGGAGAGCCCTCGTGTCCCGCTCTCGGGCAAAACGATGGTGTCTGAAGATGAGCTGCTCGACCAGCTTGACGTGGTCCGCGTGAACCTGCCGGCTGCCGTGCAAGAGTCTGTACAGATTGTGCAGCAGCGCGAGGAGATTTTAGCGGAGGCTGAGCAGTATGCTCAAGAAATTATCACCTCAGCAGAAAAGCAGGCAGCGGCAATATTGAATGAGATGGCGATTATTCGTCAGGCGGAATCTCAGGCGGCGCAGCTGCGGGCACAGACAGAGCAGGAGTGCGCAACCCTAAGGGCGCAAACGCTAGGCGAGATTGAGCAACTGCAAAACCAGGCGCGCAAGGAGTGGGAAGAAACCCGCACGCGGACGGTGAGCGAAGCTAAAACCATTCAAGAAGACGCGGATACCTACGCTGACCAAGTGCTAGAGAATATGGAGCGGCAGTTTATGGAGATGCTGCACGTACTGCGAAATGGTCGCCAAAAGATTCAGGGCGGTCAGTCTTTGGATGTAGAAAATACGACGCCCCAGTCGCAGATTAATCCGGCAACAGGTGCGGCGCGGCCGATTAGTCGTCGTGAGGCTACGCCAATTCGACCGCCTGTACCAGAGCGTCCTCCTTTGCAGCGTAATCCGGGTCAGCAGCGGCCACAGTAAGAGAATAAGCGCATGATTGGTTACGTAAAAGGACTTCTGGCCGATAGCCAGAAGCTGCCGAATGGTCGCGTGATTGTGACTGTGGAGGCAGGGGGTGTTGGTTACGATATGCAGATTAACCCACGGGTGCTGAGTGAGCTGCCGCTGATAGGAGAACCCGTCAAAATTTTCACACACCTGCAAACCAGAGAAGATTTGCAGGTGCTGTTTGGCTTTGGATCGCGGGCAGAGCGAGATGTGTTTCGACTGCTGACGTCGGTAAGTGGCATTGGCCCGCAGATGGGAATGGCGCTGCTGGATACGCTGGGGATCAATGAGCTGATTCAGTCGGTGGTGAATGGAAATGCGCGGGTGCTGACGCGAACACCGGGCGTGGGGAATAAGACGGCGGAGCGCATTATTCTAGAGCTGAAGACGAAGCTGAGCGACTGGCGTCAGCACTCTGGAATTGTGGCTCCGACGAGTGGTCCGGTTTCGGCGGTACAGGAAGATGTGGAGATGATGCTGGTAGCACTGGGCTATACCAATAGTGAAATTAGCAAAGCGCTAGTGGCCGTGGGGAATAGCAGTACGTTGAATAAAAGCGACAATACGGAAGATTGGATCCGTGAGGCGATCGCATGGCTCAGTCGCTAGAATCGCATGGCTCAGTCACTAGAACTGAAACCAAGGACTTTAGCGATTTCATCATTTCAGAGATTTCAGCACTTCCAAAAATCTTAATTGTTGAAGCTATCCAATTGTGTCCTGGCATGCCGATGGGATAGGGCTGCTTATGCTTACCTTGGAGAACGGTTGAAGGGTGCCCCGAGTAGTTTTACCCATCTAGCTTGCTACACCGAATTCTAAGAAGAATTACTGTGGTAGGAAATACGGATAGGGCGATAGATTGAATTTAGCTCAACGCGAGCTATCACTGTAGTCGAAAAGGTGGCAGCCACTTTGGCAGTTATCTACAAGCGGTCATTGCTTAAAAGGCTATAGAACAAATGCATTAGACCTTAATCGGTTTTGGGAAGTCGCTCTATATGACCATGCAGTCCATAGAGATTCAGCTCGTTCAACAGAATACTGAGCAGGTCAATAGCCAACAATCCGTGACACCCAAGTCCAGATTGCAAGATTTACTTGCACCGCTACATTTACTAGACAAGCGTTTGCAGCAGTCTATTGAAGTGCGTCAAGTTCTTTTGGGCACGTCTTTTGAGTCGTATCTGCTAGGTAGCACTGCACCAGGCTGCTCGCCAGCAACTGCTATTGCTGGGAATTCTCCACTAGCTCAGCTGCAACAGTCTTTTGGGCTATCTGATTTTGAAGTGGAAGTGGTGCTGATGGCGATCGCGCCTGAGCTAGACCGTCGCTATGAGCGCCTCTACGCACAATTGCAGCCAAACGCCTGCCGCAAGCCAACACCACTCCTTAGCTTAGATGTGCTGTGCCGTAGCACGACTGAAAAGGACATGATGCGGAGTGCTTTTACAGCCACTGCTCCTCTTATCCGTCTTGGCCTGATTCATCTCAAAGCAAACGGCAGCTTTTCACTGAGTTCTACCATCAGCCGACATCTGCTAGGCCAGCCCATGAGTCCGCAGGTAACGGCCTACTGCCAGCTGAGTCGGCCTAAGGAAACGGGCTACGTTACCAATAGCCCACTCCTCCCAGATTTACTATGTCGGCTGCGTGAGGGCAGCCTACCCAAAGCACTGACGCTCAACTTTTCGGGTCAGGGGTCAAAAGAAGCGGGTGCAAGGGCGATCGCAGCTGCAACCAAGCAACCCCTATTAACGGTCAACTTAGATGCGTTTTTGGAAGGAAAGGGCCTCAGCAATACCGAGATAAACTACAAGGTACAGCAGGTTTTATTGCAAGGGCGCTTGTGCAATGCGGTTCTGTACTTAAGTTGGGCAGAAGAAGAAAGTCACTCGAAAGACTTTGCAGCTTTCCAGAGCCAGTGGTTTGCGCCCGCTCACTCTCACTTGAGGCAACGGCAAAGCACTGTTGTCAAAGCATTTCTCGACCGAGTGCCTACCTACACCGGGACAGTGATTTTCTCAGGGCAGTCTTTATCTTCCCCAGCGGCTAACAGCTGCAAAGGGCTGATTACGGTTCCTTTCACAGCACCTTGTGCAGCTCTATCAGGCATAGGGCTGGCAGGAAACTATCTTCCAGGAGCATATTCTGCTTTCAATAGCAGTTGGCAAAATACGAAAAGAACTGCTCCAAAGCCCTTGAGCGAAACGGAATGGTTTCGGCAAAAGGCAACAGGAGCAGTCCTTGGGATCGGCTAATTCTCCTACTTCAGCTAGACACCAGGTGCCCAGCTGGAGTCTAACTAAATTATGTCAGCTGATTACTGCGCAACATCAGGTGTTTCGACGGCTTCACCAAGGTCAGCTGACTTAGTCTATGGTGCTTTAGTTGTAGGTGCTTCGTTAGTGATGTCAACATCTGGCGCGCTTACTGCTGGGACATCTAGCTGAACAGCTGAAACGTTGATTTGGACATTGAGCAGGCTAATCTCAGGCACGTTCATCTCTCTTTCTATGATGGTGATCTCTTTCGATTTGAGGAACAGAAACGGAGATTACAATTGTTCAATCAATGTTGTTGCAGTTACAGTTCTGTGGTTTCCAGCATCGATAGCGTTGACTTTGCCGCTGCTTTCTGAGCTGTCTGTCTGCTCCTGCCCACACCTCTGCCATAAGCCTTATCTCCAATTCGCACTTCTACAACAAAGACTTTTTCGTGGTCTGGTCCACTGCTGCCAATATCTGCATACGCTAAGAGCTTACCTATTTTTTGCTGTACCCATTCCTGTAGTCGTGTTTTGTCATCTTTGATGCCCTGCTGTAAGGCATCGCCCACCACCGATTCAAATAGAGGCTCCACATAGTCACGAACGGCGTGCATATCGCGTTCCGTGTCCAAATAGTAAGCGCCTATCATCGCTTCAAACGCGCTACACAAAAGTCTAGGACTGGTGCGAGCGCCTTCTTTTTTTGCGCCCTTTCCTAGCCGTAGGTGCTGACCTAGCGTTAGAACTTGCGCAAAGTGGCATAGCTGCGGCTGATCGACCAAAGCCGCTCGGATAGGCGTAAGCTCTCCTTCTGGTCGGTGAGGGTAGTGCTCATACAAATAATCACCGCTTAAAAAAGTCAAGATAGCATCGCCGAGAAACTCTAGTCGCTCATTGTGCTCTCCTGCTTCGGGGTGCTCATTGATAAAAGAGCGGTGAGTCATCGCCTGCTGCCAAAGTGACTTATCTTTGAAAGGCGGCAGTGAAAAAGCGGTCATTTTACTTGTGGCTTTAAAGAAAAGGACACGGTGTCAGGATATGGCTTAAAGAGCTTGTTTACTGCTCAGCAATCCAAGCTTCTACACCTTCAGCCAGCGTTCTAGCCAGTTCTTGCTGCGAAGCTGCATCAGTAATCCATTCAAACTCTTCTGGATTGATCATGAAGCCCAGCTCTAAAAGAACAGAGGGCGTCACCGAAGGCCGGGTAAGTGCCAGATTGTTCCAAAACACGCCGTAGGCCTCACGATTTAGCTCACGGACCAGATAGTCGTGTAGGAAGGTGGCGAGTCCGTGGGCTTGTGGATAGTACCAAAAGGCTCCGATACCTGCTCGTTCTAGTGCGTTACCCGCATCAGGCAGTGCGTTGTAATGAAGGCTAAGCGCCATCGTAGGCTCAGTGGCATCAATGACTTCTACCCGGTCAGCTGGGTACAAGTCATCGTCACCCTCTCGGGTCATCACTACAGTGGCACCTCTAGCCTCTAGCTCATCGCGAATGAGCTTGGAAACAATCAGAGTTACATCCTTTTCTGGATAGCCGTTAGGACCTCGTGCACCGTAGTCTTCGTCGCTGCCATGTCCAGGGTCCAACAGAATAGTGGTGCCGCTTAGGCTGTTGTTTGGTGGTGCGTGGCGCAAGGAGAGAATTAGGCTAGTGCCTTCGTAGCGGACCTTGTAGCCCCACTGCTGAGGTGCCTTAAAGTGAAAGGTGTATTCGGCGCTGTCGGGAAGAACAGAATTAAAATCCATTCTTTCGACAACAGGATCGTTGGAGAAATAAATGGTGTCTGTTTGCGGAGTGGTGTTGTGCAAAGTGAGAGAAAGGGATTGGCTCTCCTGATGAACAGAAATGGGCACAGGGGTTTGTAATGGGAAGACCACTTCTGTCCAGTCGCCAACTTGGCTGGCAGTAATGCCACGAATGATGCTGGTAGGCGGCACAGATGCACTGCTTACTTGCGTTTCCTTTTCTTTGATCCAGCCGCCGTAGTCTAGCCGTAGCCATTCACCCTCGCGACCGGTGATAGCGGCTCTGGTGCCTACGGGCAGTGGTGTAATGCGTGAGTAGCTAGTACTAGGACCTGTTCTGGCTACGCCTTCGATAGGTGTGACTTGGGCAACTTCAAAATCTGTTGGGGAGAGGATGGTGACTTGGCCAGGGGCCTCGGCTGTCACGGTTTCGCCATTAGCGCGCAGGGTAAATTGTGGGGTGCCTAGCTCTCCTGCTGCTTCTGCTATGGTGCAGCCTGCGTATTCTGTGGCGCTGAGGGTGACAGGCGCGGTCTGAGACGTCAAAACTGATGAGTTAGGCGGGAGGTCTACGCTAGTTTGGGGAGTGAGGGCGAGGGTTTGGCTGCCGAGAGTGGCGGAGACTTGGGCATTTGGAGAGGCGATCGCACTCAAGCAAATCAACTCACCTGGCATCCGCGCCATATCCACTGCAGGCGACAGCGTCCCTTCCGCAAACCCAATCCCATCTGGCATGGGCGGCTCGCTCGAAACGCGGGTAATGCTCATCACCAAACGCTCATCACCCTGAACCAGAGTGAACGTATTCTCGCCAAACTCCAGTGGCAGGGTGGGTGCAAAGTGTCCGTCTCCGCTTCTATTTTCAATCGGTTGGCCATTAATGGTGACCGGTGCATCAGGGCTCGCTGTACCAATAAAGAAAATGCGATCGGCCACCGTTTGATGGTCGACCGGCGGATAGGCGACAAATAGACCACCGGGTTCAGCTCGCTCCTGCGCTACATACACAGGTAGTGAATACTCTAACGACTCCATCTCTGATAGTTCTACTGGCGAAGGATGGGCGTAGGAAGCGCCCATTGGATGCAGCACAGATAGACCAGCCACACTGCCGATTAATCCTGCTGTCCCTAGCATCCATCGCTTATCCATACCGCTGACTCCTAAAACCAAATCGTTCAAAAATACTGAATTTAGTCTAGTGTTTCAGCGCGCAATACTGCCCGATATTGATTAGATATCTATAGAAAGTCAAGAGAAAGTCAAGTTTACCGACTGAGGCCTTGGAACCACTACACTGCTGTACTAAACAGTTGACTTACCGGACAAGAGAAATCTGGGAGTAGGGGAGATGTCAATGTGTCTGTTGTTGTTAGCGTAGAGGTAAGAACAAGTCGCCCCGACTCTCTTCTATAAACTTCTAGCCGCTGTGTAAACCTATCAATAATCCAATATTCTTCGGCTCCTCGAACTGAATACAGCTTGAGCTTGGATTTGCGATCGCGACTAATATTCTGACTTCCTGCTGATAAAACTTCTATTAACAGCTCTGGTACTTCAGTAAGGTGACCTGACTCATCTTCGATAGCAGTTAATCGTTCTTTGGAGACCCAAACCACATCTGGAATAATATTGTCGGCATCGGACAAGATAATGCCAGGAGACATAATAGGTTCACCCAAACCCGTCTTTTTCGACCAAATATTTAGCGCTTCAGCTATTTCAAGTGCCACCTTTTGATGCTGACGATGGGGAGATCTCGTCACGAATAGTTCTCCGTCAATAATTTCGTAAGTTGTCCATTCGTTCTGAGGCAAAAACTCGAGATCACTAGTCGTCCATCGGACACTCGCGGTAGGTTGGCTGACCATAGTGTTTCACCGTAGCGTTTTTTGGGCTCATGCTATGAAACGGATTTTATCTAATATAACGTAAGCTGCGAGCGGCTTATATGTTTGACATGGTGAGTAAACAAAGCTGAATAATTGGGTCTTTTTGCATTGTTTTCCCAAAAAGGAAAATAGAGTCCTTCTGCTGTCTATTCCCTGTGGCACAATTGACTATTATCAATTTTTAGTGCGATTGGGATGCTCCCCTCAAGGCGGCCGGAAGACGGCCAAATAACTACACTTCATAAACCACAAAATAGATCAGCGGAAAGGAAACACAGAGCAGGAAACTAATGACGAAATTTGTATTTGTGACAGGCGGTGTGGTTTCAAGCATCGGCAAGGG
This sequence comes from Phormidesmis sp., assembly GCA_050042985.1. Taxonomy (GTDB): domain Bacteria; phylum Cyanobacteriota; class Cyanobacteriia; order Phormidesmidales; family Phormidesmidaceae; genus Phormidesmis. The sequence continues at coordinate 471 of JBHJIY010000190.1, read as the reverse complement.
CATTGTGGCGGCTAGCTTGGGTCGGCTGCTGAAGTCTCGCGACTATTCGGTGTCTATTTTGAAGCTGGACCCCTATATCAATGTGGATCCTGGCACGATGAGCCCGTTTCAGCACGGCGAAGTATTTGTCACCGAAGACGGTGCGGAAACCGACTTGGACCTAGGCCACTATGAGCGCTTTACAGATACCTCTATGTCTCGGCTTAACAGCGTGACCACAGGCTCTATTTACCAAGCGGTGATCAATAAGGAACGCCGAGGTGACTATGAAGGGGGCACTGTACAGGTGATCCCGCACGTGACAAATGAGATTAAGTCACGAATTCATCGGGTGGCACGTAATCGTAATCCGGATGTGGTGATTGTAGAAATTGGCGGCACGGTGGGTGACATTGAGTCGCTGCCATTTATGGAAGCGATTCGCCAGTTTAAGCAGGATGTGGGGCGTAACGATTCTATCTATATCCACGT
>JBHJIY010000189.1:0-11646 GCA_050042985.1 Phormidesmis sp. | reverse complement strand
TCGATGCTTATAGACGCTATCAAATATCTTTTGCTCACAGGTAAAGAGAAGGTTATGACTGGGTTATCAAAGCTCTCTTTCCTCCTATAGGCTTACCGACTAAGCTATGGGGTAGGTATTTCGGCAGTATGTAAAGATCTTTAATGAAACTCTTTTACAGCCCACAGCTCCATCAGCCTTCTAACCAACCTTCCAACTTCGGCAGCGCGCTCAATCGCTGGCTGTGGCCACTGCTGAGTCCGACCCTCTTTCCGCCAAAGCACAGTCCGTCAAAGTACAGCGACCCGCAAAACTCACTCACCGCCGACAGCATCGCAAATAGCGACACCACCTTTGTTGGGATGGGCACCCTCATCAACAGCCAGCTGAGTAAGCAAACCGCCACCGCCAAAAAGCTCATCATCTTCGGGACTGGCTTGGGCTACGAACAACCTCTCATCAACCTCCCTGCCAGCTGGGACATTCGCTGCGTTCGCGGTCCCCTTTCAGCCAAGCAGCTCGGGCTCCCAGCTCACAAAGCCATCACAGACAGCGGCCTTCTCGTTTCGCAGGTCTTCACCGCATCCGCTCAGCGTGAGGGCTGTAGTTTCATCCCCCACATCGGTCACACTATCACCGCCGACAGCAGCTGGCAGCGCATTTGCAAAGAGGCGGGTATCCGCTACATCGATCCTCGCTGGCCCGTCGAAAAAATTCTTAGAGCCATCGCCTCCAGCGATCGCATTCTCTCCGAATCTCTCTACGGAGCCATCGTCGCCGACGCTCTGCGCATCCCCTGGATTCCCATCGTCACCAGCCCCCGCATCTATAGCTTTAAGTGGCAAGACTGGTGCGCCTCCATGAATTTGTTCTATCACCCTTACCGCCTACCCGCCCTCAAAAGCTACCAGCGCTGGGGCCAAACCCTTCACTCCGCCAAGCACTGGCTAGAGGCTGCATTGGAAGGACCGGTTTCGAGTCAGCAGTATGAGCTGTTTGCCGATGAACGTGCGATCGCCCAGCGCCTCACCAACATCGCCAAACAGGCCCCTTCACTCAGCCCACAAAGCACCTTCACCCAAAAGCTAGAGCAACTACAAACCAGCTTCAGTCAGCTATGTAAGCAATATTCTCGGGACGCAGTCATGCATTAAATGCGTTTCCCCACATCCACAAACCGTAGGAATCATAGGGACCGTAGGGGCTTAGCACCGCTATGCCCAATGCAGTAAACACCGCTAAACCCAACACAACAAACATCAACCCCCACCCACCTCAATCGGCAGCTCCGCCGCCCGCCAAGCCACCATATCTCCACTCAGCTGCACCACCGACGTAAAGCCCGCCTCCACCAGCGCCGCTTCCGCCCGCCCTGCCCGCACCCCTCGTTCGCAATACACCACGACAGTTTTATCTTCAAAGGCTCTTAGCGCTTCTACCTGAGCCGGAATTTGCCGATACTCAATATTGACAGCCCCCGGAACGTGACCTTCGGCATACTCCTTTGCAGTTCTCACGTCCAGTATCAAGGGTGGGCTGCCCTGCTCAATCTGCGCAGCCAGCGCACCGGCTGTAACCTGCTCATCGGCAATCGCAGGCGTGCAGCCCAATAGAGCCAACCCTAGCCAGGCACACAGCACTAAGCCAGCTATTCCTTTGTAAACTCTCTTTATACGCATCGCACGGCTCAAAAATATGGATATCTGTTGGCGCTGGGTCCATTTTTCTCAGCTAACACTCGTCGAACTCTATCAAATATTGCAGCTAAGAGAGCAGGTGTTTGTGCTAGAGCAGCAGTGTTTGTATCAAGATATCGATGGTGTGGACGCTGATTCTTGGCATTTTATGGCAACAATCAACAACAGTGAACTAGTTGCTTACTTACGCGTTGTAGCACCAGGGAAAAAGTACAATGAGCCCTCAATTAGTCGGGTCATTACAAAGGAAAGCTATCGGGGCTTAGGCTTAGGAAATTCACTTTTACAAAAAGGAATTCAGCAGACAAGCCGTCAATTTCCTCAAACAGATATTCGCATATCTGCGCAGCGGCATCTGTCAGCATTCTATTGCAGATGCGGATTTAAACAGGTAGGGAAACCCTATCTGGAAGATGGGATTCCACATATTGAAATGATACTAAAGTATACCTAACCCAAAACCACCACAAGACAGGGACTCAGCGCTTATAATCGGCCTTCAAAGCTAATTTTCCAGGATATTGATTGGCCATTGAGTCGTCAGATTAAAAAGCGAGTTATTATCTTTACAAGCATCCTAAGTATTCCTGATTTTAGTCGTCTATGAGTTCATCCATTCAGCTCCCGACCTAGCGGGTTTTAATCATTGAAGACGATCCTTTGGTACAGCTTGGCATTGAACAGGCATTGGCAAACTACCCCCAGCTAACCATCCTCGACACCATCGACGATGGCTACCTGGCGGTAGAAGCAGCGCTTCAGCAAAAGCCCGACCTCGTATTAATGGATATCGGCCTACCAGGAATCGACGGTATCGAAACGACCCAAAGAATTAAAGAAAAGCTGCCAGAGACCAAGGTTGTGATGCTGACATCGCATACGGCAGAAACAGAGGTACTGGCCGCATTTTCTAGTGGTGCAGAGGCCTACTGCATCAAAGGTGGCAGTATTGATGGACTACTAAGCGCGATCGCAACCGTCGGTCAAGGTGGCGTCTATCTAGATGCAAAAATTGCTCACATCGCCCTCAATAGCTTTCAGGCAACCGCACAAGAAAACGCCAAACTCACCCCAGCCGAAGCTATCAACAGCGACCTATCTGAGCGTGAAAGCGAGGTACTCGCGCTGCTGGTAGAAGGCTTGAGTAATCCCGAGATCGCGGCGCGGCTGTTTATCAGTCCCAATACTGTCAAAGCTCACATGCGTGGCCTCATGACAAAGCTAGTCGCTAACGACCGTGTGCAGGTCGCGGTTAAAGCATTACGAGCTGGACTCGTCTAATTGATCAGACTCATTTGGATACTGGCCTTACTTCAGCTGGACTCATCTAAAATGAATAGACCAATTTTGGTGTATATAAGTCACACTAGAAACAAACTAGAGACTAAATTCGCCCACTAACGGCGGAAAAACCTGCGTTTCTGCGGTCGTTTCATGATTCCAAGTCAGCCTATTCATCCATCAGTAGCGCCATTGGTTGGCCCAATGCCCAAGCTCACAGATAGCGATTGGCTAGTTTTTGCTGACGAGGCCTCCGTAGAATCCCTGCCCGTAGAGCCCCCGACAGAGACTTCGTCGCTGGCAGCTTGGAAAGTACTGCTGGTTGACGATGAGCCATCGGTTCATCAGGCAACTAAAGTGGCGCTTAAGTTTTTCACCTTTGAAAATAGAGCCTTGAACTTTATTTCTGCCTACTCTAGTGCAGAAGCAAAACAGCTACTCGAAAGCAATCCCGACACAGCATTGATCCTACTAGATGTAATTATGGAGGCTCAAGACTCGGGCCTAAAGATTGCCAAATACATTCGAGAAGAGCTAAAAAATGACACCGTTCGCATCGTACTCAGAACAGGGCAACCCGGACAAGTTCCTGAAGAAGAAGTCGTTGTTAATTACGATATTAACGATTATAAAACCAAGCTAGAACTCACCCAGAAAAAGTTATTTACAACCATCGTTGCTAGCCTGAGAGCCTATCGAGACTTAGTCGCATTGGCCGAAAGCCAAGCCGCGTTAGAAACCCTCAATAACCAGCTCAAGGTATTTAATAGAACCCTCGAACAGCAAGTGAGCGATCGCACCCAGTCTCTGGTTCATGAGGTAGAAGAACGGGAAAAAGCAGAAGAAGCCCTAAAGCTCTACATCCATGCGCTCACCCACGACTTGCGCAACCCGGTCACCGGAATGACCAATGTTTTACACAGCTTGCTCAATCGCAGCACCGTTGGCGAGCCGCCAACAACTCGCATTCCCCTCACCGTATTAGAGCGGATGAGCGCAGGGTGCGATCGCCAGCTAAAAATGATCAACTCTCTTTTAGAAACCCGCACGATAGAACTATGGGGCGTTTCACTACAGCCAGCCACCTTCTCTCTTTCTGAGATGATTGTAGAAATCATCGAAACTTGGCAGTACCAAATAGACAAAAAGCGTGTGCAGGTGGTGTTGCAGCTAGCGGATGACCTGCCCATGATTGAAAGCGATCGCATTCAGCTCTGGCGCGTATTTGAAAACCTAATCGACAACGCCACCAAGTACAATCCACCGGGTATTACCCTGACTATCAAGGCGAGTGAGACCCCCTCAGGCGGAATTTGCTGCACCATTGCAGACAATGGCATTGGCATTAGCCCAGCACAAATCGATCGGCTATTTGAGCTCTATCAGCGAGGAAGCGGCGCTAAATCTACTCAGGGGCTGGGGCTGGGGCTGTATATTTGCCAACGTATCGTGCAGGCCCACGGGAGTAACATCGAAGTCTCTTCTCAGCCCCAAGTTGGCACCCAGTTTTGGTTTGAGTTACCTCGGCAGCTGCCGCCTCAGCCAACAGCACCGCTCAAGATAGCCACCGACGAGCCATAAAAGCCCAGCTATGAACCGCCGCCGAACGCTACCACTGCGCACCATTATCCTCATCCCGTTTATCTTACAGCTGCTGACCACAGTCGGCGTCATCAGCTGGATTTTCTTTCGCAGTGAGCGAGACGCAGTCTACAAGCTAGCCGGTCAGCTCCGCGAAGAAGTCTCTCAGCGCGTAGAAATCCGGCTCAACAGCTACCTGAGCGCACCGCTCACCATCAATCAAATCACGGCCAATGCGATCGAGCTTGACCAGCTTTCCATCGAAGACTTTTCGACCCTACAGAAGCATTTTTGGCAGCAGAGCATCTTATTTCCAGATGTGAGCTACCTCTACTTTGGCCGTAGTGACGGCGAGTATACGGCCGTTTATGCCAATAGCCTGGGCGAGCGCTTTTACGAAAGTACTGACGGAAACGGTAGGCTCAACATCAACGAAATTGGCCAAAAAGGTGAACTTGGCCCACAAGCCTCTACGCGCAGATCTCCCTATGATCCACGCATTCGCCCTTGGTACATAGGCGCGCTAGATGCCAATGGCCCCGTCTGGATCAACATGTACAACTGGTCAGCTGTCAATCGGTTAGGGATTACCCTTTCACAACCCTACTACGACGGGGCCGGCACACTTGAAGGCGTTCTCAGTGTTGACCTTAGTCAAGATAGAATCAACGACTTTTTGCAGAGCCTCAAGCTCAGCGCTTCTACTCGCGTATTTTTAATAGAACAAACCGGAACACTCGTCGCTAGCTCATCATCCCAGCGTCCTTTTCTCATGGTGGATGGCCTGCGTACAAGGGTGGACGCCGTCGATTTTTTAGATCCACTCATTCAAGAAACCGCGCAGTATATAGAACAAAACTACAACAATCAGCTGACGCAAACAAAGCGAGTAGAGATAAAAGGAACAGAGTCAGATCACAATTTTGTACAGATAACACCGCTCAAAGACCGCTATGGTCTAGATTGGCTGCTGGTGGTGGTCGTGCCAGAAACAGACTTCATTGCCCCCATTAGAGCCGCTGAGCAGACGACGCTACGACTATGCTTAATTGCTTTGGGGCTCTCTGTTCTATTTGCTATTTGGTTTGCCGGTCGCTTAAGCAAGCCCATTCTTAGGCTTGCTGTCGCTAGCAAAACTTTAAGCCATGCGAGTCAACAGCAGTTTACAAACCAGCCCTCAGTGCCCTTCTTTCAAAAATCAGCTATTCGAGAAATCAATACGCTCTCAACATCTTTCAAGGAAATGAGCAAGCAGCTCGCCGTCTCCTACAGTCAGCTAGAAGAGTATTCTCAGTCTTTAGAAGTCAAGGTTCTCGAGCGCACGCAAGCATTGGAAAAAGAGAGTCAAGAACGTCAGCAAAGTGAAGCCACACTCCAAACGCTAGTAACTAATATTCCAGGCACAGTGTATCGCTGCCTAGCCAACGATACCTGGAATATGCTCTTCATCAGTGACTCTATTTTAGATATATCCGGCTATCCGGCTTCTGACTTTATCGATGACAAGGTCAGAAAATTCGGCGACATCGTGTATCCAGGAGACTTAAAAGCCACCGCAGAAGCTATCGAAACGGCAGTTAGTCGCCAAGAGCCTTACTTGATCGAGTATCGGATTATCGATGTAACCGGTCAAATTCGCTGGGTGTACGACAAAGGGCGAGGCGTCTGCGACCGGGAGGGTAAGCTGCTTCATCTAGAGGGTGTCTTTATTGACATTACGCCTCAAAAGCACGCCGAAGAAGCGATGTTTGAAAGCGAGGAGCGCTATCACAGTCTGTTTGAAGACGCACCGATAGCCCTCTGGGAAGAAGATTTTTCAGCGGTTAAGCGCTATCTCGAAGAGAAAAAGATATTGAACGAAGTTAACGACTTCGAGGCCTATTTTAAGGCGCATCCTGACACGGTTCAACAGTGCATAAAAAGAGTCAAAATACTTGATGTTAACCAGGCGACGCTTCAGCTATTTGAAGCAGAAGAAAAAGAAGACATTTTAAAGCGGCTAATCAATCCGACCCATCCATCTGTGACAGAAGGGTTTCAAAAAGAGCTCACATCGCTTTGCCGGGGAGAAACAAGCTTTGAGGCAGAGCTTGCGAACTACACACTCACCGGAAAAAAGAAGCACGTTATTTTTAAAGAATTCATCACACCTGGGCATGAAGAAGACTGGAGCAGAGCGCTCATTAGCATTATCGACATCACCGATCGCATCGAAGCTCAAGCACAGCTCGCCACGTCCGAAGCCAAATACCGCACCCTCAACGAATCAACCCAAGACGCGGTCATGCTCATCAACAGCCAGGGCTTTATCGACTGCAATCCTGCCACACTTGCAATATTTGGCTGCCAAGAAAAGTCAGAATTTGCAGGAAAGACACCTGCTGACTTTTCGCCGGTAAAGCAGCCAGATGGTCGCAGCTCGGCTCGTGCCATAAAAGCAACAATCGCCAAAGCTATCCGCGCAGGCACCTACAACTTTGAGTGGACACATCGGCGCAAAGACGTCACCCTATTTCCAGCTGAAGTATGGCTCACCTCTATGGAGATTGACAGTAAAGGGGTCGTGCAAGCAGTCGTTAGAGACATCACCAGGCGCAAACGGGTAGAATCCGAAGTCTTGAAGGCAAAAGAGACCGCAGAAATTGCGAATAAGGCAAAGAGTGAGTTTTTAGCAAATATGAGCCATGAGCTGCGATCGCCGCTTAACGCAATCCTCGGCTTCTCCGAGCTGATGACCCATAGCACCCTCCTTCCCAAAGAACATCAGGACGATGTCACCATCATCAACCGCAGCGGCGAATACTTGCTCAGCTTGATCAACGACGTACTCGACATGTCAAAAATCGAAGCTGGGCGAACCGTCCTATCTCCAATTGACTTTGATCTACATAGCTTGCTCGAAGACCTACACGGCATGTTCAAGCTAAAAGCAGAAGAAAAACAGCTACAGCTCTCACTCAACCGAACGCCAGACCTACCAAAATACATTTACACAGACCAAGCAAAAGTTAGGCAGGTGCTGATCAATCTGTTGAACAACGCCATTAAGTTTACCCAGCAAGGAAACGTCACGCTCAACGTTCGAGAACAGCTACAGGAGACGGATCAAGACATCATCACAGAAACCGCAGTTCCCTCAGCCAAGCCCCTCGCACTCCACTTCGAAATCACCGATACGGGCGTAGGCATTGAACCTGACGAAGTAGACACTATCTTTGAACCGTTTGTTCAATCAAAATCAGGCATTAGCTCACAAGAAGGCACAGGGCTTGGCCTACCGATTAGCCGTCAGTTCGTGCAGCTGATGGGAGGTGATATTGAAATTACAAGTCGCACCGCAACCCCAACAGCAGAAATATCGAAAACAGAAACATTTGGAACAACCGTACGCTTTTGCATCCAGGCCCAAGAAGGCAACAAAGACAACATTGTTTCTACGGGCATTCAGCGCAAGATTATTGGCCTCAGGCCCGGTCATCCTCACTACAGATTGCTCATCGTAGACGACAAAGCACCCAACCGTCAGCTGTTAGTTAAGCTACTAAGCCCGCTAGGATTTGCACTCAAAGAAGCAACCAACGGGAAAGAAGCTACGGAGGTCGTCGCTAGCTGGCAGCCGCATCTCATCTGGATGGATTTAAGAATGCCAATCATGGATGGATTTGAAGCGACCGCTCGCATCCGCCAGCATAGTCAAACGACATTAGAACAAGCAACATTAGAACAATCTGCATTAGAACAAACGGCATTAAAAACAGGCTCTAGCGACAATACGGCAATCATTCAGCCCAAAATTATCGCACTCTCTGCCACCAGCTACCAAACCGACAGAATTGCTGCTCAAAAAGCAGGATGTGACGACTTCATTCGCAAGCCTTTTAACAACAGCGATATCTATGACGCGACAGCAAAGTACCTAAATCTGCGCTATCGCTACCAAAGTGAAACAGATTCACTCGGCCCCGACACAGAAGAGAATGCCAATATTGCAGCCAATATTTCAATAGATACAGCAGCGCTATCAACGCTAGCACCTCAGCTTGTCACCGATTTAGAAGCAGCCACCCGTCGGCTCCAGTGGAAAACCATCTTTCACATCATCGAACAAATTCGCCACGAAGACGCTGAGCTGGCCAGAGCACTGAGCGCCACAGTTCACAACTTCCAGTACGCTCAGGTTTTAGACGCGATTGAAACCGCTTCTAAAAGCTAGCCAAAGCCAGCTAGCCAGAACCAACCAGCCAGAGCCAACCAGCCAGAGCCAAAGCGATCGCACGCAATAGTGCATAAAACAACGAAAGCTACCTATACACCCCATACGCCCAGCCATTATCCAGTAAGACAAAGAAAAACTACCCGATCATTTACGATTAGTCGCCCGACTGTAGCAGGTAATACACAATGCGCTTAGCCATACTTTTGTCTGTAGGGTTCGCTTCATCTGCTATTCTCACTCATGGCGTCATCTCACCTTGAAAAAGACATATACCTCGAACTGCAACAGGGAAAGTTCTGCCATGTATTAGAACCTGCGGCCTCTATCCGCACCCTCCTGAGTCAGGATATTTGTCGTGGTATGTGCGATCGCGGCTACCGCACCGTCTCAATCGGTGATGCACCCAATCAAGATTCACCCAGTCAAGACTCGGCACATCAAACTTGGGACAAACACATCATCCTTTCAATTTGGCAGGGGCTGCACCCTGGTAGTAGCGCTTGGCTTTCGCAGTGGCTAATAACAACATCGCACCTGTCAGCCCGGCAGCGCCTCATGCGGTTTGCCGATGAACTGCTGCTAAGCGACCTATGCGAAGGACCACTACTCATTTGCCTTTGCAATATTGACGGGCTAATGACTCAGTCACTTGCCATAGAAACGCTCCTAGCCTGGATAAGCCATTGCTACGAACTACGCGATACCTACTTAACCTATCGGCATCTAAGCATCGTGGCCTTTGGCACAGTCAGCTTTCAACCACAAAGCCTCTGCTTACAGCAATCTATCAAAACCCAACCCACCAAGCAGCCAAAACACCCTGCAATACCTATATAAATAAAACCTATATAAATAAAGTAGTCACTGCTTCACTCGGCTTTACTCAATCGCTTCGCATAAACGGCTAAAGGCAGGTCATTAAGGTAAATTAACTGAAGTAATATAGCCACAGCGCAACCCAGCTCAACAATGCTCTCTCACCTGCCGATTGATAGCTCAATCAATGGCCTATCGCCGTCGGCCGATATCTTAATCATTGACGACACACCCGCAAATCTGCGGCTACTGATGAGTGTCCTCACAGAGCAAGGCTACCGCGTTCGGCCTGTTACGAACGGCCAACTCGCTATCGACGCCGCTCAGCTAGACCCACCCGATTTGATTCTGTTAGATATCAAAATGCCCGACCTCGACGGGTACGAGGTGTGCGATCGCCTCAAATCTGACGAGCGCACCCGCGATATTCCCGTCATCTTTCTCACCGTTTTAGACGACGTCGTCGATATCGTCAAAGGCTTCGAGCTAGGCGGCGTAGACTACATCACCAAACCCGTCCGCACAGGCGAGCTAATAGCCCGCATCGAAAACCAGGTACAGCTACAGTCTCTACAGAGACAAATTAGCGCTCAAGAAGACTTTCTGCGCAGCATTTACAACGGTGTAGAAGCCTCTATTTCAGTGCTAGATGTGTCAGAAGATGGACAGTTTCGCATTGTCGAAGTAAACGATACCGCGCTGCGGATGTCAGGACTCAGCCGAACGCAAATGATTGGCACCGATTTGCGCCAGCTGCTGCCACCAGAAATCATTCGCCGCAACCACCAAGCCTGCTTAGAAACGGGCTCTTCTGTCATGACAGAAGAGCCCGTTGAACTTCATGGAAAAACAACTTGGTGGCTCTCTACCCATACGCCTTTGCGCGATAACAAAGGTGACATCACACGGATCATTGGCACCGGGATCAATATCACCGATCGCCGAGAAGCAGAACTCCAGCTAGCCGAGCGCACAGCAGAACTCTCTCAAACGCTGGAAACCCTCAAAAATACACAGTCAGATCTCATCCGCTCAGCAAAAATGGCTGCTTTGGGCAATCTCGTGGCTGGTGTTGCCCACGAAATCAATACCCCTGTGGGCACCGCAATTATGACCGCCTCCACCCTAGAGAATGCGAGTCAGGAAATCTCCCAAAACCTCACAGCAGGAAATATCAAACGGTCTTCTTTTGAAAGCTACCTTAGTGTCGCGACAGAATGCAGCCAGCTAATTTTAAATAACTTGCAAAGAGCAGGCGAGCTGGTTCAAAGCTTCAAACAAATCGCGGTGGATCAGAGCAGCCTGCACAAGCGAACGTTTGTGCTCAAGCCCTATCTACAAGAGGTAATTACTAACCTCACCCCAAAGCTGAAGCTAACGCCTCACCAGATCACCATCGTCGGAGATGAAGACATTACGCTTTCTAGCTACCCTGGCGCGATCGCACAGGTGATCACCAATCTTGTGATCAACTCTCTCACCCATGCCTACCCAGACGGTCAAGCTGGCCACCTAAACCTAACGCTATCTTCAGAGTCTCCAAATTCAGAAACGTCATCTCAAACATCCCTATCGCAGACAGACATAGAAAGCTACACCCAGATCACCTACAGCGACAATGGCTGCGGTATTCCGCCTGAAAATCAAAACCGCATCTTCGAGCCTTTTTTCACCACCGCAAGAGCTCAGGGGGGCAGTGGCTTGGGCCTACACCTGGTATATAACCTAGTCACCCAAACGCTCGAAGGCACTATCAGCGTTACCCACCAGCCCCAGCCTCATCAGCCCCAACAAGGAACCACCTTCACCATCACCCTACCCAACCGGGTTAGTCGTCCTCAGCCAGATGTGTAGGTCACTAACACTCCAATAGCAGCATGCGATCGCCCCAGTCCACCAGTCATGCTAGTAGCTGCCATCTTTATGGCAGCCATCCCGCCATGATCATTGTAGGCACCGACTGGCCCATGCAACAATCTGACGCAGCAACATCTCACCAAGCCCCCCATAGTCATTCCTACAGATACAAGGACAGCTATCAGGTCGGTGGCAGCCTGCTAGCAGAGAGCCCACTCT
>JBHJIY010000188.1:0-9224 GCA_050042985.1 Phormidesmis sp. | reverse complement strand
CTGACGGGTCAGTGAAATATCTTCGGGGCTAGGTTCCAGGCTGCCAGAAGGATGGTTGTGGGCTATCACGAGTCGGGTAGCGCCTCGCTTGATCACTTCATGAAAAATTTCTCTAGGATGAGCCAGCGTTTCAGTCGCCGTACCAATGCTAATGACCTTGCTGCCGATAATGCGATGCTTGACATCCAGCAATAGCACGGCAAAGCGCTCCCGATTTTGCCACATCAGCTCATGGGCCAAATAGGCAGCCGCTACAGAAGGATCGTCTACCACCGTCATCGTAGGTGGCTGACTGTGCAAAACTCGCTTTCCTAGCTCTATCGCTGCCAAAATCGCCGTCGCCTTTGCCGGCCCTACACCTAAAATTTCGACCAAACTCTCAGCACTGACATCTCTCAGTGCTAAAAGCCCATCGCCATCGAGCCGTTCTTCACCCAAGTGCTGCAAAATGTAATGCCCAAGCCCTACTGCCGATAGCTTTCCTGGCCCCTGCCCACTTCCGATCAAAATCGCAATCAGCTCTGCGGCAGATAGACGCTTGGCACCATAGGCAAGGAGCCTTTCGCGAGGCCTTTCGGTGGTAGGCATATCGGCGACACGGAGGCTGTATGTCATAAGTGGCGGATCGCAAAACAGCGAAAAACGAAGGCAGAACATCTTCCTTTAGTGAGCCCGGAATTAGCTGCGAACCACCGAGCGTAAAAAATACAGGATCGCAAAACACCGTAAGCTAAATAAACCATTCCCCTTAGGTTCCTTTTGGACCGTGCGATCGCCCTATGTCTGCTGAACCTTCTGCTACCGAAGTTGCTGCCAAGCTGAAAGCTATCCGTAAGCAACTGATTGAAATTAGCTTGATACATACACCTGCCGAACTTTCGGATGAGCAAAAACAGACTATTCGTGAGCATCTACTCTGGCTAAATGAGCAAAGCGAATATCAAACACTAGGCATCTGTGCCAGCACGCTGAGCGAAGCCGAAGCTGCACTCAAAAGCTACGTTGGTGCGCTTAGCCAACCTATTCAAGTAGATATTCCACCACAGGATGGCGCTGTCTTTCTTAAATTCAATACGCTGAAAAATGCTTGGTATTTAGACGGGTATACCGGTGACTCACGCGGTGTATTGGTCACGTATCACACATCTGAACCAGAGATGGATGAAGTCAACGGGACATATGGCCCATTTCCGCTGGATTTGTTTTGACTCGAAAGTCAATACGAGATAGCTACAAGCCCTCGCCTGGTAAATCTTGACTTCTGTGGCCCTCGCGATCAGCACATGCCTATAATTTGAGTGAGGAATTTCTGTAGCGCCTGTTTATCTTTGTATAGCAAGGAGCCTATTTCCTTCAACTTCGAGTTGTGTGGAAGTGTCTTTACGACAGGTTTTACGAGTGAAGGCCCCTGCAAGCCTGCACGCTGCCAGTCAGATATTACAAGACTGTCTGGAGACAGGGTTGCCTTTGAATTACTCGTGACGGCAATCACAATTAGATTTTCGTGCCGTTGGTTACACGAGCTGCTGCTGATAACGATTACCGGGCGCTTACTTGGCTTACTTTGGTCATTAGAGAGAAAAGGAACAAGAAGAACATCACCAAAACTATAGATCATTGTAGATATCATCATCTGGATTATTCCAAACAGCTGCAAAAGAAGCTTCAGACCATTTGGCAATGGCGCGATTCGAGTAAAAGTCTTCCTCAGCCTGTTCAGCTAGCACTATCTGCCAGCGCCGAGTAGCCTTTTCCCGAAAAGTTCTAGGGTTCCTCTTCACCCAGAAATTGGCAAAAATACTCCAATAAATCGTTGCAGTACCTACAAATGTCGCAGTAGAAGCCGTACTGACTTGCAGATTAGGGTCTCTATTAGCGATGAAATATACCGCAAAAGAGAGACACATAGAGGACAGGCCCAGTGCGGCGAACACGACCAAAGGCAAGCTCTCTAAAGATGGGGCCAGATGTTTTGCTTTTGCAAACTTATGATAATGCCCTTCCCAATCAGACGATTTAGTCTCTGTAAGATAGGTCGAAATAACATGCATTTGCTGGACTACAGATTGGCAGTACCAAAGCATAATGCCGAGTATGACCATTGAGGCAGAAGGCAGAAGAAGTGAAAGATACTGCCCTCCTGCTTCGACTAGGGCTGTAGGCTCTACGGCTAGTGAATCTGATATTTGCGCTAGGAACAAACTAGCAATGGCACCAAATACGGTGATCGTTGTCGTCGTAATGACAAGTCTTTGGCTTATGTACAGATTGACTTCTTCGTGCAGCTTAGTGATGTCTTCATTCGATAATTCCTTATACATTCGTTTACTGCAAGCGGTATTACGTGGTCACTAAGCCATTTTCCAGAGCATAGCGTACTAATTCAGTGCGGCTATTCGTTCCTGTTTTACCAAACAGGCGACTCACGTATTTTTCAACATTGCGTACCGTTGTGCCAAGGCGACTAGCGATTTCTTTGTTCATCAGACCTTCAGCCACAAGATCAAGTACGTCTTGCTCGCGTGGAGTGAAGTCAATTTTGATACCGCTGTTGTTTTGCTTAATCATGCTGCCGCGCTGAGTGAGCAGGGCTTTGATTTCTTCGATTTGGCGGGCCATGACGGCGATATCGGGAGTGGAGCCGGCTTCGGGAGCCTGGGCGGCGCGGCGCTCGATGAGGCTATTGACGATGGCGACGAGTTCTTCGGGGTCGAAGGGTTTGGAGAGGTAGGCATCGGCACCGGCGTTGTAGCCTTGAATGCGATCGCTTGTCATCCCCCGCGCCGTCAAAAACACTACCGGCAACCCCTTAAAGCGGGCATCCTCACGCACCTGCTTCAAAAACTGGTAGCCATCTACCTGCGGCATCATAATGTCTGAAATCAGCACATTAGGTGCTTCCTGCTGTAGCAAATCCCAGCCTTCTGTGGCATTACTCGCGACGCGTACCTGAAAGTTACTGTCTTCCAAATAGGCCTGAACCGATTCACGTAAGCCAGGTTCATCATCGACAAGTAAAACTTTACTGGGAGTGTCTGCCATGAGGATTGAGGTGAGAGGGTAGGAATAAACGGGAGCTATATGGCCTCGTACGGCCTTACCAATAATAGCGCTATGCTTACCCCACAAAACCAAGGGCTTAGATCAAGCGCACAGATTATAGGTAGCGCAAGCACAAAATTATGAAGCGAAGCAGCAATTTTTAACGCTTATTCACGTCACTGTTACAGTCTCACAAAAAGAGCGTGTCCCATATGGATAGAGGGTTTTAGCGTACTATTACGGGCCCTAAAAAACGCGATTATTAAAAATCATCTAAACTCCGGTCGGAAAACCGGGGATTATGGCAGAATTTACTGACCAGATGAACACACCATCTTTACGCAATCAGAAGCAGGTAACTCAAAACATGGCACTTCAACTCGGCGATATCGCTCCCGATTTTACACAGAAATCTTCTATGGGAGATATCAATTTTCATGAGTGGGCAGGAGACAGCTGGGTCGTCCTTTTTTCTCACCCTGCTGACTACACACCTGTTTGCACCACAGAACTAGGCCTCGTTGGCTCCTTGCAAGAAGAATTCAAACAGCGCAATGCCAAAACCATCGCGCTGAGCGTTGACGGCGTTGAGTCTCACAAGGGCTGGATTAACGACATCAACGAAACCCAAAGTACCAGCGTTAACTACCCCATTTTGGCTGACGACGACCGCAAGGTAGCAGAGCTATACGGCATGCTCCAGCCAAATTCTGACGCAGGCACACTGACCGTACGCTCTGTATTCGTCATTGACCCCAATAAAAAGATCCGCTTGACGATTACTTACCCTGCTAGCACGGGCCGTAACTTCGACGAGATTTTGCGCGTTATCGATTCCTTGCAGCTCACTGATTATCACAAGGTCGCAACCCCTGGTAATTGGAAAGACGGCGGCGACTGTGTCGTGGTCCCTTCTATTTCTACAGAAGATGCGAAGAAGCAGTTTCCTAAAGGCGTCACTGAAGTGAAGCCTTATTTGCGGATGACCCCTCAGCCCAACAAGTAAGCACCTCGCTTCGTTAGCTGAATCATGACCGCTGAATAAAAGATGATGACGCGCTGCGAGTAGTGACTTGCAGCGCGTTGTTTTTCTTTCTTCCAACAATCAGATGTATGCTGAACACTCAACTTACCGTTTGACTATGAAGATATTGAAAGCACTCCGCCCCCTGATAGGTTTCGCCTTGGTAGTGGCCACCATCCTGATAGGGTTTTCGGGCATAACGCAGTGGATAGTGCTGCTGATTGGAGCGCTGTTTACAGCAGCCTATGTCAACGGGAAATGGACCGTGTGGCGATCGCTATTTGAAGCAAAAGGTCGCAAGCTATATGAGTCACTGGGCGCGACATATGTGGTGGAAACAATCATTGTGTTTGCACTGTATTGGCTAGGAAGAGGGACTGCTGGGCTCTTGTGAATTACCAACAGATCCCGCTTCCAAAAAACAAACAGCAGGCTCAACAAACGACAGACAGCGACTACTGCGCTAAATAAGCTGAGAGACAGGTAGGCGTTGTCTTAGTGCGCAGCTCGACGATACCAGAGCCAGACGAAACCCCATTAGTAGACGGATTGCCAAACTCGCTAGCCAACTGATCAGAGGCTGAATTACTCATAGCCAAAGCGTTCTGATGACTGTCTGCCGTTGGCTTTGAAAAGACCTCTATCGGCCTGGACTTCAGCATCAAAATGCCTTTGTGCAGTAGCTCCTCAATCCAGTCCTGGTTGCTGGGTGTCGCAATCTGACGCCACTGTGGCCGCAGGTAGTTGATTTCCTTTAGCAAGCGATGAATATCAGCGTTGATTTGGTAAGTGGTGAAGTATGGATTCTCTGGAGAAAAGACTTCTACTGTTTTGGTATCGCCAGATAAGGTCTCCTCAATCCGAAACTGTAGGTCGGGATTGAGCAGGAGATAGCGAGTGAGATAGGTCTGCCCACGTAGCAGCTCGCGCTGCCAGAAGTAGTCTTTGACCTGTTCGTGAATGGATTGAGTGGGGTTGTGGATAGTGCGCGTGTAGTAGGAGGAAGCCATTGCATGGGCAGCCTTCTGGATGAGAATGTAGCCGAAGTTTACAGCTTCTAGCTTGGCCGATTGAAAGTTGGTTAGCCATGAATTTAGCTCAGCTGTGTAGTCTGCATAGCTTTGGCCAAAGGGCGCGTGGCTATGGGGTACTGAGAACAACATTTCGTCGCGGTCGGCGGTACAGAGCACGAGCTGATCGACAGAGCCACCTTGCCACCAGTTAGAGAGCTTGGCTTGGTAAGTTGGCACATTGACCAAATCAGTCACAATAAACAGTCGACCGTTTTGGGTGAGATGTGAATCGCTGCCTTTGATGATGTCGGCGAGAATATCTTCGCCCGTGTTGCCACCGTCACGAAAACGCAGATCAGTGTTGGGGCTAGGAACAAAGGGCGGATTTGCCAGAATAGTGTCGAAGGTACGCTGCGCTACGGGCTCGTATAGGCCGCCCAAATGAATATTGATATTCAAAATGCCGTTGAGCTGCGCATTGAACCGAGAGAATCGCACGGCCCGAGGGTTGATATCAACAGAGGTGACCTGCTCAGCGTAGCGGCTAGCCACTAGCCCCTGCACACCACTACCACAGCAAAGATCTAGCACTTGATTGGCTAAATACTGAGGCGCGGTGTATACCAGACCCATGCTATCTGCACCTAAATACATCACCGGATCTTCCCCGATTTTGTCTTCTTCGAAGAACATGTACCGGTGGTCGGTAGCGATGTACAGGCCCTCTACGCAGAAGAGATCTACGCGAGCAGCCCACTGCATATCTGAAGAAGAATTTGGCTGAATCGCTGACGAATCGTCCTGTTCTACCCTTTGTTTCACACTCTGTACGGAGCGCCGAATAAACAAGCCTAAATCAACCAGTCGCTGAAAAAGAGAGTTGCCTAGCAGCTCCACCATACGGGCTTTGGGAAGGGAGCTTCGCAGCAAAAAGAGACGAATAAAGTCGCCTAGCTCAGTCTGCGGCAAGCTGAAGCGATCGTAGTAGTGGAAGTAGGTGGACTCTAGCGATTGGAGAGACTCTACATCTAGCGCGGCGCAGATAGCAGTGGCGGTGTAGCCGGACTGACGGAGGCGATCGCAAAAGTCCTTCAGTGCCAACCGCGCCGAAAACTCAGCATCGGCAAAGGGCGCAAAAGTTGTCGCAGCAGCCTCTACAGAGCTATCAATGGCATGATCTTCCTCCACCGTTGCCACATAGTCACTCCCTGCCGCCAAGCCATACTTACTCAGCTGACGACTCGCCCAAACAACCTTTTCCGCTAGCTCTGCATGGGTGAGCCTCAGCTCCCGGCGAATACGCTCTTGCCAACCAGTCACCGCCGTGAGTAAATCCAGCAGCAGCTTCACCTCAGAGAAACGATAGGCTGTTGGTTCCACCTTCTCAGAAAGATCTACTAAAGTAGACTCACCCAAAGGATCTAACAATAGAACAACAGACTTGGAAAGCTGAGTTTGTAGCGGATCATCAAACGGTGCGGCTGGGAACAGACGGCTAGTTTCCTTATACTTAGCACCGCTAGCAGACAACCGCTTTAGCTCTGCTGGTGACCAAGGACACGCTTCTTGCTTATCCCAAAAGAGGGCTTCATCGAGCTGCTTCATCAGCGAAGTTACGGCTGGGATAGGTGCGTTAAAGCCCTTTGGCGTGGGTGTTTCGTAGACTGTTTTCAAATGTTCTTCGTAGTTTTTCACCTTGACATCACGCTTAGAAA
The DNA here is from genome assembly GCA_050042985.1 of Phormidesmis sp. Taxonomy (GTDB): domain Bacteria; phylum Cyanobacteriota; class Cyanobacteriia; order Phormidesmidales; family Phormidesmidaceae; genus Phormidesmis. The sequence goes on along the minus strand of JBHJIY010000188.1, from coordinate 2,430 downwards.
TCCAGAAGTTTTCTAGCGCCAGATAGTCAATATCTGTATTCAAGAATGTTTGAATCGCTTCGGCAGGCGTTTCTACAATCGGCTGCCCGGCGACATTAAAACTGGTATTCAATAGAACCGGCGGTCCGTCACGCAGCGTTACCAGCTCGTGACAAAGACTATGAAAATACGGATTATCTTGTGCGGTAACCGTCTGCACTCGCCCAGTACCATCCACATGCGAAACCGCCGGAATTTTGTCCCGGTACGCTGGCCGAATGGGTGGTACCAGCAGCATGAAAGGCGCTGCGTGGTCTAGCTCAAACACTTCAGCGGCAGCTTCAGCCGGAATCACAGGCGCAAACGGACGAAAGGCCTCGCGAAACTTCACGCGCGCATTGATAATGTCGCGCATTCGCTCGAAGGTAGGATCGCACAGAATAGAACGGTGACCCAGCGCCCGAGGCCCATACTCGCAGCCTCCTTCAAACCGAGCAACAATGTGCCCTTGAGCCAACGCCTCGGCGCTGCGCTGTAACATTTGCTCGGGGGAGAGTTCTTCCATTTCAATAGTGGAAGAGAATTGTGCGATCACCTCCCGGCAATCCTCCACCCCATAAGCCTTACCCAGCGTCGCCCGCGTCAGCCGCACCCGACGAGTCTCTCCTGATTGGGCATATCCCCACAGCGCACAGCCAGCCGCAATGCCCCCATCACCCGCCGCTGGGAAAACAAAAATGTCATCCAAATTCAGCTGACGCAACAGCTGATAGTTCGCAACAGAATTCAGTCCTATACCACCAGCCACGCACAGCTTTTTTAGCCCAGTCTCTTGCATCGCCACCGTTACAACATGCTGCAAAGCCAGCGCCAGCTCCTGCTGCACCTTGTAGGCCAAATCCACCAAAAACTCACGCAAATAAGGCTTTCCTTCACCGGAGCCATACAGCTTTTCGAGCGCCGCGATCTCCAAGAAAATATCGTAAGCCGCAATATCCAAGTGATAGTCGCTTTCCTCAGCCTGAATCCAGCGATGTAGATTTGGCTGTTCACCGCCAAACGGCGCTAAGCCCATGAGCTTACCCGCCTCCGCATGGCTCATCGCGCTGCCACTAATCTGGCTGACAAACCCCGCCTTACGCGTCACATACTCATACAAAAAGCCCAGCGTAGAGAGCCCAGCCAAGTGCGCCACCACCTTCTCACTGTGCAGCATCGTCAGGGTGTGCCCCTGCCCCACATACACTGAGTAAGACTCCGTTCGATGCATTTCATCTGTACTGCCAGAGGCATCGGCCACCAGCACAATCGCCTCATCAAACCCCGAAGGCCAAAAAGCTGAATAGGCATGGGCCAAGTGGTGACTCGGAATTTGCTTGATTTGCTCCGTCATGTTCTCGGGCAGCACTTTGCGCGCAATCTCCGGCGCAAAATCGTGACCGGGCATATTAGGCGTAATAGAAGCCAGCGACTCTAGCGTAATTCCGCAGTGGTCGAGGCAGTAGCGAATCGCCTCCGCAGGCATTTGAATATGAGAAGCTACCCCCGGCGCTTGCAGCATAAAGCCCAAACTATACTTTTGCCGGTCCAACCGTTCTTGCTCAACAGCAACAACAATTTCGCCGTCTTTAACCAAAGCCACCGAACGCTCGTGACCCAGATTAATACCCATATGGTAAGTCATGATTTAGCCGCCTATTCATTAGGTTAGGCGATAAGAAAGGACAAAAATGATATAGAAAAGCACTGCAAACTAAGCTCATTTCTTCAGACGAAAAAATAGGCAAAGCTCAGTGGGTAGAGCCCTAAATTTGGAATAGGCCAATTACAAATTTGTGCAAAGCAGACACAAATTTGCGTAGATCCAATCGAAAACAGTTAACAAGTAAACTAAAGGATGTATCTGAAGACATCCAATCATTCAGAAATCTTGCAAGCTTGTATGGCAGGGAAAAAGGTTTTACCAGGCTCTTTTAGCCGTTTATCAATCTACTCAAACAGCCATTTGAGCAGACAGTAAGCTGCTGAAAAGTTAGCTTGAAGTTTGCCTTATCTGAAATAGACTATAGCAGCTTTGAAATTATTAACTAAGTAGGAATAGTAGGTTTTGAGGAAAGACTTTTAACTGAACTTATATTACTTATATTACTTTTTTGGATCTTTTGACTTATTTTTTTAGACATTTCTTACAAAGAAAAGAATGGCCCTGGTGTAAGAGATAACTCAGTACGCAGTCACTACGTTTGAGATAGCACATATACGACCATCGCACAGCGCTGCTAGCCTATGGTTAATTCTACGTATGTGTAAGTACAGGGCTATTTCATTCTAAAGAGACGTTTGATAGTGTCGAGACCAGCCTGGCAACGGCGCTTAGCCTGAGCCATATTGGTGAAGTTGTTGTCGCGGTATAGGTTCAGAGCGAAGTTACGGGCAACGGCGAAAAGATGC
>JBHJIY010000187.1:0-11582 GCA_050042985.1 Phormidesmis sp. | reverse complement strand
GGTGGTGCGGCCTCTCCTATGGCGATTCTTAGCGCTGACTCGCGGCAAGTGTACCGCGAATTTGATATTGGAACGGCAAAACCTTCTGTGGCAGATCAGCAGGCAGTACCGCATTACTTTATAGATAGCTGCGAGCCGACTACAACTTTGACTGTGGCCAACTACCAATCACAGGCCCAGTCATTGATTGCCGCTATGCATTCGAAGGGTGGGCAGATGCCGATGCTGGTAGGAGGAACGGGTCTGTATGTAAATGCGATCGCAAAAGGCCTAAAAATTCCTCGCGTGCCACCCAATGCCGAACTGCGATCGCAGCTCACATCCCTCGGTCAACCACAGTGCTATGCCTTTTTGCAGCAGGTGGATGCTGAGGCGTGCGATCGCATTCACCCGAACGATCAGGTCAGAACCTTACGAGCCCTCGAAGTCTTCTACGTGACGGGGCGAAGTATTTCGAGCCAGCAGGGTGAAGACCCGCCGAGCTACCCGATCCTATATATAGGCCTTGCTTGCGAGCCGGATGTGTTGCGATCGCGCATCACAACCCGTACCCACCAAATGATAGAAATGGGCTTCGCCGATGAAGTCTCGTCTCTGATTGATAAGTACGGCGCAGACTTACCTCTGCTGAAAACGCTGGGCTATGCAGAAATGATGCAGCATCTCGCTGGAGACATTTCTTTAGAGCAAACTATTGAACTTATTGCGGCGCACACCGCTCAGTTCGCAAAGCGTCAGCGCACGTGGTTTCAAAAGGAACCGCGTATCGAATGGTTTACCGCAGGCGATCCTGACTTAATAGAGAAAGTGGCAGCGAGGGTGGATGAATTTATGATGCCGCTGCTATAGCTCTTCTGTACTGAGTTCGGGAATAACGACAGACTGCCGCTTCAGCGGTTCTAGCTCTTCGTTCTTTGCCGGAACCAGTTCCTTCTGACGTTCTTCCTGCTGCTCTTCTGGCTTCTGGCGTTCTTCTAGCTTCAGCGGCAAGCGCACGGGCTCTTGAACTTTCGCCTTTTGCGTTTTCGGTAGGCTGCGCTCCAAGTCACCTAGCGGACGAGGAATCACCATGACTGAATTAAGTTCGCCGATGCGTTCGGCTTCGTTCATGCCGGCTTCGACTGCGATCGCCACATTAGACAGTGACCCCTGAATAATAATCGTACAGAGCCCTCCCCCAATCGTCTCGTGGGAAAGCAGCGTAATCTCCGCCGACTTCGTCATGGCATCTGCCGCGCCCACCATCGCTGGGAAGCCGCGAGTTTCCAATAGGCCAATTGCACTGCCACCCATCATTTCGCCAGCGCCTTCCAACTCTTCCATCCGCGCCGTAATGGGTAGAACCGCTTCCAAATTCTCGGGCGGTCTGGGAATCAAAGATGACGATACAAATTGACCAAACTGCTGCGCGGTTTTTTCGCCAGCATGAACGGCCATGCGAACATCGGCTACACCACCACGAACAATTGCGGTGCAGTGCCCACCGCCCGTTTTCTCGTAGCCCACCAAGAAGACATTTGATGACTTCATCATGGCGTCAGCCGTGCCAATAATCGCTGGGAAACTTGTCGTAGAAACCATGCCCAGCGCCGTATCGCGCAGCCAGTTGCGTCTCTTGGCCTTCATTCTGGCCGCTTGGTTGGGTCGAACTGGAGTCGCGTCTGAGTGCATAAGGAGCCTCTACGTTTGCCGATGAGGAAACAGCGTCGAAAGCAGCTGACTCACCTGATCCTTGCCATAAACTCGGTCGTTAGATTGCACGCTCAATGCTGAGCTATTAGGGCCCGAGCTATTAGGTGCTGGGCTATTTGCAGTACTACCATTGCTGCTTGCAATGCTATTCATAGATTGTACGCCATCATTCTGAGATGCAGGGTCTACATATTGACCATTCTGATCGCTGAGGCTAGGCGTCTCAATTGCTCTAGGGCCAACGGGCGGCGGCTCGACGTAAGTGCTGCGTTGCGTATCGACGTAGCTGCCAGACGTAAAACCGTTGCCAGCAGAAAAGCGGTTACTACCGTTAGAAGACGCACCGTTTTGAGTATTGTTTTGATGCGTGTTGTTTTGCTGAGAATTGTTGCTGACAGAACGGATGGCAGGGAATTTCTCGGAAGTGAACTGGTTAGAAGCTGATGACTCAGAAGCCACCAAAGAGCCAGGTGAAACCAGCGCATTGGCACCAATCTGGGGGTTCATTACAGTGCTACCAGGACTGAGGCAAGCGTTCTCGCCCACGGTGCCATGCCCCACTACCAGCACGTTTGCGCCCAAGCTAGCACCCGCGCCAATAGTCAGCAAGCCCTGCCTGGACTGAATGCAAACACCTCCTGCTAAGCAAGCCCCCTCTGCGACAATAATTCGACTACCTGGAGAGGCCTGCAAAACTACGCCAGGTGCGATCGCCGCGCTATTTGCCACTGTGACATCACCCACCACGCAGTAGTGGGTATGGCTCACAAGCTTCGGTGCCCTATTTCCATCAAGCGTCGGCGATTGCATACACGTCTCAAATCAGACCTTTCAAATCAGTCCTCCAAAGGACTTTTACCCAGAACCTACGGGCGCTGAATTGTCGCTTCTAGTACACGGCGCTTGGCATTGGTGTCTGTTCCTACTAGGCGAACGTATTCACCCTGATGCTGTGCAAGTTGCTTGCCTAGTTCAGAGATGGCTTCGGCAGGGCGGCGAGCGGCGATCGCACTCCCTGTCTTCCAGATGCCACTGCGGTAGCGGCGCTTGTCCGCGTACTCCAGCGAAATTTTGTGGCCCTGATTGACGAGTTGAGTCACCTGATCCATCACCTGGGATTCCATACCGCCACTGTTGCTGGTGCCACCGCCACCGTAGGCACTGCTGGAATAAGACTGGCTGGAAGAGCGCCCACCACTGCTAGAGGATGCACCATTGGCGCTAGCACCATTCTGGCTTGGCTTCTGGCCCGGTCTTTGAATCGTGACTTCTGCCACCCGGCGCTTAGCAGTCGTATCGGTCGCAATCAGGCGGACATACTCGCCCTGATGCTGCGCAATTTGCTTGCCTAGCTCAGCAATGGCCTCAGCAGGACGGCGAGCATTCATAGAAGGGCCCGTTTTCCAAATGCCACTGCGGTAGCGACGCTTATCGGCAAATTCAATCGAAATTTTGAGACCCTGGTTAACCAGCTGCGTAATCTGATCGAGCGTGGCGTTGTCCATGCTGCCAGCCTGGCCGCCTGAACGATTTGAGTAGGCGGGGTCATCGTAGTGAGGTGGGTTTTCGTTGATGGGCGATCGCGCAGCCTCTCTACCATTGGTCGTCACGTCACTGCTGCTAGCCTTTTGACCGGAGCTTTGGCCCGGCTTCTGGATCGTTGTTGCCGCGCCGCGTGTCTTCAGCTGACCGTTGACACTAAAGATCCGTACATATTTGTCAGCGTTCTGACTCAAGAAGCCCTGTAGCTGCTTGATTGCTGCCGCCTCATTCGTAGCGCTGATGGAAGGCGCTGTCTGCCAAATGCCGCTGCGATAGCGTCGCTTGTCTGCTGCTTCAATGCCAATTTTGTTACCGCCGCGAATAATCTGGCTTACCGTCTGCGCAATCTCATCGCCGCCAGCACCGGATGAATAGCTTTGCGAATAGCTTGGGCTGCTGTATCCCCCAGAGGCTTGGCTGCCACCACTTGCAGCCTGCACTGGGCGGGAATCTATTTCCACAGGCTTACCGTCAGCTCTCTGGATGGTGGTAGTGGCGCTGCGCGTCTTGGCCTGTGAATCGATGCCAAACATTCGCACATACTCGCCACTGTGCTCATCCAAGCAGTGCTCTAGCCGGGAGAAGACTTCTCTTTCATCGCGAGACTCAATCGGTGAACACACCTTCCATACATTGCTGCGGTAGTGACGAGGACTGGCGTGTTCTGTGCCGATAGCGTAGCCAGCATTTAGCAGATTGCGAACTTCTTGAGCCACACCAGATGCAAGGGCTCCAGCTTGAGACCCGCCGCCGTTACTGCTGTAAGACGACTGGCTACTGTAACCGCCACCGTATGCTCCGCTATTCGAGCTGCTAGCGCTTGCTGTTGGCGGCTTGTCACCGGGGCGCTGTACGGTTACCATTCCAACCCGCTGCTTCACCGCAGAATCAATGCCGAACATCCGCACATATTCACCTGCGTGCTCTGCCAAGCATCTTTCCAGCGCTTCAAATACAGCCTGCTCCCGAGTGTCTTTAATTGGCGTGCAGGTTTCCCAAACACCGCTGCGATAGCGACGCTTGTCGGCGTGCTCCATGCCAATGCGATAGCCTTGGCCAAGGTGCTGACGCACCTGCTGGACGATTTCAGGCGAGAGTCTCTGGGCTTGCATGGTGTTTCCTTGAGTATCGTGTGAGCGTTGACGTAATTCTTTTTTTACTGAGGATCGACCAGTATGACTGGCCTGGGATTGGCTACGGACAGAAACAAGACGAGAAGCGGAACCGTAGCCAGAACCGTTTTCAATCTGACGGGGAGAGGATGCTGTCGATAACAGCGGACCCATCACCTCTTTGGCAAATTCAAGATCTTCGGGGCGAACTTTAGGGAGTTGATCGGCTTGGTGTTGAGAGGTGATGACGGCCCCCGACGGTACGCAGCGCCCTGGTGGAACTTCTACGTCTTGCACCAGGGCGTGCATCATCACAACACAGCCTTCACCCAAGCGAGCGTTGAACAAGGTAGAGCGAAAACCCACAAAACAGCCCTTACCTATAAAGGTAGGACTGTGAATGAGTGATTTGTGAGCGATAATGCTGCGATCGCCAAGGTAAACCGAATAAGCCTCGTGGCCTGAGTGATTGGCCATCACCTTTGGGCCCGCAACCGCCTCAACAATGACGCCGGGCAACAGGCTGCAACCGCTACCCACAAAAATCGAAGCGCTTTGCTGAGCCGTGACAGCACTTCCCGGTGAGATTAAAGCCTGCGCTTCCACACGAACATCGCCCTCTATCAAAGAGAACTCATGTACATTGGCGGACGAACTTACCTGCGGTTTTGCAGACAGGCTCAACCGAGGCTGGGCTAAACTCTGGGCGACCATTTGACCCTCTTGTTTCACCTAAAAACGCCTCAATATCATCTAAAGAGGCACTACCTAAAATCTTCCCGTTTGTCATAGAGCAGACCGGAGTCCAAGCTCACCGTATCGATAATGGCAATAATCGCCGCATCCACCGGTTTCTCAAGGTATCTTTGCTGCTGCCTGGGAGCGCTACCTCGACTCACTAGCACCCACTCGCCCACACCTGCGCCCACTACATCAGCGGCCACTTCGTACTCATCTTGGAGGCCACCCGATTCATCAATCAGCTGCACAACGAGCAGTTTGACCCCCATTAAGCTTTCATCTTTAACGGTACTAACCACCGTTCCTCTGACTTTGGCTAAGCGCATAGAGCGTTTCTATTCTCTACAGGGTTTATCCAAAGCACCTATCTACCGTAAGGGCGGATGCCACTCACGCTTTCACGAAACTGCTCAACTGCCTCGGTGTAGCGAATCGGCAGCACAAATTCCAAGTTCTCGTGGGGGCGAGCAATGATGTGAGTGGACAATACCTGGCCACCGTTCACACGCTTAACGTTTTCTACACCCGCTGCGACAGAAGCCTGAACTTCGGAAACATCGCCACGAACAATCACCGTTACCCGGCCACTACCAATTTTCTCATAGCCTACGAGCGTAACGCGCGCGGCCTTTACCATGGCGTCAGCCGCCTCAACCACTGCGGGGAAACCCAACGTTTCCACCATGCCTACTGCAATTGCCATAATCTCTTCCTAAAAATCGCCTACAAATCAACACTTAAAAAGCCGCGCTAGCACACCCATCCATTCAGATATATTCCAGTCAGATGCATTCCATTTGGATGTATCTGGAGCACTAGCGCACATCAAATAACCGTCTCAGAGCTAACCGTCTCAGAACTAACCGGCTAAGAACGGAACTGTTCGACCGCCTCGGTGTAGCGAATCGGCAGCACAAACTCCAGGTTCTCGTGGGGGCGCGCGATGATGTGAGTAGAAAGCACTTCACCACCGTTCACTCGCTTAACCGACTCCACACCCGCAGAGACAGAAGCTTGAACTTCAGAAACGTCGCCGCGAACGATGACCGTTACACGACCACTACCAATCTTCTCGTAGCCAACCAAAGTAACGCGCGCGGCTTTCACCATAGCGTCAGCTGCTTCAACCACTGCGGGGAAGCCCTTCGTCTCAATCATTCCAACAGCGATAGGCATTAATCGAAATCTCCTAAATAGAGAAGCTATTACAGGTCGAATTTTTGATAGAGAAACCTTCGGTTGAGCACGGAGATCCCAATAGGCAGTGCGTACAAAATCAGCTGTTTCTACTTTTTAAAATTCTTTTAATCTTGCCTGAATAACTTCGGTGCGTCATAACTCAGAATAAAATGACGTCGCCCCTTTGACAATATAAGCCTCAATGATTACCTCTAATATCGAGCATTATTAAAACTTATGTAGTAGCGGTTGCTATTTTGAGCCGAACGTGAACAAACGGCAGGGCAAGAGATGCAGTAGGGATCATTGAGTAGTCACTGCTTTATTTCAGAGTCAAAAACCGTCTATTCCCTACGCACTAAACGTATGAGCGATTAGTGTTAAATGGAAATACTCTTGTGGAAAATTAAAAGAATAGACTGGTATCTCTTGAGCGAGGTGCGGCTGCTAGGCTCACCATTCAGGTATTATTAAGAGAATGTAGAGGCCTCTCATACTTTCTTAAAGTGCTGCTGAAAGCCTCGAAGTAGACGCTGCTGTCTTCGAGAAAACAGGGCCATAACTCGTTGGATTGACAGACTCAGTGTTCGTAATCAAAACGGCAAGAGCGAAGTATTTAAGACTTTTTTGCGTGTGATTAAGATCATTTCTTCCTTGTGAGGAGTGCTTCTGTCTGCTCACATTTAATTATTCTCTCTCTAACCAATTTTGGTCGTGCTAGCTGTTAGCTCGGTGGTCGTTGCCACTTATGTTTTCGGTTTGATTATTTTGCTCTAAATCTCTTATTTATTGTCGGTAATGCAGTTTTTAATTCAGTGGAGTTGGTTGATTCCAATGTACGGGCTGGCAGGGGCGCTTTTGGCGCTTCCCTGGGCTACTCGGCTTATTCGCCAGAGCGGTCCTCGGCCTGCAATGTACATCAATGTCTTTATGACCCTGCTGGCTACTCTGCATGGGTTTTTCCTGCTTCAGGTCGTGTGGAGTACCGGAACGCAGGTTGTGAGCTTTGAGTGGCTTCAGGTGGCTGGGCTGAATCTATCGGCTTCGCTAGAGCTCTCGACAGTTAATCTGATTTTTTTGGAGCTCACCTCCAGCTTGAGTCTGTTGGCTCAAATCTACGGTATGGGCTACCTGGAAAAAGACTGGGCGCTGGCACGATTCTTTGCTCTGATGGGATTTTTCGAGGGGGCGATCAGCGGCGTTATTTTAAGTAGCTCCTTTTTCTCCAGCTATTTTTTGCTGGAGATGCTGACGCTCTCTACTTACTTACTTGTGGGTTTCTGGTATGCGCAGCCGCTGGTGATTACAGCTGCTAGGGATGCGTTTTTGACGAAGCGGGTGGGAGATGTGCTGCTGCTGATGGGGATGGTTGCGCTCAGCACGTACGCAGGTAGCTTAAAGTTTGACGACCTCTATATTTGGGTGAAAGACGCCGATATCGCGCCTGTTGCGGCAACTTTGACGGGTTTGGCGCTGATTGCTGGGCCAACGGGAAAGTGCGCTCAGTTCCCGCTGCACCTGTGGCTAGATGAGGCGATGGAAGGGCCTAGCCCCGCTTCGATTTTAAGAAACTCGGTGGTGGTGACCTGTGGCGCGTTTGTGCTGATTAAGCTACAGCCGGTGGTGGTGATTTCGCCGATTACGCTAGATGTATTGATTGCGATTGGTGCTATTACTGCGGTAGGTGCGTCTTTTGTGGCGCTGGCGCAGATAGACTTTAAGCGAGCGTTTTCTTACTCTACGAGTGCTTATATTGGCCTGGTATTTATCGCGGTAGGCACTGAGTGGCCGGGCGTCGCTTTTATGATGCTCTTTACTCATGCGGTGGCTCGGGCGCTCATTTTCATGAGTATTGGTGCGGTCGTGTACACCACGCATAACCAAGATTTGACGGAGTCGGGCGGATTGTGGTCTCGGATGCCGTCGACGACGATTACTTATCTCACGGGAGCTCTAGGGCTGACTGGGGTGCTGCCGTTTGGCTGCTTTTGGTCATTTTTGCTAGGCATTGAGTTTTTGTGGAATGAGTATCCTTTGCTGGTCGGCGTGTTCTTGCTAGTGAATTTTTTGAGTGCGGTGAATTTGATTCGAGTGTTTCGCCTGGTGTTTTTGGGTGAAAACCAAAGCAAGACGAGACGGACGCCTGAAGTGGGCTGGCTAATGGCGGTGCCGATGATGACGCTTTCTGTTTTTGTGCTGCTGGTGCCGCTGTTGTTTCAGAAAATGTCTCTGCTGCCGCCGCTGGAGTACTACAACTTGGCCGCTGTTGGCCTACTGGTACTTTCGGGGCTGTTGGGCACAGGATTAGGCTTTTATTTACCGCTGAATCGGGCTTGGTCGAGGTCGAGTATTGCGTCTTTGCGGGTGGTGCAAGACTGGCTAGGCAATGATTTTTATACCGAGAAGCTGTATGAAATGACGGTGGTGCGTGTAGTGGCGACGCTGTCGAACTGGAGCAGCTGGTTCGATCGATATGTGATTGATGGGGCGGTGAACTTGGTAGGGGCGGCTTCTTTGCTGGGCGGCGAGAGCTTGAAATACAGTGCGTCGGGGCGATCGCAAAATTACATCCTGACGATTGTGACGGGCGTGGGCCTGCTGGTACTGATGACAACTTGGGCGATGTGGTAAAGGTTTCGGAGAGAATAAAAGTCTGTGATTTTAAGTGCACTCATATTAATTCCGCTGATTGGTGCGCTGCTGATTGGCGTTTGGCCAACGGCGGTAGACTCTAACCAAGTGCGGCGAGGGGCTCTGATTACGCTTGCGGTTAATCTGGTTGTGACGATTGTACTGATCACGCAGTTTGATATTTCCAATCCTGACTTTCAGTTCATAGAGCAGCTGAACTGGATTGAAGCGCTGGGGCTGACCTATTCCCTTGGTGTAGACGGCATTTCTTTGCCGCTGGTGGTCATCAACAGCTTGCTGTGCTTCGTCTCTGTGTACATCAGTAATGAGGTGAAGCGACCTCGGCTGTACTACCCGATGCTGCTACTGATTGCCAGTGCGGTGGCGGGTGCGTTTCTGGCGCAGAATCTGCTGCTGTTCTTCTTGTTTTATGAGCTAGAGCTGATTCCGCTGTATTTGCTGATTGCCATTTGGGGTGGTGCGCGGCGCGGCTATGCGGCGACTAAGTTTTTGATTTATACGGCGTTTTCTGGCGCGCTGATTTTAGCGGCCTTTTTGGGCTTGGCACTGCTTTCCGAAACGGGTTCGTTTGACTACGATCCGTCGCTGGTGCAGGGGCTCACGATGTTTCAGCAGACCCTTTTGATGGGCTTTTTGCTGATTGGGTTTGGCATTAAGATTCCGCTCGTGCCGTTTCACACGTGGTTGCCCGATGCGCACGTGGAGGCCTCGACGCCGATCTCTGTATTGCTAGCGGGCGTGCTGCTGAAGCTGGGAACCTATGGGGTTTTACGTTTTTGTGTGGGGCTGTTTCCTGAGGCCTGGATGAAGATTGCGCCGCTGCTGGCCTGGTGGGCAGTGGTGAGTGTACTGTATGGGTCTTTGGCTGCGATCGCGCAAACAGACATGAAAAAAATGGTAGCCTACAGCTCCGTTGGCCACATGGGCTATATCCTACTTGCCGCCTCAGCTGCCAACCCACTCAGTATCCTAGGCACCGTTTTACAGATGGTGAGCCATGGCCTCATCTCGGCGCTGATGTTTTTGCTGGTGGGTGTGGTGTACAAAAAAACCGGTACCCGAGATCTAAACGTGCTTAGAGGGCTGATGGCCCCGGAGCGAGGGCTGCCCTTCATTGGCTCGCTGATGGTTTTAGGCGCGATGGCCAGTGCTGGGATTCCTGGCATGATGGGCTTTATTTCCGAGTTCATTGTCTTTCGCGGTAGCTTCGAGAGTCATGCGCCGCAAACCCTGCTATGTATGGTGGGTTCTGGCCTAACGGCGGTTTACTTTTTGCTGATGATCAACAGAGTGTTCTTTGGTCGGCTGACGGCTGCGCCTGACGATGTGGGTGGGACAATAGAGGTGACGCTGCCGAAAGTGAGCTGGCGCGATCGCGTACCCGCCCTCCTCCTTGTCCTGATTATCTTTGCCTTTGGGCTGCAGCCAGAATGGATGACCCGATGGGTAGAGTCCACCACTACCAGCTTTGTTCCTGGTGCAATGCGAGCCGCCACGCTAGTTTCTCAGCCCTCAATTTTTCAGTCCTCAATTTCCCAGTCCTCACCTACTCAGCTTCAGACGATTCAGTCCACTGAACCCTTACAACAAGTAGCGACTAAACAGCATAACGAACCAAAAGCTGAGACAATTTCCTCAGAAAGCACGCCGTTAGCCTTCGCACCTCTGCTATGACCACCACTTCAATTACGCAGCTGCAACCAGCTCCCGTTTATTCCTCGGCAGAGTATGTTGAGCGGTTGATTTCTGGCGGCACCCTTCTCCCCAACACCCCAGAAAACCTCAAAGAAGTCGTCGGTGTGCTCAAGGCCTACGGTGTCGTGCTAGATGCCTACGCTATCAATTTGCAGTACATTGCCAACCACCAGTTTTTGAACTTAATTCCTATCTTTAAGTACTTCGATGGAGAAATTACGCCAGAGAAAGTCATTAAACATCTCTGGCACAATCGTATCAACTACGAATATGCTGAGTACGTGATGCGTACCATGATGTGGCATGGTGGCGGCGGCCTGGATGCCTACCTCGACTCAGAAGATTTTTGGGCCTGCTGTGCGCCTGCGATTCAGGCCAAAGCAAGACGCAATCCTATTCTCTTTGCTTTTAATAAGCTGTTTCCTGAGTACTTGCCAGAGCAGGTGCGGCAGCTCGCTTACTACTCAGGGCTCGGTCAGTTTTGGCGAGTGATGAGCGATATTTTCATGGATCTCTCTGAGCAATACGAGCAGGGAAATATCAAATCGATCAATGCGGTGGTAGAGTTTGTCAAAGCAGGTCTTGTTGCTGATGCTGCCAGACCCATTACATACTCAGTCACCATCGGCGGTACTCCCTACGACATCATTCCGCCTTCGATTGGCCTCACATTTTTACCCGATACGGCGGTTCCGTATGTTGAGTCCATTTTCTTTCGAGGGACCCCCTTTTTCGGTACGGTTTCTTACAATGCGCAGGCGCAGCAGATTCCGATCGACCAGGCGCAGTTTGGCTATGGCGCGCTATTTGCCGACCCGCTGCCGATTGGAGGTGCGGGCATCCCGCCTACGCTGCTAATGCAAGACATGCGTCACTACGTCCCCGACTATTTGACTGAGCTATACGAAACATCTGTTCGCGGCCAAGATGACGTCCGCGTTCAGCTGAGCCAAAGCTTTCAAAAATCGA
>JBHJIY010000186.1:0-19978 GCA_050042985.1 Phormidesmis sp. | reverse complement strand
CCCTGGCAGTATCACCGCGTTCGACCCATGGCCTAGCTATTGCAGCGCATTGCAGTCGATGGTGGATATCGAGGCGATTCGTACAGCAGTGGATGATGGCAAGCTCACCGTGTTTGCTGAGGTAATGCACGGTGCGGCATCAACTGGACTAAAGCGACTGCTAGAGCGAGAAGTGAATGAGATTAATAGTGAGGCCGATCCGCTATTTGAAGGGGGTGCCCCAGAGCCGCTGCCGAAGTACATCCCCAAGCTGTTCAAGGCAATTGAGAATAAGACTAACGATGGACTAACGGTGGGATTAATTTTTGATGGGGACTGCGATCGCATTGCTGGCATGGATGGAAAAGCTACATTCCTCAGCTCCCAAGTCTTGATCCCTATCCTCATGGAGCATCTCACCAAGCGCCGAGGCATGACAGGCGAAGTGGTGAAAACGCTGAGCGGCTCCAATCTCTTTTTGGCCTTAGCCAAAATCTACGATCTACCCGTGCACGAAACACCCATCGGCTACAAATATATTGCCGATCGCATGACGGAAGCCGACGTGCTGATTGGCGGTGAAGAGTCTGGTGGCATTGGCTACGGTCATCATATTCCAGAGCGTGATGCGCTGCTCTCTGCGCTGTATTTGCTAGAAGCTGTGGTGCAAAGTGGCAAAGACTTCGGCGAGCTGAATGATTCTCTAAGAGAGCAGGCTAGCTTTACAGCAGCTTATGATCGCATCGATTTGCCATTAGCCAATATGGAAGTAAGGGCAAAGCTGCTAGAAGCACTACAGTCAAGTACGCCAACAGAAGTAGCCGGTAAGCAGGTCGACAACTGTATTACGGTGGACGGCTACAAGCTCAATCTAGAAGATGATAGCTGGCTGCTAATTCGCTTTAGCGGTACAGAGCCCGTGCTCAGGCTATATTCAGAGGCGAGATCGATTGAGCGGGTTCATGAGATTTTGGCTTGGGCGAAAAACTGGGCTAATTCTGTTGGATAGTTCCGTTGAACAAGTCCTGTTGTTTAGCTACCGGCAGCGTAGTCAAACAACAGTTTTGCAATCAGCGCAATAGCAACAGCAACAAAGAGGGGTCTAATCAGTTTGGCCCCTTTTTTGGTAGCAAAGCTCGCACCAATATACGAGCCGATGCCCAGACCCAGTGCACCAATCAGTCCTTTTGAATAGTCGATATCGCCTGAAGCTGCAAACGTAATGAGAGCAGTCACATTTGTCATCAGGTTAATGACTTTGGTAGTGCCAGTAGCCTGAAGGAAGTTGAGTGACCACAAAGATAGAAGAGAGAATACCAGAAAAATTCCCGTGCCAGGGCCGAAAAAACCATCGTGAAAACCAATTATAAGACCGGCAAAAAGACCTGCCACTATCTGTTTAAGGTTGATCTTACGTGTCGAAACAGGGGCTGCGATCGGGGTAATACCTAAGGTAGGGTTCACCAACACAAAGCCAGTAATCACTACCATGAGAACAATAACAACAGGTTCGGCCCAGCTGCTAGGCAGTAAGCCAATGCTGCGGCTGCCGATATAGGCACCGATAATAGCAGGAATGCCCATAGCACCGCAGGCACGCCAGTCGATATGGCCAGAGTGGGCGAACTTAGCAGAACTCATAATTGCGCCCGCTGTACCACAGAGTTTGTTGGTAGCAATAGCGTTTCCTACCGGCAGCCCTGTAAACAACAAGCCAGGCAGCATAATCAAGCCGCCGCCACCTGCGATCGCATCTACGAAACCAGCTACCAGCCCTATCACAAACACAAGCATCGCGCTTACTCCTGAGGTTTACTAGCCAGCGGTGGCTATTTTTGGCGAGTCGTTACAGCCTACATTCGCATCAACACATTTTATACAGACTGATGCGAATGCGCGCAGCGACAATGCCGCTAGAAATCGGTAAGCACTAGCAGAATTCGTAAAAGTTGATGGGAACACTATATCTAAATATTTTTCTCAACTATCTTTTATACTCTTTGTCCTCATTGATTCTTTTCAGGCGTAATGTTACCGAAAAGCTTAAAGAAACTAGTTCTGCGCAAAGAGCTTAGCTTAGTCACAGAAGTCATTCAGTCAATTGATCCCCAATTGTGTATACAAGATGCTGAAGGCGCATATCTACTGGGGAATCAGGCTTTACATCCAGCCAATAGTCAATCACATAGCGCCGCTATTCACCTCGAAGGAGAAGAAACCATTGGTTGGGTTGTCGGTAGCGCGAAAGCGCCTATCGCCGCCAAACTACTGTCTCGGCTAGCCTGCCGAGAGATGGAAAAACGCGCAATTACTCAAGACTTGTTGAGTAAATACAAGGAAATTACGCTTCTCTTCAAAATCTCCGAGAATATTGTAGAAATAACAGATATTCAAGAGATTTCTCAGCTAATACTCAATGAAGCGCAGAAGTTAGTGCCTTCATGCGCTGGCTCGCTACGGCTGCTAAGAGAAACCACTCAAACGCTAGAACCCGTCGCCACCTGTAGCTCAGCGCAACATTCATCGCAAACAATAACTGATCAATCGCCCGAGCCCGCCATACAACCTCCCATCAAGCTAGGTGAAGGCATTATCGGACAAATTGCAGATACACGGCGGGGCGAAATCGTCAATCACGTACTCTCAGATGCTCGCTATCGCAATAAAACAGATCAACGGTGTAGCACCCTCATTTGTATTCCGCTCAAGATTAAAGATCGATTGGTTGGCGTCATCACCCTCTACCGACTGCGGTTACAGCCCTATCGATCCGAGGACTTTAAGCGTCTAACAACGTTAGCAGCCTATGCAGCTAGCGTTATCAGCATGATAATGCACGAAAGGCAGCTGAAGGAAAGTCGTCAAAACGAGCTTATTTTTGAGCTTTCTAGCCAAATACGAGATTCTTTAGAGATTTCTAACACCCTAGAAACTGCCGTTCGCAAAATCAGATCAGTCCTTTCTGCTGACCGGTGTTTTTTCCTCTGGTATCAGCAATCTCCAGAGACCGAACAGTCAAGCGTAGAACACGCAGAGCCAGCAGAGTCAGACTATTTAGACATCGTCAGCGAAGCAAAAGATCCGGCCTTAGCACCGATAATCGGGACTTACAGATTAACTGAAGTAGGCCACAACGAGCTTCTCAGGCAACTTCGTTCACGGTGCGTTGTCCAAATCAACGATGTGAATCAGCTAGACAATACACCACTGAAAACTTTTTTACAACACTACAATTGCGAAGCTTTGTTAGCCTTTCCCATGGTGACAAGAGCCGGACAGGTAGGTGTATTGTGCTGTAGCAGCAGTCGCCCCAGAGACTGGGATAGTGAGGAAACCAAGCTGCTTCGCTCAGTGAGCAATCAGCTCATCATTGCAATTGACCAAGCCGAACTGTACGAGCGTAGCTGTATCACAGCGCAGGTTGCAGAAGACAAAGCACAGGCGTTGGCAGTGGCACTGGGCAACTTACGCCGGATGCAGGCTCAGCTCATCCGCACCGAGAAAATGTCTAGCCTGAGTCGAATGGTGGCCGGTATCGCCCACGAAATCAATAATCCAGTTAACTTTATCCATGGCAACTTACACCACCTAAACAGCGGTATTTTTGACATGATGGAGTTGCTCGACTGCTACCAGCGTACCTACCCGCAAGCGACAGAAGAACTCAATACGCTGAAGAAGGAAATAGACATCGCCTTTTTGCAAGACGACTTACCTAAACTTTTGAACAGTATGTCTACAGGGACCGAACGTATAGAAAAGATTGTTCTATCTCTGCGTAATTTCTCTCAACTAGACCAAGCAGAAAGGAAGGCTGTTGATCTTCACGACGGGTTGAACAGTACGTTGCTCTTGCTGAAGCGTCGATTTCATAAGAATAGTAGAGCTGTTCCTGTTGCACTCGTCAAGCACTATGGAAACCTACCCAAGGTAGAGTGCTACGCAAAACAAATGAACCAAGTGTTTCTTAGCTTACTCTCAAATGCGTTAGAAGCGTTGGAGAGGAACACTGTAGATACACCTACTATTACGATTGAAACAACAGAAGCAGATGGCTTTGCAATTATTCGGGTTGCTGACAATGGTTCTGGAATAGCAAAGGATGTATTGCCCTATATCTTTGACCCGTTTTTCACAACCAAAGACGTGGGAGAGGGTACTGGGCTTGGACTCTCTATGAGCTATCAAATTGTAGTAGATGAGCATAAAGGCCACATAGAGTGCCGCCCTACAGTGAGCGGAGGGACAGAGTTCACTGTCAAAATTCCGCTAGCACGCTCAGAACCGGAGCAGGCGGAATCGAAGCAAGCAAACAGCAACAAAGATGCGGTTTTGTCTAACGCTACGACGACATTAGTAGGGATGCCGAGAATATCTTCTTCGTAGTCATGTTTACTCTACCGTTTTTCTTCTAGCTTCTTTATCTCTAACGTCTTCACCGCTAACATCTTCATCTATACGGAGCATCATGACCACATCTTCCCCGCTGTCAGCCAATACTTATCTAGAAAATAATGCGTCTGACCTTGGGAAAAGTGCTGGGGAAAGCGGTATCTACAAGCAAAAAAAGAGTTTGAAGATTAGAGCGACTATGGTGGCGATCGCACTTAGCACTCTTCCAGTCTTCGTCATTGGCAGCATTGCCTATACCTTCGCCAGCAAAGCCATCGTTCGCCAAATCACACTCGACCATCGCCAGCGCAACGAACTCGCTGGCACCCAAATCGACAATTTTCTGGTGAGCCGACTGCGAGATCTAGAAATACTCGCCCTCAACCCAAAACTTACCCAGGGGGATTTAGATACAACCGCCGAACAGCAGCAGGCAGAAATTCAGCTATTTTTCGAGACACTAGAGTATTTCGATAGCCTGATTTTGTTTGACACAGAAGGCAATTCCATTACACAGGTGAATGAAGGCAATCCATTTAGAGGCAACTATAGCGATCGCGACTACTTTCAAGCCGCACTACAGACTGGCCAGCCTACTATGAATGGCCCCGGCATTTCTAAAAGCTCTGGAAAGCTGCGAGTAGAGTTTGCCGTGCCCGTCAAAGACAAGCAAACCAATGAAACACGCTTTGTCATCAGAGCCCGTATTCCCGGAAAATATATCAACCAGCTATTCACCCTGCTAGAAAACAAGGGAAACGGCTGGTACCTAGTCAATGAATCTGGAACGCTATTTGCTGGATCAGATCCCTACAACCTTTCACGATCAGTCGATACGCATGTCCCCAGAGCCTCCGACTTCGTCAAGCAAAATCAAACCAGCAGCGGCATATTTCCAGCCCATCCTCACACCGCGCAGAGACAACAGATCGACTCGCCATCAGCACAAAACCCAAAGCCAGATCAGGAGCAAGACCAGGAGCAAGATACGCGATCGATTCGCCGGGAGCAGGAGCTGCTGAGCTATGTCCCTGTTGGGCTTAGTGCGGAATTGCCGGAGCGCCAAATGGGCCTGATTACCTACAGCGATGCCCATATTGCGCTCGCCCCGCAAAGGAGATTGGCTGTGGTCTTTGCCATTGGCACCGCGTTAACAGGTTTAATTGCAGCTAGCATTGCGCTGCTTCTAGTGAAGCGGATTAATGACCCGATTCAAAAGCTGACCGAAACAGCCCGCACCATTGTGCAAGAAGGTCGGTTTGACCTACGCGCTCCCGTGATGTCTGAAGATGAGATCGGCAGCCTGGCGACGAGTCTCAATCAGCTGATTGAATGGGTGAGCTCGCGTACACAAGCATTAGAAATTTCACAAACCGATCTAGAGCAAAGAACCCAGGAGCTAAGTGCTATTATCAACAGCCTGGGCGAGGGACTGCTCGTCACCGACCGGACTGGCCGCATCGTTCGGAGCAATCCACCTCTTCTAAAAATATTTGGGCATACAGAGAAGGCAATCCATCAGCAGCTAGCCAGTGATGTTTTTGCAACAGATGTCACTGGGTTAATTGAGCAGAGTCAAACAGATCCTAGTCGCACGTTTGGTTCAGAAATTTTGCTCCCCAAAGGCAGAGTCGGTCAGGCTCTAGTCAATACTATTCTCGATACCGAAACAGCTGAGGCACTAGGCTGCGTCATGCTCATTCGCGATATAACCGCAGAGAAAGAGGTCGATCGGATGAAAACCGATTTTATCTCAACAGTGTCACACGAGCTGCGTACGCCGCTCACTTCGGTTCTGGGCTTTGCCAAAATTATTCAGAAGAAGCTGGAGAAAGTGATTCTCCCGGCGGTAGTTAGCGAAGAAAAGAAAACACTCAGGTCTGTTCGTCAGGTAAAGGAGAATTTAGAGATTATTGTCTCTGAAGGAGAACGGCTGACATCGTTGATCAATGATGTGCTAGATATCGCCAAGATTGAAGCTGGGAAAATTGAATGGCGGATGAGTCAGGTGTCTGTAGAAGATGTGATTCGGCAGGCGATCGCAGCCACCTCCGTACTCGCTGAAAAAGCCAACATTGCACTAACAACCGAAATCGAACCCAACCTACCGACTATCACCGCCGACCAAGACCGCCTGGTTCAAGTTGTGATCAACCTCATTTCAAACGCGGTAAAGTTTACAGACAATGGCACCGTTACCTGCGAAGTCAAACAAACAGAGGACGAAATGCGCATTAGCGTCATCGATACAGGTAAAGGTATCAGCGATGCGGATCAGCAAAAGGTCTTTGAAAAGTTCAAGCAGGTGGGCGAAGTGATGACCGATAAGCCACAGGGAACAGGGTTAGGACTTCCCATTTGCAAACAAATTATCGACTACCATCATGGCCGCATTTGGGTAGAAAGCAAGCTGGATGTTGGCAGCACGTTTTCAGTAGCGCTACCCCTCAAAGGCAACGAATCAGCTCAGCAGCTTCCAACCGTCACAACGCTCGTAGAACAGCTCAAAGTCGATGTTAAGCAAACGGTTCAGCAAACAGCAGAAACCATTGATGGAGAGCCCAAAACCATCCTAGTTGTCGATGACGAGAGCAACATTCGCAGACTCCTGCGGCAAGAATTGGAACAAGAGGGCTACCAAGTCACAGAGGCTGCTGATGGTGTCGCCGCGCTCAGTTGTGTCAAGCAACAAAAGCCAGACCTCATCATTACAGATGTGATGATGCCACGGCTAGATGGATTTGACCTGACGGCTGTACTCAAGTCAAACCCAGAAACCCACCATATTCCAACGATTATTTTATCGATTGTAGAAGACTGCGACCGCGGATTTAGGCTCGGAGCCGACCGTTATCTCAGTAAGCCTATCGAAGTGGGTAAACTACTCCAAAACGTAGAGACGCTCATCACTGACACCACCTCACGCGGAAAGGTATTGATTATCGATAAAGATACACCGGAGAACCAGGCGCTCACAGACATGTTGCTCTCAAAAGGCTATATTGTCGCAACAGCTAGAACCGGACAAGAAGGCTTAGATAAAGCCCGCTCGATTAAACCCAATATGATTATTGTCGACGCCGCTCTTTGCAAAGAACACGACATCATTAAAACATTGCGCTACGAGAAAGGGTTGGAGAACGTATCTGTCATCCTAGTTGAAGAGCCTCAAGTCGACGACGAAGTAACCACTGTAAAAAATACACAAGTATGAAAAACAGCAATGAATCGACCCTCTACTGAATACGACCTGCGTAGCATTCAGTCTCTGAAATCCCAATAGGAAAGCGGATTTTCCCGTATCTCTTTTCCTCTGCATTCTCCATCTATCTCTGCAAACAACCATGGCTAAGAACATTCAGATCGCTGACGACGAACTTCATATTCGCGCGCTCTTGGAGCAAACCCTTGAAGATCTCGAAGATGAAGGCGTCACTTTTCTGTTCGCAGCCAACGGTCAAGAAGCGCTCGATGTCATCAAAAGAGAACAGCCAAATCTGGTGTTTCTAGACGTCATGATGCCAAAAATGAACGGCTATGAGGTGTGTAGCGAGGCCAAGCATAATCTGGAGATGAAAGACACCTTCATTGTGCTGCTCACGGCCAAAGGGCAAGAAGTCGACCAGCAAAAAGGGTATGAATCTGGCGCAGATCTTTACGTCACCAAGCCCTTCGACCCAGACGACATATTGATCAAGGCTGAGGAGATTTTGGGACTATAGCCTGTAGCCACGATCTACGCTTCTGGCTCTATCCCCAGCTTTCTCAGCTGTGCTGCCAATGTCTCTGCGCGTTGTCGTTCAGACGCTGCCTTCTGCCGCTCAGATTCTGCCTTCTGTCGCTCAGATTCTGCTTGCAGGGCAGACTGGACGCCATACTCTCCTGGTGTGAGCACTAAGTCTCCGTTGGGCTGAAAATATCGTAGCTGCCCCTGATGAACGCCTAAATAAAGTGATTGCGACTGGCTACAGAAATACCCATTCTCAGCGGGCGCGATCGCTTCGTAAATGCCATTCATTAACCGGTAGCCTTCAAACTCGAGCGTTTCTGGAGAGAACCAAAAATACTCCGGCGTACGAAAACGATCTTGATACAGCGCTTTCTTGAGATTGCGATCGGTCCTCGCCGTTGAATCTGACAGCAGCTCAATAATCAGATCTGGATAACGACCACCTTCTTCCCACACCACCCAAGATTTGCGCGGTTTTTTCTCAACCTTATTGAATAGAAAAAAGTCTGGCCCTCTAAAGTCGCGATTTTTAAGCTGTTCGCGGCTAAAGTATATGGTTAGGTTAGCGCCTACAAAAAAGTCGTCTTTATCGCGCCATAGCCATTCCAAGCAAGCCACTAACAAAGCCAACTGAGCATAGTGCAGCGAACTTTCCATCTCGGGCTCATTACTCTCTAACTGGCTGGTATCTGGCATCAGATCGGCCAGTTCTTGTGCGCTAATCGCCATGACGAGGCGTCTACCTGTGGCTACATCTGCCTGTATTGTACTGTTGTGGAACGGTTATTGAACAGCGTGTAGAATTTTACCGAGAATACGAATGCCCCGTTCGGTGTCTTCTGGTGGCAGCGAAAAATTTAGCCGCAGCGCAGGATAGCCTTGGCCGACTGGAAAGAACGCGGTCCCTGAGCCGAGCAGTACCTGATGGGCCGCAGCCGCTGTGCTGATTTCCGCAACCGACACCGTATCGGGGAGTTGAATCCACAGAAACGTACCGCCGTCTGGGATGGTCCAAGTCACTGTAGAAGGAAAGTGAAAGGCCAGCAGACTCAACATGTAGTCGCGGCGATCGCGATGTAGTGATCGCACCCGCTTAAGTCGGCGACGATAGTGCCCTGAGGCCAAATACTCTTTTACAATCGCCTGGGAAGCATTCGAAATATGAAAGTCATGGAGCAGCTTACGCTCGATGAGAGATTTGTTATGTTCTCCTGTTATCGCCATATAGCCCACCCGTAGCCCTGGCATCAGCGTTTTAGAAAAAGTGCCGACATAAATGACATGGTCGGTGGTATCAAACGCTTTGATAGGCGGCGGTGTCGCTTCAAAACTCAGCGGCTCATAGGCGTTATCTTCTATCACCAGGCAGTTGTACTCAGCAGCTAGCGCTACTATCTTTCTACGATGAGCAACAGAAGTGGTAATACCGGTAGGATTGTGTAGTGTACTGATAGTGTAAATCAGCTTTGGGCTATGGCTTTGTAAGTATTGTTCTAAGAGTGCAAGGTTCATCCCTTCTGGCGTCATGGGAATGCCGATAATTTGAGCCCCTCGCTGCTGAAGAACAGATATAAAACCATGGTAAGTAGGTGCTTCTATAATTACCCGATCTCCAGGAGAGATGAAATGCTCGGTGAGCAGTGCCAGTGCCTGCATAGAGCCACTAGTAACAATCAGATTTTCTGGAGAGACATCTAGACCTTGCTGCATGAGAAGCTGACAGATCTGCGATCGCAATGCCACATCCCCTTGCGGATCACCTTGTTGAAAGAATACGTGAGATTCTTTCATCGCTCGCCTAGCAATTCGCTGAAGATCGTCTATCCCAATCGGTTGTGGAAACCCTAAGCTGAAATCAACAACATTTGGCTGACCGCGAGATCTCACCGCCGCATAGTAAATCTCGGGGAAAGAATTGGTTCCACCCCCTGGAAGAATCACCTTTTGGGAAGGGTTAAACGAGGCCCGAGGAACAGGCGTTGAGCCCTGACGATCAGTAGCACTCACATTTTTTGGCCTAGCTCCTGGCGTATTGGTGAAATACCCAGCACCTTGCTTTGCACGAACTAAGCCATCAGCTTCGAGGACACTGTAGGCCTCAATCACGGTCAGCTTGTTTACCTTTACTGTTTTGGCCAGAGAACGAATCGAAGGGAGCTGACTATCGGGTGGCAGATGACCGGTTTCGATGAGATGGTGAATGCGATCGCGTATTTGCAGATAAATAGGCTGCTTGGCCTGCCGATTGAGTGGAATTTTCATAGCATCCTCCATGCTACTACTAGCGTAAAGGATACGAGCAATGCTCACCTAGTACAGTTTTCAGAAGTTTGCCTAGTACAGTTTCGCAATACAGCAAAAAATAGAAAAAAGGCTCACTGTACTAGCAAACTTCTGACAAATCGTACCTTCTAATAGAGACAGCATGGCAGTCATAGTAGTCGTGTTGTCATCTAAAGAGGCCGCAGGAGCAGTCATGAACTCTCATGCAAACAGTAGCCATTCGCTAGAAGCAGAATTTCACCGGATACTACGCAAAAGGTCGTATCAGCATCAGGGGCGATGGAAACAGTGGACTCAGAGGCTATTCGATTTTTTGACCGATACGCAGCCACTGTCTATTCGCCAGAAAACTCGCAGAGATGGAAGCTCTCAGTGGATTGTGTACGAAGCGTCATCAGACACGCGATGCGTCTTTGATACCGAACAGGACGTTCGCATTTGGCTCGAAGAGAGACACAAAAGAGGCTTCTATGAGTAGCGAGGTTTTTGTTGCACTGTGTTTGTTTGCAGTTACAACATCTGTCACGCCTGGGCCCAACAACATTATGCTACTGGCCTCCGGTGTCAACTTCGGGCTCAGGCGAACGCTGCCGCATACGCTGGGGATCTCTAGCGGCTTCTGCGTTTTACTGCTGTCTGTGGGGCTAGGGCTGGGCTTCCTATTCACAGCTTTTCCACCGCTACAGGTAGCGCTAAAGATTTTTGGCTCGCTGTACATACTGTACTTGGCGCTGAAAATTGCCGCCAGCCGGTCCCTAAGTAAGCAAGACGCTCCAACCGGCTCGCAGCCATCGAAACCCATGACTTTTATCGAAGCCGCCCTATTTCAGTGGGTCAATCCAAAGGCGTGGGTGATGGCAATTTCGAGCATGTCGCTTTATACCGCTCCAGCCCAGCCATACCGCTCAATGTTTGCAGTAGCCATTATCTTCAGCCTAATCAACTGGCCAAGCTGTTCGGTGTGGGCCGTATTTGGCATGGCGCTCCGAGGATTTTTGGCTCATCCTGTTCGGCTGAAGTGGTTCAATATTGCTATGGGCGCTTTGCTTGCAGCCAGCATCGTTTTGATTTTGAAGTAAGCATAGCAGGCGCACATCGGAGGATTCATGAAGGAGAATGCAGTGGGACTCACAATTACTCAGGTAGATGCGTTTACAAATAAGCCTTTTTCGGGGAACCCGGCGGCGGTTTGCGTGACTCAGCAACCACTAGAAGATGGGCTGATGCAGGCGATCGCAGCTGAAATGAATCTCTCGGAAACCGCTTTCCTCTACCCGGTAGAAGGTGGCTACAGTCTCCGCTGGTTTACGCCTGCGGTAGAAGTCGACCTCTGCGGCCATGCCACCCTAGCCAGCGCTCACGTGCTGTGGAGCGAAGGTCACTTAGCTTCAGACGAAGTCGCTAGATTCAATACCAGAAGTGGCTGGCTGAGCGCTGAAAAGATCACAAAAGAAACAGCAGGGATAACAGAAGACTGGATACAAATGAACTTTCCATCGCAGCCGGTAGAAACCAGTCAGTACGTTCTGCCACAGCTAGTCAAGTCGCTTTGCTGTGGTGGCAACATTCGGGCCGTTGCCAAAAACGCGGTCAACTATCTGGTCGAGATTCAATCTGAAGCGGCGCTAAAAGGTCTCAATCCTGACTTTATTGCCATCGAGAAACTGCCGGTGCAGGGCATCATTGCTACCGCACTGGCCGACGGTGACGAGTACGATTTTGTCAGTCGGTACTTTGGCCCGGCGGTAGGTATTGACGAAGACCCGGTTACCGGTTCGGCGCACGCATCGCTAGCGCCCTACTGGCAAGAAAAGTTGGGAAAGTCTTCCATGATGGCGCAACAAGTCTCTGATAGGGGGGGCGTGCTGCATGTGACCTGCGAAGAAAATAATCGGGTAAAAATTAGCGGGCAAGCTGTTACAGTCTTCAAAGGAGAGCTTGAGCTAAATTAGGCCGAAGGACAGATGTGCGCATAGACACCAAGCACAGATGCGCGAGATCACACTTTGGCAAAAAAGTCAGTCACTAGACACACAATTTCGTTCTCCCAAAAGCGTTAAGTGTGGAATACCTCCAATTCTGTTATTCCACGGTGACACGATGTCTTTTCGAGACTATGATCCGGGCGACTTTTATGATGAGCTGTTTACTGCAAAGGGTACCCCTAGAACGGCGGCAGCGCTTCTTATTGAGCGCATCGAATCGCTATCAATCGATAGTTTGATTCGCCGACAGCAGGCCGCTCAAAACACGCTATTCAAGCTAGGCGTTACCTTCAACGTCTATGGAGACAACCAAGGAACAGAACGCGTCTTCCCATTTGATGTGGTGCCCCGTATCATTTCTGGGCAAGATTGGCAGGCACTTGAGAAAGGACTAAAGCAAAGAATCACAGCCCTTAACTGCTTTTTGGATGATATCTATAACGATCAAAAGATTGTTGAAGATGGGATTATTCCCAGAGAAACCATTGAGTCTGCTTCTGGGTTTCTGTCGCCTTGTATGGGGATAAAGCCACCGAAAGGGGTATGGTGCCATATTACAGGAACAGATTTGGTGCGCGATCGCGCTGGCACCTGGTACGTCCTCGAAGACAATCTCCGCTGTCCTTCAGGCGTTTCTTACGTGCTCGAAAACCGTACGGTGATGAAAAGCTCCTTCCCCACTCTGTTTAATGAGCTAAACATTCAAGCCGTTGATGACTACCCCGGACAGCTGCTCGAAACGCTTTTAGAACTCGCTCCTGAGCATGTGAGCGACCCAGAGGTGGTACTCCTTAGCCCTGGCGCGTTTAACTCAGCGTATTTCGAGCATTCGTTTTTAGCACAGCAAATGGGCATCACCCTGGTAGAAGGCCGTGACCTAGTGGTAGACGACGGCTATGTAAAAATGCGAACCACGAAGGGGTTACAGCAAGTCGACGTAATTTACCGACGTATTGATGACGACTTCATCGACCCAACGGTTTTCCGAGCCAATTCTATGCTGGGTGTTCCCGGATTGATGGATGTATTTAGAGCTGGGAGGGTAGCCATTGCCAACGCACCGGGCACAGGCGTCGCCGACGATAAACTGATCTATGCCTATGTTCCACAGATGATTCGCTACTATCTCGATGAAGAGCAAATCATTCCAAATGTCCCCACTTATTTTTGTGAGGACCAAAAGCAACAGTCTCACGTATTGAGTAATTTAGACTCTTTGGTGGTAAAAGCCACAGATGCTTCTGGCGGCTACGGTATGCTAATTGGCACACAATCTTCAGCCGAAGAACAGAATTTGTTTGCAGAAAAGATCAAAACCAATCCACGAGGCTACATTGCGCAGCCCACGCTTTGCCTATCCCGTATGCCAACGCTAATTGACCAATCTTTTCAGGGTAGACACATCGACCTGAGGCCTTTCATTCTATACGGCCAGTCAAAATCACCCTATGTGAATCCAGGAGGACTCACTCGCGTTGCCTTACGTGAAGGATCGCTGGTGGTGAACTCATCGCAAGGCGGCGGCAGTAAAGATACGTGGGTAATGAACAACTAGAAATCAGCAATCGAAAACTAACTACTGACACCTGAGAGAAAACAGAAATGCTAAGCCGTGTTGCTGACTCTATTTATTGGCTAAACCGTTACATTGAGCGAGCAGAAAACGTCGCTCGCTTTGTAGAAGTTAACCTCAACCTGCTGATGGACAACCCAGTGGGAGTGGCTCAGCAGTGGGATCCGCTGATTGCGGTGACGGGCGATCGCACCCTTTTCAACGAACGCTACGACCAAGCCACCGCCGATCGCGTCCTCGACTTTCTCACCTTCGACACCACCTCACCCAACTCCATTCGCTCTTGCGTACGCGCCGCCAGAGAAAACGCTCGCTCTGTGAGAGAAACCATCTCTTCTGAAATGTGGGAACAGGTGAACGCCTTTTACCTTCAGGTAGAAGACGCGGCCAAAGAGAAAGATAGCCGAGACTCTTACGCCTTTTACTCAGAAGTAAAAATGGCCAGCCATCGGTTTGCTGGCGTGATGGATGCGACTTTGTCCTGGACTGAAAGCTGGCACTTTGGGCAGCTTGGGCGAATGCTAGAGCGAGCAGACAAAACAGCTCGGATTCTGGACGTGAAATACTTTTTACTCCTACCTACCGTGCAAGAAGTCGGCACCCCTCTCGACAACTTGCAGTGGATTGCGCTGCTAAAATCGGCCAGCGCCTACGAAATGTATCGCAAAACGGAGCAAATGATTTCGCCTGCGGGCGTTGCCAAGTTTCTTATCCTGGATGGGCATTTTCCCCGCTCTATTAAGTTCTGCCTAAAGTGGGCCGAAGACTCCCTCAGCGAAATTTCTGGGTTTTCGGGGCACGATCCTATCAGTAGCCAGCGGGCATTGGGCCGGCTGCGGGCGCAGATGGAATACACCACCCTAGATGAGATTTTTCAGCAGGGCCTGCATGAGTTTCTCGACAATCTTCAGCTACAGCTAAACAACGTGGGGCAGTGCGTGTATACCGACTTTATTGCGCTGCCGGAAACAACTAACGACACAGCGATGGTGATGGGCAGTAGTATGCAGTCATGAGCCACTACAAAATAACCCACACCACTCATTACAAGTACAGCAACGCCGTACAGCTACACCCACACACCTTACGATTGTGCCCTCGCAGCGACGGGGCTCAATGGCTACAGTCGTTTAACCTCAGCTCTTCACCAACGCCTAGCAGCGAAACGTACTTTTTAGACACGCAGGGTAATACTTGCGTGAAAGTCACGTTTGAGAATCCGCTAGAGGCATTCAAAATTGAGGCTGTCAGTGAAGTCGTAACGACGCGGGCTAACCCCTTCGATTACATTAGTGAACCATGGGCCACACATGTCCCGATTGATTACCCTACTTCTGTTGCATCGCAGCTAAGCCCTTACTTAAAAGAGACTTTTGGAGAAAGGGTGATCGCATCTGCTGTCGTCGACTTTGCCCAATCTCTAGAGCACGAAGTCTCTGGCCATGTCGGCTACTTCCTCATGCAGCTCACCCAGCGTATCCCTGAGATGTGCGAGTATCAGCAGCGACTGCAAGGAGATCCCTATCCACCTGGGATTACCCTTCAAAAAAAATCAGGGACCTGCCGAGACTACACTGATTTGTTCGTAGCCGTATGTCGGGCAGTTGGGCTAGCTGCACGATTTGTTAGCGGCTACCAGGAAGGAGACCCAAACAAAGGCCCAGAGCAGAGCGTGCATGATTTGCATGCTTGGGCGGAGGTGTATATTCCAGGTGGAGGGTGGCGAGGGTTTGACCCAACACTGGGGTTAGCGGTGGGAGAAGGGCATATTGCGATCGCAGCAGCAGCCAATGCGAAGCACGCCGCTCCCGTATCCGGTACGTTAAAACCTACCGCAACAGCCAATACGCATCTAGAAACAGGTATTCGTATCGAGCGACTGTAGGGAACTTGACAAAGAGCTTGATAGTAGAAAACGGTGGCACAGGCAGCACTTTTGCGTTTTCAATTCGCGACGCAGTGCGTCCTGGATCAGGCAATGCGCTATATGAGTGCAGCGCTATAATGAATGCGAAAAAACATCAGATAAAACTATGAGCGCAGTGACAAACCTGTTAGATCGCGTCACGCAAACACCCGGACAGTGTGGTGGGCGTCCATGTGTTAGAGGAATGCGTATTCGAGTGACGGATATTCTTGAAATGCTGGCCGAAGATGTCAGCACTACTGAAATCTTAGAAGACTTTCCCGATCTAGAGTCGGCCGATATTCAAGCCTGCCTGCTCTTTGCCGCAAAGCGAACGGACTTCCCAAGACTAACAGCATGAAATTATGGATTGATGCTCAACTGCCACCCACGCTGGCCGACTGGCTGGCAGCAACATTCGAGGTGGAAGCTATAGCACTGAAAGAATTAGAGCTTCGAGACGCACAAGACGTAGAGATATTTGAAGCCGCTAAATTCAAGAAAGTTGCCATCATGACAAAAGATAGCGACTTCATCGATCTTGCCATTGAACAGTTACAGCAAGGAGAGGCCATCGTAGAAATTAGTAACTACTGATGAAGCCTCTCATGACGTTGCTATAAGCTGTGCTTGAGGCCTACCAAAAACCGAGCCTACCGGGTATGCTGCTTGCCTCATGCTTAGGGTGAAGTACCAGCCAACTTGAAGGTGTGGGCTGAGGAACCTCGTTACTGATGCGCTGACGGATAGGCTGCACCGGTTGACCGGTGAGCCGAGCAAGAGTTTGGGCTTCTCGCTCAAAGCGTTGGGCGAGCGCTTTGTCGTAGGCTTTGCCGCGCTCTATGGCATTGGCTAGCGTATCGTCAACCGGCAGAGGGACGGCACTCCTGGATTCGCGATCGCCTACATCATCTCGCGCATCACCGTCTGCTCTCAGCCGCTCCCCACAGTCAATATCGCCCGCA
Organism: Phormidesmis sp.; assembly: GCA_050042985.1. Taxonomy (GTDB): domain Bacteria; phylum Cyanobacteriota; class Cyanobacteriia; order Phormidesmidales; family Phormidesmidaceae; genus Phormidesmis. Next base: position 3,165 of record JBHJIY010000186.1, on the reverse strand, counting down.
AAAGGATGGCGCGTGACATATCTCCCTTGGAAAAATTGCCGATTGGCAGTGGATTGAAACATTAGGTCTTCGGGGAACTTGTCTCGGCTATAGCGAACGTGCAATCGGGTGATAAAAGCACCGTTGTTTCTGTTGTTTCTCTGATTTGGTCTTACTACAGTTCCTGTAGAATCTCGATAGTTTGGATCGAGCCAGAAAGCACCTGCCGCTTTTAATTCTTCCAGGTTTAGCGGGGTCGCTGAGCACGGGTCACACCCTCGGGTATCCCAGGCATATTCTAGGAAAGCAACATTCTTTCCTTCGCGCTCGTAGCTACGCTGAAACATGTCGGGGTAAAACTCACCAAATTCGTCTTGCACAAATAAGGGCAACTCTTCGTCTGTTGGTACGTTCACTGTGCGATAGTTCGTCAGCTCAGCGCGACCGTTGGGCGATAGCAAGTACACTAGCAGGTCTTGTTCATTCTCCGCATTTAGCATGCCTAGCCGAATCGGCAGCATAAATCGGGGTGAATCGTATTCTATTTGCAGCGGGCGAAGCTGCTGAAACTCACCTCTGTCAAATTCTTCTAGATTCACTTTCGCTACAAAGAATTTCATATCTTGACGAATGTAGGGTGCTAGTACTGCGCCAGCTCCGTCAGGAAGTCGATAGTCGTTTTGCCGTAGCCAGGTTTCTAACCCATCCGATTCCAGCGCACTGAGGATAAGAATGTCGTATTCACCCACCGAAAAGCGCTCTTCAATCGTGACCCCCAATTCGCTGTTGGAAACAGGGCTAGAAGGTGGTGCAGCAGCTGTAGCACGGCGCAAAAGCGTTGCCGACTCCTGATCGTATAAGTACAGTGCCTGACACGGATCACTATCGAAGTATTCCACCATCCGAGGCGCGCTGAAATCGTCTAGCCGAGAGAGAATAGCCGGGTCAGCAACATCCACTTGACTTTGTTGAATCACAGTGGGTACGGGGACTACCATAGCAAAGTCGGAGACGTCTCCTTGGAAGTCGTTGGCCATGGTGAGAATGGTGTGATTGCCATCGCGGGCGATCGCAACCTCAGAAGCCTTGTTATACAAATCGGTATCGGCCTTAGCCACATAAAAGCCACAAAACGCATGGGCCGGCTGAGCAAACGAAAAGAAGAACAACAACAAAAAGCCGCAAACAGTCGCACCGGCCTTCGGCAGCTTGAACTTGCGCCATTCAAACCGGGGCGCTGCCCACACCTTGTCGAATAGTACAGTCAATGGAGCAAGTAAGAACAACGCCCAAAATACGGCGGTCGTCATGAAGAGGTAGTTGCGGAGAATGAAGGTGAGAAATGCGATCGCACCCGCCCAAATCAATCTGGCAGGCCGCGCATTTGGAATCGACCTGGGGTCGGTCACCATAAACAGCGCAAACAGAAGCAGTGATCCGCTCATCATCCGATGCGCCCACACGTCCCAAGTCCACCCCAAGTAGACGTTGCGCACAGCTTCCATCAGCGCGTAGCTTACTAAAAACATTCCTGTGGTGTCCCAGCGGCCTACTCGCTTGAGTACCAAACCGCCCGCGCCCAGGAAAACAAAGCCATACCACATATCCTCACCCCACTGCCCAGGCGAAATCCAGGCATCTTGCGTGAGTACCAGCGCTGCAATAATTCCAAAGTTGGCGGGATTGAAGAAATGTTTGTCTTCTGTTTTGAAGCAGAATTTACTAGCGATCGCACAGCCTGCCGCCAATGCCATCGTACTCATATGGTCCGTCCGCAGCAACAGGCTCAACCCTAGCGCCGTAATTAATGGACTGCGCCAATTTACACTCGGCCAGCGAAACTGCGGCTGAAACCCGGTCCAACGCCCTAACGTAAATCCGGCCTGCTCGCTCAGCACAGACAGTAAAAACTGAACACCTGTTGCAACTGCGATCGCAACTCCTACCATTTCTAGCCGCAGCGTCCAGTCGCGCATCAGCACGCCCAACACCAGAAATAGTGTCAGAGCAACTATCTGATAATCCCTCGCATCTTTCAGCGCGGGCACTTTCAACACAGGCACTTTCAACACGGGCACTTTCAATCCCACTTTTTTTGCCTCACAGCAATGACAACACTGCGGCCAGTATGGCGGCCTGTGATGACCTGCAAAGGCGTGGTTACAAAATTGGTAACTGAATTTATCGACCAGCGATTGAGATCAACCTATGGAACAAACTCGTGGTCATCCTGCACTTCAATTCTGTTCCAAGAGACATCAGGCAGGCGGCTCGAGGCATCAGAAAGGGCCTGCTCCCAGTACTCTCGAATCTTGTAAAGATACGGATCATCATCTTCTAGCTGGACGCGATTGCGCACCTCTAGCGCGTCGGTTTCGTATAGCACCATATCGATAGGCGGGCCTACCGATATATTTGAGCGCATAGTCGAATCAAGAGAAAGCAAAGCCGTTTTGGCCACCTGCTCCAAAGAAGACCCGTAGCCAACGGTTCTATCCAAAATTGGCTTGCCGTACTTCGTTTCACCAATCTGCAAAAAAGGCGTCTCCGGCGTTGCCGAAATAAAATTGCCCTGACTATACACCAGATATACACCGGGCGACTCACCCGCAATTTGCCCACCCACCAAGAAAGTACTCTGATAGTCAATCCCGTCTTTCTCTAGCCAAGGCCGCTCTTTATCTTGAATCTTGCGCATTACATCGCCAACGTAGCCCGCCACCTGATGCATTGAAACGATCTTGTGCAAATTGATTTCTGCATCTGTAGTGATGTCTTGCTCTAGCTGATGCAGCACCGACTGAGAAGTAGACAGACTCCCCGCCGTGCACAAAATAATCACCCGCTCACCCGGAATCGAAAAATCAAAAAGCTATAGGAAAGACGATATGTAGTCTACCCAAGCATATGTTCGAGAGTCAGCGGCAAACACTAAGCCCTTATCCACCGAGCTGCCCAAGCAAAAAGTCATGAATACACCTACATCCAACTGCAGTGATAAAAAGTAACAGAAATCACTGCTAAAGCGATCTCTCCAAGTGAGTAGGGCGCATCCAGATGATGAGGGAGGGGTTGCGCTCAAGAAAAAAGGGATGAGATCATAGACCTCGTCCCAACAAAAAAGTAGTCATGATCATATCGTCTATCCAAGCCGTTTGCCCAACCGATTCTGACTGGCAGTCCCAG
>JBHJIY010000185.1:0-8839 GCA_050042985.1 Phormidesmis sp. | reverse complement strand
ACTGAAGTAGTCGGTACCTATGTCATCTATATTCGTCGCCCATTTGATATGTGTGCGGCCTTGGTCCCTTAACTTTAATCGCCCAGATTCTTCTCATTTCTTCTGCCGAAATGCCGGGTTTTGCTCTGGAGAGGGCTCGCGTAAATTGGTTGTACTGATTCTGCGGAAGTGCTTGCTCTCGGTAGCCTGTTTCTTGCTTTTTGCGGTCAAGCTCAGTCCAGAACCCTACAGCCTCTTTGAGGGTTTTGCCCTGATTGAGTTTCATCCACTGCATGAATTCATTTGAAAATTTGCATCGTTCGCTCGCGTGCCGCTTCATGAAAGCTCTCACGTTCTTTGTGTTGCGATAGCTGTCAGAAATGATTGTTGTCTCGGAAAGTATTTCTGTTCGCCAGTCAAAGCGAGAGGTCGGCTTTTGGGAACTGCGTTTGATGGCGTCACCTGTTTCTAGCCAGTGCACATTTCGACGCATGAGGTCGGGCGTTTGACAGGCCGTACCAATGCTACGAGATCGCGCGTATGCCACCAGTTCTGCCTTCAGCCAATTCCAGCGCTGAATCTCGACGCTATCGCGTATGGACTCAATCTCTGGTCGTGTTTCAGCGGAGGCAAAGTCGTTGTCTGTAGGTCGAGTCATGCGAATTCTACAGCGATTACAAGGCATCTCTTATCTAGCATTTGTATCTACAAAAAAAGGATCTCCATAGATAGAGATCCCTTTTTCTACCTATTTGGTTGGCTGAATGCGACTGTGCCTATGCGTCAACGCCAGCCGCCGTCTTGGCTTTCTCTGCTTCGTCAGGATGAATCCCCAAACGCGTCAGATTTACCCGGCCACGATTATCGATTTCGCGAACCTTTACCAGCACCTCGTCATCTACATTGACTTCGTCTTCTACCTTGTTGACGCGGTAGTCGGCGAGCTGCGAGATGTGAATCATGCCTTCTTTGCCTGGCATAATTTCTACAAATGCACCAATCGGAATCACCCGAGTGACTTTGCCCATGTCGACATTGCCTGCTTCGGGTACGTGGGTAATGCCTTCGATCATCTTCTGAGCTTGCTTGGCCTTCTCAGAATCGACCGCAGAGATCGTCACAAGGCCATCGTCTTGAATATCGACTTTGGCACCTGTGGCTTCGGTAATAGCCTTGATTTGCTTACCGCCAGGCCCGATGACCATGCCGATTTGGTCAGGCTTCACGTACATGGTGAGCAAGCGTGGTGCGTAAGGCGATACTTCTTCGCGAGGCTTGTCTAGGGCCTCTAGCATTTTCTCCAAGATATGCAAACGCGCTGGGCGAGCCTGAGTAATCGCTTCGCTGATGACTTCCATGGGCAGGCCGTGGATCTTCATATCGAGCTGAAGGGCTGTGATGCCGCTGTCGGTACCTGCGACCTTGAAGTCCATGTCGCCAAGGAAGTCTTCAATGCCCTGAATATCTGATAGGATGCGGACTTCGTCGCCTTCTTTGATAAGGCCCATTGCTGCGCCACTGACCGGTTGGCTGATAGGGACACCCGCGTCCATGAGGGAGAGAGTAGAGCCACAGACCGAGCCCATAGAAGTAGAGCCGTTGGAAGAAAGGCACTCGGAGACTACCCGGATGACGTAGGGGAAGGCTTCTTGGGAGGGGAGTACGGGGAGGAGGGCGCGTTCGGCGAGGGCACCGTGGCCAACTTCGCGGCGACCAGGCGATCGCATTGGTCTCGTCTCACCTACAGAGAAAGGCGGGAAGTTGTAGTGGTGCAAATACTTCTTCTCATCACCAGGATGCAAGTCATCCATCATTTGTGCATCGCCAGGGGTACCTAGTGTGGCAACAGAAAGCACCTGAGTCAGACCACGCCGGAATAGGCCTGTTCCGTGTACTCGGCTAGGCAGTACGCTTGTTCGACAGGTGATTTTACGAATTTCATCGAGCTTGCGGCCATCGACGCGAACGCCTTCTTCTACAATCTGGGCTCGCATGAGCTTTTTGGTCAGTGACTTAAACGATTTGCCCAGTGCCTTTTTGTTAGCGAGGACCGCACCGCGTACCGCGTCGTCTTCATCTTTTGCTTCGATGGCTTCCGCCATGCTTGCTTTAATTTCGTCTAGCTTGCCATCACGCTCAGACTTGGACTGCTCAAACTGCTTGAGCACTTCCTTAATCGCGTCGGTGGACTTTTCAGCGAGGAAGCTATCTAGCTCAGGAGTTGCTGTAGGCTCAGGTTCTGTAGGACGTTCTAGGCCAAGCTCTTTGACAAGATCTAGCTGGGCCTGAATGAGGTCGCGGACGACTTCGTAGCCAAAGTCAATTGCTTCGATAACGTCCTGCTCGGGTAGCTGATTGGCCCCGGCTTCTACCATGATGACGCCGTCGGGAGAGCCTGCGACGACCAAGTCTAGCTCGCCCTCTTCTATTTCGGCGTAGGTGGGGTTGATGATGAAGTCATCGCCAACGAGGCCAACGCGTACGGCGGCCATGGGTCCATTGAAAGGGATTTCAGCGAGCAGAACGGCAATGGACGCGCCGGTTGCAGCCAAAACATCAGGGGGAACGTCCTCATCCATGGAGAGGGTGGTGGCAACGATTTGAATGTCGTCACGAATCCAGTTTGGGAATAGGGGGCGCATGGGTCGGTCGATTAGCCGACTGGTGAGGGTGGCGCGCTCTGGGGGGCGACCTTCTCGGCGCAGGAAGCCGCCGGGAATGCGGCCAGCAGCGTACAAGCGCTCTTCGTAATCGATGAGGAGGGGTAGGAAGTCGATACCATCTCTACCGCTGGATCTAGTAGCTGTGACCAATACAGCCGTATCGCCTGAACTTACAAGTACCGAGCCACCAGCCTGAGGGGCAAACAGCCCTACCTTCAGCTGAATATCTCGACCGTCGATTGAAATCGACTTATCAATTTCTTGCATTGAGGAGTCCTTACTCTTTTTAGTTTTCTCATTTTGCTAATGTCGCAATCGTATCACTGATGATGAAGCCTTGCGTGCTCGCCTCGATAGCGGCTTTGCTTCGCTCTATTGCGAATCTATGACAAAGCTTTGGTAAAGCCTATCGATGTCTGAGTCCATGTTTCTGTCAGCTGAGATATCGTCTGCGTGACGTCTCATATCAATAGATTTTGTCAATACTATAGTGAACATGCCTCTTTGGCTTTCTCCCAACTTCTCTTGATTCAGCACTATGGCAATCCTTATTACTGGCGCTGCCGGGTTTATCGGCTACTTCTTATCGCTGCGGTTACTGGAGGCTGGCGAGGAAGTATACGGCATAGATTCGCTGAATGGCTATTATGACGTTCAGCTGAAATACGGCCGTTTGGAGCAACTCAAGGCGTTTGACAACTTTACGTTTGCCCAGATGGATTTGGGCGATCGCACCACTATTGCCAACCTCTTCGCCCAAAATTCTTTCGACTGTGTCGTTAACCTAGCGGCCCAAGCTGGTGTCCGCTACTCACTTGAAAACCCCTTGGCCTACGCCGACAGCAATCTGCTGGGGTTCGTGAATATTTTGGAAGGCTGTCGCCACAGCGGTGTCAAGCATCTTGTCTTTGCCTCGTCAAGCTCGGTGTATGGCAAGAATAAGAAGGTGCCTTTTGAGACGAGCGATCGCGTTGATCACCCTGTTTCTCTATACGCTGCCACCAAAAAAGCCAATGAGCTAATGGCACATTCTTACAGTCACCTGTACGACTTACCGATTACGGGCCTGCGATTTTTTACGGTGTATGGTCCTTGGGGTCGGCCAGATATGGCGTACTTTAAGTTTGTAGATGCGATCGCACACGGTAAACCCATCGACGTTTACAACCACGGCCAAATGCAGCGCGACTTCACCTATATAGATGATGTCGTAGAAGGCATCGTGCGCGTCATGAATCGGCCTCACGTAAAAGTAAGCTCAGCCGACATGGAAGAAAAAGGGCTAGAGACCACTGCGCCCTACAAGATCTACAACATCGGCAATCACAGCCCTGTCACCCTGATGGACTTCATCACCACCATCGAGCAGGCCATGGGTAAAAAAGCTGAGAAAAACATGATGCCAATGCAGCCAGGAGACGTCCCGGCCACCTACGCACAAGTGCAAGACCTTATGGATGACGTCGGCTTCAAACCCTCAACACCGCTATCAGTCGGCATCAAAAAGTTCGTTGCCTGGTACAAGGACTATTACAACCCATAACCGTTTGCTGAACTCGCCACAGTACCGGTTATCGAGCGTAGTCGAGATATGGAGCTAAGGAGATTCGAACTCCTGACCCCCTCAATGCCATTGAGGTGCGCTACCAGCTGCGCTATAGCCCCGAACGCTATTTCTAGCTTTCATACCCTACTATAACTTCGCTTACTTTGATCATCAAACAAGACGGCAACTATCAGCGCTGAACGGTGGTTGAAGTCTTGTTGCGATCTTAGGTTGAAGGCGTACCACTGTCCCAATACATTCGTACGATAACGATATAATTACTGACAACCCAAGACCTGCGCCAGCTATATGACTGCTACTTCTTCTAGCCCACCGTCCAACGCAGAATCGAATATAGAGTCGGATACTCTGGCAGACGACACAAAGCCCAGTACCGACACAGACCAAATTATTCATCAGCTGCGCCGTAAAGAAGGCAACTGGGTGACTTGGGGACGCTCTTGCCAGGCATTGCAGAAAGCAAAGATGTCTGCCCAAGAAATCTTTGAAGCTACCGGTTTTGAACCCATTCAGCAAAACCAGCTCATCGTTGCTTCTCAAGTATTTGCCTCTATGGAAGCAGGCGGCGTTAGCGATGCCACCAAGGCTCACTACCAAACCCGAGGCAGCGATAGCCTGTACGAATTCCGCATCCTTTCTCAGGACACCCGAGCTGCTGCTGCCGACTTTGCCTTTCACCACGGGCTCGATAGCGAACAGGTAAAGGAAATCGTCAAAGCGCTACGAGACTTTTACTACAGCGAAACGCCCCCGCCTGGTTTTGAAAAAACGATGGGTGACGCGGCGGCCTACTACTATTGGCGCTTAGCCAGGCAGCAAAGCGACCTGCAAACCCGCTCCAAGCACATCGCCCAGTGCCTACGCTTTGCCACTTCGGATACCGCCCGCAGCAAAGCCGAAAAGCTACTGACTGACTTCACCGTTGTCTCCGCCAAGAAAGCGCCTAGGCTGCCGATTTATCGCCTAGAAGACGAGGCAGACTCTCCCGTCGTTGTGCCCGTCGCTGGTCAGCTGCCGCTGATGACAGATGACTACAAGCAAGTGCCCGCTGCCGTCCCCGAAGAACCCTTTGGCATGGTGAAATTTTCTGGAACAGGCGCATGGATTCCGGTCCCAGGCTGGCAGGTAATTTTGCAAGCAGAAGACCCCATCGCACTGCTCGCCAAATATAAGGAATTGCCTAATGCCCCAGAGGGTATCGCTAATGACGATGTGTTGATTGTGGTCGATCGGGCGAATCGAACCTGGAGCGAGTTCAGCTACTTTGTTGTGGATGCGGGCGGTCAGTTAGAAATTAGGTGGTTTGAAGAGGAGCCTCAAACCCAGCTTTTGGGTGGTGTATCGCTGATTATGCGACCCAAGAAAATATTTGACCGAGACTATACCCGCGAGCTGTGGCAGCTAGATGAATAAGTCCCAAAAATAGTAAGGAGAAAGATTCACTATGGCTTTAGAACGCCGCCTGTCCCGTGAGGTCTTTGCAGAAACCGAAATCGTAGAGCTACGGCAGGTTTGTATGACGCCTAGTGGCCTGTTTGAACCGGGAAAGTACCTCGTGGGTCAGCTACCAGATGCCGCTTTTGAGATGGGCTTAGTGGAAACGCTGCCTCCGGTACGTGGCAAGAGCGAAGAAGTGGGTCCGCCAACTGGTGGCAATGACGAAGAGCTGGACGATGCTGTCTAAAACTTAGTAACCAGCAACCATCTTTCTAAAAACCTAGGAGCACGACCATTTACACCCGTCCCCTTGCCAAACTCATCGAAGAATTTCAACGTCTCCCTGGCATTGGCCCTAAGTCGGCGCAGCGCTTGGCGATGCATATGCTCAAGCGTCCAGATGCTGAGGTGCGGGCATTGGCCAATGCGCTGATAGAAGCGAAGCAGCAGGTAGGCCAGTGCTCTCAATGTTTTCATCTATCGGCAGAGCCCGTGTGCAATATTTGCCGATCACAGTCTCGCGATGGAACGACACTGTGCGTGGTGGCGGAGTCGCGAGATGTAATCGCATTGGAGAAAACCCGTGAGTACAAAGGGAAATATCACGTGCTAGGTGGATTGATTTCACCGATGGATGGCATCGGACCGGAGCAGCTTAAGGTAGGGCAGCTAGTGCACCGCGTGAACAAGGAAGACACAAAAGAGGTGATTCTGGCGATTAGCCCAAGTATTGAGGGTGATACGACGACACTGTATGTGGGGCAATTGCTTAAGCCTTTTACGAAAGTGACGCGGATTGCGTTTGGGTTGCCAATGGGTGGCGATTTGGAATATGCCGACGAGGTGACACTAGCGCGGGCTTTGGAAGGTAGGCGAGAGTTAGATTCCTGATAATGACAACAAAAAGCGACCCCAGTTTGTAGGGTCGCTTTTTTGTTGGGTTTGAATTGAGCTAACAACAAGCTCAATAAGCCAGTGTTTCCAACGTTTCACGCAGGTAAAGGCGCACTAGCTGCTCCACAGATGCATCAGCGGCGATGGATGAAGATTGTTCGGCCTGCCAGCTTTGGAAGCCGGAACTTTGGGCGATCGCACTTTTCAAACTCTGCCAAAGCTCAGCATTTTCTGCGGCGTGACTTGGGCTAGTAGATGATGAATTGTTCATTCGGATAGTCTCCGTTCAGACAACAGTAGTCTCAATTGCAAGGGTTGAATATTATCCATTTCTCTTACACCTTCAGATTAGCTTAATCCTTTGAAACAGACTGTAGGGATAGCCACATTTTACAAGCCGCTTCATCAGTGCGAAGCCTCTTATATAGTTCAAACTTGATGGAACTCGGGCATCCTGAGCACGATAAGACATTCCTATACTGTCCGTGTCTCATGGCTAATTATCTAGGCGCTGATCAATCATTTAACAGTCTTCAGCAAGCGGCGTATCAGCTATCTTCCTGTACCGACCAGATTTTTCTGCAAATCAAGCAGCAACAAGCCTTAAACCATATCGTTGATGGTATAAGGTCATCGCAGGACCTAAACACGTTGCTAAAAACAACGGCAACAGAAATTCGAGAGCTGTTGAATGCGGATCGAGTAGGTGTTTTCCGCTTTACGCCTGGGAGTGGATGGGATGAAGGAGAGTTTGTCTCCGAATCTGTGGATGCCAATTTTTCGTCGGCTATGGCTGAAAAAGTTCACGACCACTGCTTTGGTTCACAGTTTGCGGTTCACTATACTGAGGGCCGAATTCAATCGGTAGCTGATATTCACGCCGCTGGCCTGAGCGATTGCCACATACAAGTACTAGCGCAGTTTCAAATTCGAGCGAATTTGATTGTACCAGTGCTCAAGGGTCGTGAACTATGGGGGTTATTATGCATTCATCAGTGTGAGCAGCCTCGCCGTTGGCAGCTGAGCGAAATAGAATTTGTCAAACAAATAGCGGGTCATTTTGCGATCGCACTTCAGCAGGCTGAATACCTAGAAGCATTGCAGGACAAAGTCAACCAGCTAGAACGCGCAAAAGCTCAAGAAAAGTCGCTATTCAAGATTACCAACCGGATTCGCCGATCTCTAGGCCTAGAGGCAATTTGCGAAGCGGCAACAACAGAAGTGCGTCATCTGCTAAGCGCTGACCGGGTTGCGATTTACCGTTTCAATTCAGACTGGAGTGGCGATTTCCGATTTGAGTCCGTAGCCGAAGGCTGGAAACCTCTCGTTGGTGTGACTACTACAATTGCTGATACACACCTGATGGAGACCGAAGGCGGACGCTACACAAATAATGAAACCGTTGCCGTTGCCGATATTTATGCAGCAGGACATGATGCCTGTCACATAGCTTTGCTAGAAGAGTTTCAGGCAAAAGCTTATGTGATTACCCCTATTTTTCAAGGTGATTGCCTTTGGGGGCTTTTTGCCGCATTTCAAAATGATGCACCTCGTCAGTGGACAGATGAGGAGACCCGGCTGCTCATACAGATTTGTGAACAGCTGGGAATAGCACTTCAACAAGCTGAATCGCTCTTAAAGATCAAAGCTCAGTCGATAGAACTTAAGCAGACTTTAGAAGACCTGCAGCAAGCTCAGATGCAGCAGATACAGAATGAAAAAATGGCTAGTCTCGGGCAACTCGTTGCAGGCGTCGCCCATGAAATTAATAACCCAGTCAACTTTATCCATGGCAATATCAAACACATTGGTGAATATGTCACAGGGCTAATGAGCCTCATTGAGACTTATCAAGAACATGTCTCTCCAGCAGTAGCAGATGTCAAAGTGTTCAACGACAAAATTGAGGCGGTAGACTTCGATTTCATCCTCGAAGATTTGCCAAAAATGCTGACCTCAATGCGAATGGGCACTGAGCGAATTCGCAATATTGTTTTATCCCTTCGTAATTTCTCTCGCTTAGACGAAGAAGGTACCAAGGCGGTTGATATTCGCGAAGGAAGCGACAGCACGCTACTAATTTTGGGCAGCCGCATAAAAGAATGTGGCGGTCAGTACACCGTAGAAATCATTAAAGAATATCAGGAGTTGCCCCTCGTAGGGGTCGCGCGAGCGTAGCTGTCACCAGGGGCAATTAGCTCAAAATGCTTGATATACGGGTATTACAGCCGCCGCTATTTGCAGCACCAAAATCGGCATAGGGGTCTAAACGATAAGTTCAGCTTATTTGTGGTGACTG
>JBHJIY010000184.1:0-4779 GCA_050042985.1 Phormidesmis sp. | reverse complement strand
ATAAGAGATCGCTCTAGTCGCTGGAGAGCTGTTCCCTCGTAAAGAAAAATATGACTGAAATACCTCTTTTAAAAGCTGACTTGCTGACCAGCCATCCAGAATGAGGTGATGGTAGCACCAGATGAGGTAGTAGCGATTATCCCCACGCTGAATCCAGTGCAACCGCAGGAGTGGCGGTTGATTAAGATTAAACGGTTCACTCCGATTACAGTCTAGTAAAATTTTCAGCTTAGCGGATTGTTCTACCGCTGAGAGCCGTTGCCAGTCTTGTTCTATCCAGCTTTTTTCTATCCAGAGTTTTTCTGCTTGGGCTGGTTGACGATACACGACCTGAAAAGGCTGCTCTCGCTGTTCCCAATAAAAGCCAGTCCGTAAAATGCTGTGCTCAGTAACGACCTTTTCCCACGCCTGCCGTAATAAGTTTCCATCCAACTGGCCAGAAAACGACAGCACAATTTGGGGAACATAGGTCCCTGCGGTCGGTGAAAGCAATGAATGAAATAATAGCCCTTCCTGCATAGGAGAAAGCGGATACATATTTTCAATATTGCTGCGCTTGGCCGATGCTTTTTTTGTCGATGCTTGTGCCGATGCTTTAGCCATATTCATTACGCTTCACCTCCTAAGCTAGCTAATAGATCATCTAGGTCGCCTTACTCAAGTTCCATTTGAGGGAAGTCTGCTGGGCTATAGCCGCTATCGGTATCTGTCGATAAGCAATGCTCAATTAGGGCCCTCAGCTGCCGGAGATACGCTGCCGCCCAGTCAGAAATAGTCTCTTTTTTGTGTAGCGCTTGGCTATAGGTCCAATGCAGCGTTAGCCGCCCACGACTCACAACAGCGTTGATTTCTGAGAGAACATCTCTGGGGTCTTCATGACTGCGAGCCGCACCCGCCGATTCAGTGGCGGGCGCTAACCATCCATTATCGCTAAAGAGCTGATCGGTCTGGCCTAAATAGTTGAACCGGATGGGCGTATCGGTATCTAGCGTTTTTCCTGATAATTCTCCTGTCTGTTGTTCTGAGGGATGCTCAGAGGGGTGTTCAGCTGATTTTAAATAGCGCAGTACGCCATAGCCAAGCCCCTGTTGGGGAATCGCTCGCAGTATTTCTTTTACCGCCTTGACCGCTGCGCTTAAGTCTGTTGTTGATGGAATGGTGAGTAACACTGGATAGAGTGTTGTCAGCCACCCCACCGTTCTAGAAAGGTCTTGATCCTCTGAGCGACCATGCCCCTCTAGAGAAATTCTTAGAGAAGGGTGAGGGTGATTTTTGAGCTGCTGTTCTGAATGCTGTTCTAACTGCTGCTTTAAAGGGGGTGAAAGTACCAAAATTAAAGCGGTCAAAAGGATATCATCAATGCGCGCACTGTAGGCTTGAGGCACACCTTTTAGCAGCTTCTCGGTTTCGCTAGGCGTGAGCGACACGGAAAGAGTGTCTGCGGTTCCCATCGTGTTGTCACCACTGGTGAAATCCTGAGGGAATGGTGGTAAGTCAGCAGTGGCCACACTTTCCCAGTAGGGCAATTCCGCCGTGAAATCGGTAGTGCTTAGTTGCTGACTCCATGCCTGAAAAGATAAGGTCTTCGGCGGTAGCTGCGGGCTATCTGATGGGCTATTTGATGGGTTTACTGATTGGCTCAGCTGTTGATAGAGAAATTGCAAGTCGCTAAGCAGAATTCGCCAAGAAACACCGTCAACAATCAAGTGATGGCAAACAATCAAAAGACGCCGTTCAGCGCCTGCTGACGTTTCAAGATCGTAGTAAACAACCTTCAACAGCAGTCCACTCTCTAGCTCAAAGCTACTCTGTACTGTCTCGGCCTCAGCTGTAATCACATGGGCAGCGTTTTCCACCCTCCCTTGAACGACTTTCAAAGGCACCTTATCAGAGGGCGCACTATAGAACTGCTGCCAAGCTTGTTCTATTTCTTGGCTTGTTCTTTCGCTCGTTTTTGGGCTTGTTTTCTGAAAGGTGGCTCTGAGCGCATCGTGATGATGCATTAGCTGCCTGAGTGCTTGTTCTAAAATGTCCGAGCGAAGGGGTTGCTTTACCGTGAGTAAAACAGATTGATTCCAGTGGTGAGGTGCCGCTAGGGTTTGCTGGAAGAACCAATGCTGAATGGGTGTGAGTGGCACAGCGCCGACGATAGACGATTGCTGAGCTTGCGAATGAGGCTGTGTAGTCGCAATGCCTGCTAACTGAGAAATGGTGGCGTATTGGAAAAGGTCCCTAGGTGAGAAGTACAGTCCTACTTTCTGGGCTTGAGCGATCGCCTGAATCGCCAAGATAGAGTCCCCTCCTAGCTCAAAGAAATTATCGTGAATACCGACAGGCTGATTGAGTAACCCTTGCCAAACATTAACTAACGCTTGTTCGGTTGTTGTGAGGGCGGACTTCTTTACTTTTGAGGCTTCCTTAAATATGGGCGCAGGTAAAGCGCTCCGATTGATTTTTCCATTGGGGAGTAGCGGAAGGCTGCCTAGCGGGACAAAAATGGCAGGTAGCATGTAATCGGGAAGGGATGTTTTGAGATGCGATCGCAATTCCCTAAGTAGCTCTGACGTTGTCTGTAACGCTTGGCCAAAGGACGACTTATCAGCTAGTTCATCCAAAACCACATATGCCACTAGCTGCCGATTATTTTGAGCGTCACTCCAATCTATGACAGCAGTTTGTATTACCTGCGAATGGTTTAACAAAACAGACTCTATTTCACCCAGCTCAATCCGAAAGCCACGAATTTTGACTTGACTATCTATTCGGCCCAAGAATTCGAGCTGACCATCTGGACGGTGACGAACTAGGTCGCCGGTTTTGTAGAAAGTGACTGGCTGGGGTCTGGCTAACGCCTGCGGCGACGCTTCGTGAACGGCTGCGCTCAGCCACCGTAGGTTGTCGAGTTCGAGGGCTGAGCAGAGTCGAAGTCCGGTAACAAACCGAGCAGACGTTAAAGCTGGTTGATTCCAATACTTACGGGCCACGCCCTGTCCGGCAAGGTAAAGCTCTCCAGTCATGCCAATGGGAACTGAATTCTGTTGTTCGTCTAAAGCATAAGCTTGAGTATTCGCAATTGGTCTACCAATAGGCACAATTGCATCTTCTGGAGAAAGCAACGTGTATATAGAATAAGTCGTATCTTCCGAAGGACCGTAGAGATTAAAAACCTGCTGAATAGGCGCTATATCGTAGAGCCGCTGTACTAACGAGGACGGAATGGGTTCGCCTGCAAGGTTAATGGTAGATACACTGTTGGGTATGCCGTTGATGCGGGCAAGTTCTGCGATCGCAGTCGGCACCGTATTGATCAAAGTCACTTTCTCGGCAGCTGGCAATGTCGGCAACTGTAAAACGTTTTCCGCTAGGATGACACACCCACCGAGGCTTAACGGGACAAATATTTCAAAAATAGAGAGATCAAAACATACCGACGTGGCCGCCAACACGCCTAATAGCTGAGCCGAAGAATAGACTTCGTTAGCCCATTGCACAAGCGCAACAGGACTCCGATGCTCAATGGCTACACCTTTGGGCTTTCCAGTGCTGCCACTGGTGTAAATGATGTAGGCAAGGTTATGAGACTGAGCAATGTTTGGAACAGCTGAGGGGGCTGCCGAAAATGTGCTTTCAGCATCTAGAACATCAGAGCCCAGAACAATAGTGTGAGGGGCCGTTGCCGTTATCTCTTTGTAGGCTGACTGAGTGATAACCACAGAAACATCAGCATCTTCGAGGATGTAAGTAAGTCTGTCGGGTGGGTAGTTGGGATCTAGCGGCACATAAGCGCCACCGGCCTTGAGGACAGCTAGGATAGCAACAATAAGATTCGCAGTGCGATCGAGGCAAATACCGACTCGGGATTCAGCGCTAATATTTAGCGTGTGTAGCTGATGAGCGAGCTGGTTGGCCTGTGCGTTTAGCCGTTGATAGGAGAGCGTTTCGGTTGCTGTGACCAGCGCTGGAGCGTGGGGCGATCGCACCACTTGCTGCTCAAAGAGTTGATGCAAACACAGCCCGGTAGGATACTCACGAGCTGTTTCATTCCACTGCTGTAGCTGTTGTCGCTGCTGCGCACTTACTAGCGGGAGCCTAGAAACCAGTGTATCCGGCGCTGCGGTTATGGCAGCCAATAGCGTGCAAAAAGCATCCGCCATGCTTTCAATCGTGCCTGCCTTGAATAAATCCTGACGATATTCAAACTTGCCGCTCAGGCGTTCTCCTGCTTCTGTTTTTTCTGCCGCCATAGATAGCGTTATATCTACCTTGGTTGCGCTGCTATCGAGGGGAACGGGTGACCAGCTGAGATTCCCAGCAGGGGCGATGACGTCTGATTTAGCCGCCTGCCATACAAACATCACCTGGAACAGCGGCGCATAGCTCCAGTTACGCGGTACGTTCAGCGCATCAATGACTTGCTCGAACGGGACGTCTTGATGGGTATAGGCTGCGATCGCTGTAGCGCGAACTTGCCGAAGGAGCTCAGTGAAGGTCAGCTCTTGTGAGAAATCACCTCGCAGTACCAGCGTATTGACAAACATGCCTAAAACATTTTCTAGCGAAGCCTGGGGGCGGTTTGCAATAGGTGTGCCCACCACCAAGTCTTCCGCTTTGCTGTAGCGATGTAGCAGGCTCTGAAAAGCTGCCATCAAAGTCATAAAGACGGTAGCACTATGCTGCTGGCTGAGTTGCTGTAGCGCAGTGGTTTGCTCTACGGTTAGCGTAAAGCGATAGCTGCCGCCTTTAAGTGTCTGCGTTGCAGGGCGAGGATAGTCCGTCGGC
>JBHJIY010000183.1:0-10876 GCA_050042985.1 Phormidesmis sp. | reverse complement strand
AAGAAAACAGTCCTGAGCGATTCGTGGCGATTGACAATATTTTGAAGGCTCTGCTGCAATGCGCTGGATGAAGGAATTCCTTTTATATCCAACACCATCGAAATATGATACGCACTGGTGTTGGGATAGAGCTGATGCAGCACCCAAAGATGCTTTTGAGCTGCCGACAGAGGAAGCTTTTCTGGGCGAGCGATGGCTGTTGCTGTGACCGGCTCGATAGATTCTTCAGCCCTTGCTACAGCTTGATCCCACGGAATACCCTTTGCCTCAAGCTGCTTACGAAAAAGCCGCTGTTGAGCCGGGGATAGAGAGGCAATCCTTTCCTGTAGAGATTGAATAGTTTGCAGCTTGTCGGTCATGAAAAAACTCTTTTCAAGTATAAATAGTCACTTATTCGACTTAGGCATTGGCACTTGAGAAAGTGTTGCTTTGAGTGCTGCTTTGAGTGCCGCTTTTTAAGTGACGAAAAATCGACTGGCCGGTGTGAATTTCGTTAATGTTCGGAGGCCCCCGTCCCCGAGTTCGGGGATCTGAGGCAAGATGTCCAACAATTTTCTGGTTCGAGATCTAGACTGTCCTGGATCAGCGGTGCTCCCCCGAACTCGGAGGCTGGGGGGCTCCGTCAACGATTTCAGCACGTTAGTCAGCACGTTAGTCAGCACATTAGACGGTGTTGCGAAATATGCATTTCGCCTCATAAGGCAGCTACCATAACTGGTACCTCCTCCTCACAGCGCAGCTTGAGCTGTGCCAAGTAAGGCAACGAGCCCATCACCGCATCAAAGTCTTGAACAAAATCAATGAGGCAAGCAATTTCATCAACGCCCGCGTCATTCAATTGCTGTACAAAGGGCCGACAGCTCTCAGGTGTCCCGATTAATGACCTTCCTTTCATAAATCCTTCTACACCAAATAATAGCAAACTATCGAGATCATCATCCGAAAAATCAGACAAACTCACATCCAAACCCATGCCTTTCGCTAGATTTTCCAACAGACCGTAGTGAGTTTTTAAATAATCACAAAAGGGCTCGCGAATATCTTCTTTCACTTGGTTAACATCTGATCCCAAAAAGGTATGCATCATCATCGAAACAGTCCTGGAAGTTGGGTCATGACCGTGCTTACTCAACATCTCTCGGTATCGCGCAATCTTAGGGGCCACCTGCTCTAGGGTTTCTCCTAGTAACGAGGTGAGGACGTTTACGCCTAACCGCCCTGCTTCAATAAATGTCTCCATGGACTGACAGGTCACCCACGTAGGCAGTTTGGGCTGTACTGGCTTGGGCAAGGTCTTTGTACTGACCGTTTTTCCGGTCGCATCTTCAAAATCTACCGCTTCGCCTTGCCATAGCTTTTGTACTGAGTCTAGTCCGCGCCACATGACTGATTTACGGCTGCCGTGGGGCTCACGAGAGAGAATGAATTCATCCATGGTCCAGCCGGAAGCAAAGGCCACAGCAGCCCTACCACCAGAAAGGTTGTCCACCATAGACCAGTCCTCAACCACGCGTACTGGGTGATGCAGCGGTAGCACCACACTGCCTGCCCGCAGCTGAATTTTGTCGGTCACCATCGCTAATGCCGCACTGGTCATTGCTGGATTTGGATACAGTCCGCCAAAGGCGTGAAAATGTCTTTCCGGTGTCCACACCGCGCTAAACCCATTTTTATCGGCAAACTTCGCGCTTTCAATCAACAGCTTGTAGGGATTGCCTTGAATATTCAGGCCGTCTCCATCGAAATAAAATAGGCTAAACTTCATTTTTTACCTCCTCTGGTGTCATGTCTTCAATTTGGTCGAGCAAGCTTTCTATCGTTGACTGGGTCTCTGATGGAATCTCTGTTTTTTCCTCATTGATTTGGTCCTCAATAATTTTGGCAATACCTGCAACGGTGGGCGCTTCGAATAAGAAAGCGCGCATAGGTAAGTCAACTGGAAACTGTTGCCTGAGCTTGGTGACGGCCTGGATAGCTAGCAGCGAATGGCCACCGAGTTCAAAGAAGTTGTCGTAAATGCCGACCGCTTCAATGCCAAGTAGGTCTCCCATGGCTTGAGCGACCGTTTGTTCTACGGGCGATCGCGGGGCAACATATTCTGTGGCTAAGGCCGGACGCGTATGAGCTGTAGATAGGGTCCGCTCTGTCGCACCGCCTTGATTCGCAAGCGCGGGAGGTAAAGGCGTGAAAGCCTGTGCTAATCGAGCATTTAAGTCGCGAGGAGAAATGATTAGCTGGGAAAAATCTGCCTGTGATTGAGCCAAGGCTCTTTGGGTCGTTTGCCACACTTCTTCGGTAGACATTGCCAAAGCCATCAGGTCAGAAGACTGTTGTGTTTGGTTGTTCTCTAGATCACAGGCGTCCCAGTTAAGACTTAGCCAGCGGGTGGCGGTTCTGTTTTGTTGGGTGGCGAGCGTGTCTAGGTAGCTATTCGCCGCAGCGTATGCCGCAAACCCGATGCCACCAACGATGGCAGATAAAGAAGATTGGAGAAGGTAGAAGTCGATAGGATGACCCGCAAGGGCCTTTTGGAGCGTTTGGATGCCCTGGACTTTAGTACGAGTAATGTGCTCATACTTTTCATCCGTTAGTTGCTCAATGGCACAGCTGGCGCGATCGCCCATTACCCCGGCATGAAACACGCCACTAATATTGCCAAACTTCTTCATTCCAGTGCGAATGCTGTCATTCACCCAATCAGAATTAGCTAAATCTCCGCTAAACCAAAGAAACTGTTCGCCTGCTTTACCTAACGCTTGTAACCTACGAATTAATCGACTTACTCCATGCTGTGGTCCGTGAGTGAGCAGCCATTTTTCCCACGCTTGCGGTGCCGGTAATCCCGATTTCCCCAGCAAAATCAGCTTGGCATCAAACTCTTTTACCAAAGCTCCGGCATACACCATCCCGAGCCCTTCTACCAAATCTCCTGCGATTAAGTAAGTGCTATTTTGCTTGAGGAGTTCAGGCGATTGGGCGGGTAACGGTAACGGCTCATAGGTTTGTACCCAACGCTGGCGATCGCGATAGGCAATTTGTCTTTGTTCAAGGTTGTAAGGTGTCGCCAACTCTCGGTATAGCCGCTGCAGCGCTTGCGGTTCAACGGCCTCAATCGCTATGCCCACATCGATGAGACGGCAGCATAACCCTGGGCATTCTTGCGCGATCGCCTGAGAAAACCCTACAACTTTGGCCTTGTGCGGATTGAGCGAGTCTGTACTTGTGACATCGTAAATATCTGTTGTGACAATGCTAATGGTGCATGGTTTATTGACAGGAGAAATTGACTGAGTCAGGTATATAAGTGATTGAAAGTCATTTGACTGAGTTTTGCTATTGTCGTTGCCGTTGTCGTCGCTATTGGCATTATTACTGCGGTGAGTAATTCCCCAGCCGTACACGATTTGAGTCGGCCATTGTGCGATCGCTGCTTCGGTCGCCGCAATAGATTGCACAAGCTGTTGATAATCATCAGCGTGATGCGGTTGAATTGTGTAGCCATCTGACTCACTCGCGAATGATGCCCCTGGCTTTACCCAAGTTATTTTTGGACTTGTTTTCAAGGTCGATAAATGAGCCTGAAGCTGAGCTTGCAAATCACTCTCGGCAAAAATTAGCCAATGATTATCTGCAACTGTTGAGGCTTCGGCAGTCAGCGGCAACCGCTTCCATGTAGGCAGATAAAACCAATCGGCCATATCCGCTGCTTTGCTCTGAGATGAAGATTGAGTCTGCCGATCAGTCTCTCCCCCCTCTTGTAACGGTATCCAATAAGACTGCCTTTCAAATGGGTAAGTAGGCAGCGGCATCCGATGACGCGTTGTGCCTTGATAAAGGCTAGACCACTCAACTGTGCTACCTGCCAACCAAAGCTCCCCTAACGCAGTCATGAGTGTATTGGGATCTGACTTCGCTGCTTGAGGATGAGGTAGAGATTGAATCGCTGGAATATGCTTACCGGTTTCATCAGCAGTTTCGCCTGTCGGTAAATGCTGCTGCACAAATTTAGTGAGCGTATGCCCTGGCCCCACTTCTAGAAAAATAGGATTGGGTAAGCTTAAAAGCTCTTCTATCCCTTCGCTGAATCGAACTGACTGGCGTAAATGGCGGACCCAGTAATTAGGATCAATGGCTTCACTATCTTTTATCCAAGTGCTCGTCACGTTAGAAATGATATCTATGGTGGGTGGCGACAGGGTCACTTTCTCGAGTGCCTGAGAGAACTCAGCTAAGGCTGGTTCCATCATGGCTGAGTGAAAGGCGTGGGAAGTTGCTAGCAAACGGCAGGGAATGTTTTGCGTATCCAGCTGCTGTTGAAGTGCTTCGATAGCGTCTGTTGGTCCAGAGATGACACAGTTTTGAGGGCTGTTGATGACTGCAATTTCAGTACTGTCATTGAGTAAAGGCTGAAGCGTTGCTGCTGTTGCTAGTACCGACAGCATGGATCCGGGGGCGCAGCGCTGCATCAGCTGACCTCGCTTTACGATGAGTGCGATCGCCTCTTTCAAAGAAAAGACCCCTGCCACACAAGCCGCGACATATTCACCAATGCTATGGCCAATCATTGCCTGCGGCTGAACACCCCAAGCCATCCAAAGCTGAGCAAGCGCATAGTCAATCGCAAAAAGAGCCGGTTGAGCGTAAGCCGTTTGATGAATAGAAGGTGCCTCTCGTAGGATAGGCGTCTCGCCTGTCAAAACTGACGGATAAATGAGCCTTATCAGGTCAATGCCTTCATCCGCCAAAATTTCAGCACACTGATCAAGGCTTTTTTTGAAAACAGATTCCGTTTCGTACAGCTCCCGTGCCATGTCAATGTGCTGAGCGCCTTGTCCCGAAAACATAAAGACAACAGATTTTTGCCGACTGTCAGCTATCGATTGATGTGGCGTATTTGACTCACTCAGCTGCTGAACCGCATCTTCGACGCTTTGGCAAATACAAAAGCGTCGATGTGGCCAAGCACGTCTGCCGATTTGTAGTGTGTAAGCGACATCGGCCAAATTGAGATTAGGCTGTTGGTTGAGTTGCTCTGTTAAGTAATTCGCTAGCTTTTGAGCAGCGGTTGCTAACGCTGTTTTCGTTTTGGCAGAAAGTACAATCAGCTGCCAGGGGCGTGACTCCCCAGAAGGACACAGCTGGGGAGCTTCTTCTAGAATTGCGTGAGCATTCGTACCGCCCATGCCAAAAGAACTCACCCCAGCGCGTCTGGGTGAGTCCGAATTCCTTTCAGACTCAGGCCAATCGATAGCGTGTTGATTGACGACAAACGGACCATTGTTAAAATCAATTCTAGAATTGGGCTGCTTGTAATTAAGGCTCGCTGGAAGCGTTTTGTGCTGAAGCGCTAGCACCGTCTTAATGAGTCCAGCTGCGCCAGCAGCAGCGTCGAGATGGCCTAAGTTTGTTTTGGCTGAGCCCAGTAAGCAAGGTTGGCGTTTTGTTGTATTAACCTTTGAATTTTCCTTACTTGACTGCCTTGAACCATAGGCTTTATGTCCATATGCTTTATTAAGCGCAGCGACTTCGATCGGGTCACCCATAGGTGTGCCCGTACCATGCGCTTCTACATAGCTAACCGTGTCTGGATCGATGCCTGCTTTCTCAATCGCTGACTGGATGACGGCTGATTGACCAGATACACTCGGGGCAATTAAATTTACCTTGTCAGCGCCGTCATTATTAATGGCCGAACCAGCAATCACCGCATAGATGTGGTTACCTTCTGCCACGGCTGCTTGCAGTCGCTTCAGCACAACAATACCGACCCCATTCCCAAAAACAGTGCCTTGACCATCGGCATCAAACGCCCGGCAAATCCCATCGGGAGAGGCAATACTTTCTGCCTGATAGATATACCCCTGGGGCTTAGCGCTGCTAACGGTGACCCCGCCCGCTAAAGCCATATCGCACTCATGATTGAGTAGGCTTCGGCACGCTGTGTGAATAGCCACAAGCGCCGTAGAGCAACCGGTTTGAATACCGCAGCTGGGGCCTTTGAGATCCAGCTGGTAGGAGACGCGGGTAGGCATTAGGCCCATGACGTTACTGACCACGGCCTGCACAGGACTGATAGAATCTCTCACTTCGGGATTGGAGTGGAGATTGACGACATAGCTGTTGAGGGCCGCGCCACCATAGACGCCAATGCTGCCGTCGTATTGTTGGCTGTCGTAACCGGCATCTTCCAACGCGCTCCAGGCGCATTCGAGAAAGACGCGATGCTGAGGATCTATGAGTTCGGCCTCGCGAGGAGAGTAGCCAAAGAATCCGGCATCGAACCCGGTGGGATCGGGAAAGCTCGCATAAGCGCTTACATAATTGGGTTGGCGAAAGGTGCTTTCGGGGACGCCAGCGGCCAATAGCGCTTCGTCAGACAGCATCCGAATGCCTGATTTTCCCTGATTGAGTAAATCCCAGAATTCATCTAGGTTATCAGCACCTGGGAATCGTCCGGCCATACCTACAATGGCGATCCGTTCGTTGCGGGCCTGTTCTATAGCTTCTAGTTGAGACCTAGCTTCCTTTAGCGCCTTAAACACGCGCTCGGAAGCCTGACTGGAACCAGATGAATTTTGGATGACTGCGCTCATGATGCTGGTAGGAGAAGAAAAATTAGGAACGGCCTAATATGGTTTCGAGAGCGGCTAACTCTTTTTCGATATCTGTTTGAGTCGTTTGTTTAATGTGCTCTTCGGCGGCTGGCCCATTGACTGATTTAGTGGCTGGTGATCTCTCAGGCGGTGTTTCAAAGGGCTCGCTTGATTTTTTAGGCGGCGGGTCAGGCTCAGGTTCACTTTGTTCCGTCATCATGGCAACCAAATGTGCAGATAGTGATTGAATCGTGGAATGTTCAAAAATGAGCGTAGAATCTGTCGGCCTTCCGAGTTTTAGGTCTAGCTGATTTTTTAGCTCTACGGCCATGAGGGAATCCATGCCCATATCGAAAAAATTTGCCGTGGGTTCGACTTCTTTGTTAGCTGGTAGGTTCAACACCTTAGATACTTCTGTTTGCAATGCTTGAGAAAGGAATGTAGCCCGACGACGTTGGGGCAGGGTGCTAAGCTCTGCTATCCAATCAGCAGAGGGGATAGTCTGCTGTTGCGGTTCAAGACTGCTCGCTGTTTTTGCAAGGCTCGAGAAAAATGGGTCGTTAACGATGTTCTGTTGTTGAAAGCGAGCCCAATTAATTGGAATAACACCAATTTGAGTTAACTCTGGTTGCGAGAGGATCTGAGAGAGGGCTTGTATGCCTTGCTGGGGAGCGATCGCACCAATCCCCTGTAGTTCCATCTGCCGCTGCACCTGCTCTGTCGCTGCCGACCCCACCTCAGCCCAAGGCCCCCAGTTAATGCTCACTGCAGGCAATCCTTGAGCCTGTCGGTAGTGTGCTAGTGCATCCAAATAGCTATTCGCCGCCACATGGCTACCTTGCCCCGGCGAGCCTAATAGAGAAGCGGCTGAAGAATACAGCGCGAAAAAGTCTAGCTCGTAGCGCTCGGTTAGCTGATGCAAATCCCATGCTCCCCAAACCTTGGGCGCTAGAACGTTCTCCATTTTCTCCCAAGTGAGCTGCTGTAAGATGCCGTCTACGAGTACACCGGCTGCATGAACAATACCTTTCAGTGGCGGTAACGTTGCGGCTAAGGTTTGCAATGCCGATGCCAGCTGAGTACGATTGGCCACGTCAGCTTGCAGAATAAATATCTCCACGCCCTTGTTTTGGCTTTCCTTAATCCAATTCTCTACCGCGACTGATGGCTTCGTGCCACGACTCAACAAAGCCACGTGACGTGCGCCTTTCTTCACTAGCCATTTTGCCGTCGCTAAGCCTAGGCCACCTGTCCCACCCGTAATCTAGTAAGTGCCTTCTGCTGTGATGTTCAAAGAAGGCGCTTTGGTAGCGTAATCCGGGGTAGCAATATCGAGCACAATTTTGCCGATATGCTGAGCCTGCTGCATATGGCGAAAGGCTTGTGGGGCTTTAGCGATTGGGAAAGACTGGTGTTGGATGGGAGTCAGCTGTTCTGCCTCAAACTGTTGTTTAAGGGTTTGCAGCATGGTCTGAATTTGCTGTGGCCGGTCATGGGCTACCGACATCAAATCAATCACGTGATAATCCACATCTGGCCGAGCGACGCTCATCTGCTGCATTGACCAGATATCACGCTTCCCAATCTCTAAAAATCGTCCCTGCTGAGCCAATACAGACACACTTTTTTCAATAAACTCACCCGAGAGTGAATTCAACACGACATCTACGCCTTGCCCGTGAGTACTGGCCATAATCTCATCAGCAAACGCCAGTGTCCGAGAGTTCATAACATGGCTAATGCCTAAGGCTTTTAGGGCTGACCACTTACGCGGGCTCGCCGTTGCATAGATTTCTGCACCAGCCTGCTGCGCGATTTTGACCGCTGCCATGCCAGTCCCGCCTGCGGCTGCATGGATCAAGATGCGATCGCCTTTTTTCAGCTGAGTAAGTACTTGCAGTGAATAGTGCGCTGTTAAGAAATTTGCGGGAATCGTGGCTGCTGCTGGGGCGCTGAGATTTGTGGGCTGTGCGATCACTAGCTCCGCCGGTACCGTCACATACTGCCCAAAGCTACCTGCCGCCAGTGCTATTACCGCATCTCCCACCACAACCTGTTTTATGCCCTCGCCAACAGCTACAACCTTTCCGGCACACTCCACACCTAACCAATCGCGCTCAAAGGGCAAAAGAGCGAGCGCATCTAGCACATCAATAAAGTTGAGCCCTGCTGCCAACACCCGGATTTCGATCTCTCCTGCTTGTGGCTTTTTCCGATTAGCAGGGACTAGTCTCAACTTATCTGGGCTACCTTTTGTGGGCAAATTGAGTTTAAAGGGTTCTGAAGGAATGGCTAATGTGTTGCTTTGTTTAGGGAGATGACTCACTAGCCTCGCAACTCGCCGCTCACCCTGCTGATACGAAACTGTGCTTTCAGGTGTGTTTGCCTCTAGCTCCTGGCAAAGTATCTCAACTTGCGTTGCCGTCTCATCCTCTGGATCAAGGTCAATGCGGTTACAGTTGAATTTGGGGTACTCCAACGCCATGACTCGCATGAGGCCCCAGAGAGGAGCCTGCGTGGGATTCCCGTTTTTCGCGACTGCGCCCTGAGTGACAACACTCAATCGAGACATAGAATGCGCCTGTTGCGTAGTCAGCGACTGCAATAGATTTAGCAGCCCTGTAGATGTCTTTTGAGTGAGTGCTTTGAGGGCTTCGGCAGAGTCCTCTAGTGGGTCAAAACCAGTGCTATCTGCAATATAAACAATCTGTTCAGGCCAGCTATCAGTGATTACCCAGTCTTGAAGCAGTGCAGGTGAAATCTCTTCTATGTGCTTTGTTATACCGTGAATGCGTTGGGTGATTTGCGTAGTTAAGTCAGTTGCAGCGCCCGTCAAGATTAGACAGTTTTCTGCGGTTGCTACTGCCTGTGGCGCACTAGCAATAATGACTGATTGAGGCAGCGCCTGGGAAGCGGATATATCTGAAGCAGCCAGTGGAATGGCAGTCTCAAATCCAGCAGACGTTAGGTGTTGCTGCCATTGGGAGACGGAGAGTAACGGATGGGTGGGACGTTTCCACCAGCCCTCGGTCATGCCAAAGATCAGATCGAGCCAAATGAGGGGTTGAGTACCTTCTAGCAAGACGAGTTGGCCGTTGGCAGTGAGGAGCGATCGCACTCTCTCCAGCGTCTGTTCAATATCACCTGTCGCATGCAGCACATTCGAGGCAATCACCAAATCATAGCCACCGCGCTCAAACCCTTGCGTCGCGATAGATTTTTCAATATCTAGCCGCTGATAAGAGAGGTTGGGATAGTCAGCAAAGCGTTCTTTTGCCTTAGCCAAAAACATCGGTGAAATATCAGTAAATGCATAGCTCGATTCACCAATATGGGGCAGTAAGTGAGTCGTAGTTCCGCCTGTGCCTGCGCCAATTTCTAGAATGCGAAGCGGACGATTGACTGATGCTATCAATTTGCTGACAGTTTCTTGCACCTGCTGATTCATCAGCTGGGAACCGGGTGAGGTTTGGTAAAGCTGAGTGAGAACGCTAGTGTCTCCAGCCGGGAAAAGCAGGGTCAAAGGGTCGATATGCCCTTGCAGCACATCGGCAAGGTTTTTTCCACAGCGTTGAATTAGGGTTAGCTCTGCTTCAGCGTTTGGATGCTGACTGAAGAGTTGTTCCTGCAGCGATTTAGCCTTTGGTAAATCCGTTAGCTCTGCTTTAGATACAACGTCTCCCAATCGATGGAAAAGGAGCTGATGTGCCGAGATTATATTGTCCTCACTCAGTCCAGCCAAAGCCTCAACTGCATAGCTTAGGCTCAGCGTTTCAAGCTGAGGCAGTAACTCAAGATAAGACTGAATAGTGGGGGCGGCGATCGCATCTGAAAAACCACCTGCCAACTGCTGCACAATCGCCTTTACATTGATGGCCACCAGTTTTTCTGGCAAAGGCTCAGTCTGCCAATTCAATCGATAGAACCAATCTTTTATGGACGGCTGACGAGCCCCTGACTGAACTGATGAGAGCACTCTTTCTCGGGTGGCCGGCTGTAGCCGTAAACTTTTTAGACTCACCAATAGCTCACCAGATAAAGAGATGAGCTGGATGTCAGCGATGAGCCCGCTATCTTTTTGAGTGACTTTTACATGGCTCCACAGCTCATCTGCATCGAGCTGAGACACATGGATTTGGGCTTGTGCGATCGCTGCTGGCAGATATGTTCTTGAGTCTGGTTCATCTACAAAAATCGCCGCAATGCTCTGTAGGCAAGCATCCAGCAATACAGGGTGCAAAGCGTAAGTACTGAGTGTTGTCAGCAGATTGTTAGGCAGCTGC
>JBHJIY010000182.1:0-14837 GCA_050042985.1 Phormidesmis sp. | reverse complement strand
GTCAGCAGCGGAAAAATGCGCACTTCTGAGCAAATACGCAGCATTTCTGTAATAGCAGCCAAGTGAAAATCAATATCTCGTTGCTCAGAGTAGAGAAACAGAAAGTGTGAACTCAGTCCAAGATCGTAGCTCGCATCGGGGTAGCTGAGCTGCGGCAATGCCCCGATTGTATAGCGTCCTGCTTGCTTTCCTTGCTCATAGTCACCGCAAAACCGCTCTGCCACTTCTAGGCGGTGCACTCTAAGGCTTTCTGGTGATTTGTGGTAATTCCATACCCAGCTGTCACGGGTACTAGCTACTTGACCGATTATATTGTCCAATACGGTGTAGAAGCGGCTCCGAATTTCATCTGTCCCAAACACATACAGCGGATCGCAAGACTGAATTTGGTATCCCTTCGCCGTCCCTTCTGAATTAAAACTCGCAGGCCCATCTGCCACACTCAAAATCGACTTCTGCAAGTCTGCCTCAGTAAGTGAAAACATATGGACGTATTCATCCAGAGAGCGTCCAAAAGGAACGACCTGATTCAGCTTCATCGCCATAACTAGCTTCCTTGCTTAGCTCACAGATATATACTACATCTATGCTACACAAGCGCTACGTCGTAGACAACCAATCCCAGAAAACCAGTCCTATTCCACCGACTCTGGTTCCAGCTTTTCAGTAGCAGAGGCCTTAGTCGTCTTTTTTGCTGCCGCTGTTTTGGTCGTTTTCTTCGCAGCAGTAGACTTGGCCTTCGTACCAGTCGCTTTAGTTGTTTTCTTAGCCGTTGTTGCTTTTTTCGTCGTCGCTTTCTTTGTTGTTGTTTTCTTAGCTGTCGACTTCTTAGCCGTTGCCTTCTTAGCCGTTGTTTTCTTGGCCGTTGTCTTTTTCTTCGTAGCCTTTTTCTTCTTGACTTCGCCGCCTTTCTCTTTCAGCAGCGCAACAGCTTCTTCAACGGTAACCTCTTCTGGTTTTTTGCCTTCAGGCACAGATACATTCACCTTGCCGTGCTTAATATACGGACCATACGGACCGTCATACACATTAATTGGCTCTTCATCAACCGGATGTTTGCCAATCGCATGAATCGGCGTTGCCGCTTTTCGACCTCTTGTTGACTTGGGCTGCGCCAATATCTCTAGCGCCCGCTCCAACCCAATCGTCAGCATGTCATCGTCGCCCTTGAGCGAACGATAATCATCCTTGCCGTCTTCCTTACCTTTTGTATGAACAATATAAGGACCAAATCGACCCAAATTCGATTTAATGTTGTTGCCTGTGCCTGGATGCACACCCAAAAGGCGAGGCAAGGAGAGAAGTTTTACAGCCATTTCAGACGTAACATCTTCCGGCTTTACGCCCTTAGGCAGAGAGGTCCGCTTTGGTTTCTTGTTCTCTTCAGTAACGTCGCCGAGCTGCACATACGGGCCAAACCGCCCAATGAGCAAGTACATCGGCTCACCTGTTTCAGGATGAAGGTCAATCTTCTCGGGGCCTTCTGTTTTTTGCTTGAGCAGAACTTCTACCTGCTCATCATTCAAATCCGCCGGGCTCACACCGTCTGGAATCGAGGCCCGAACCGTTTCTTCCTCTTGTTCTAACTCAACATATGCACCATATTTACCAATACGCACTTTGGCCGAAAGATCGTCAAGGTCAACAGTCCGAGCTTCTGTTGGATCAATATTCCCTTGGCGCTGTTCTACCTGATTGGCTAGCCCTTCTTCACCACCGTAAAATCCTTTTAGGTATGGTAGCCACTCAGCATCGCCCATAGAGATTTCGTCTAGGGTTTGCTCCATCTTGGCCGTAAAGTGTACGTCTACTAAGTCAGGAAAGTTTTTCTCCAACAGCTCAGTCACCGCAAAGGCCGTAAAGGTAGGCACCAGGCTATTGCCAATAAGTTCAGCATAGCGACGAGCAACCACTGTACTGATGACGGTTGCATATGTACTCGGCCGACCGATGCCCTCTTTCTCCAAAGTTTTTACCAAGGAAGCTTCGGTATAGCGTGCTGGCGGCTGGGTTTCGTGACCAATGGCATCGAGCCCAGCGCAGTCTAAGGCATCGCCTTTTTTCACGGCAGGCAGCACAACTTCTTGATTCTCGATAGCCGCGTCGGGATTGTCTGAGCCCTCGACGTAGGCGCGGAAGAAACCAGGGAAGTCGATACGCTTACCAGTGGCCTTAAAGATCGCATCATCCACTTCTATTTGCATGGTGATGTTAGTTTGCCGCGCTTCGGCCATTTGGGTGGCGACAGTACGCTTCCAAATCAGGTCGTAAAGCTTCAGCTCGCGCTCTTTTAGCGGAGTATCTTGAGGCGTGCGAAAAACTTCGCCAGAAGGACGGATAGCCTCGTGAGCTTCCTGCGCACCTTTGCTCTTGGTAGAAAACTGGCGGGGTTTTGGACTGAGGTAATCTTTGCCATATTTATTTTCTACACAGCTACGGGCAGCGGCGATCGCCTGCTTACTCAAGCTGGTCGAATCCGTACGCATATAGGTAATAAAACCCTTCTCGTACAAGCCTTGAGCCGTTCGCATTGTATCGCGAGCCGAAAGACCCAACTTACGATTTGCCTCTTGCTGCAATGTAGACGTCGTAAAGGGAGGCGCTGGCTTACGCGTATTGGGCCGCTCATCTAGGCTTGATACGGTCCAAGCACTGCTTTCTAGTCGGGTACGTAGAACCGTAGCTTCATCTTCGTTGAGCAATAGAACATTACGTCCTACTTTCACTTTGCCTGTCGACTCATCAAAGTCACTGCCGTTAGCAACACGAGTGCCCCCCACCGAAACCAACTTGGCATCAAACGGATTACTTTTGCCCTTGAGCAAAGCAGCCTTAAGATCCCAGTAAGAACCGCGACGGAAGGCTCTTCTAGCACGCTCACGTTCTACTAGTAGACGCACAGAAACAGACTGCACACGACCAGCCGAGAGACCATAAGCGATTTTCTTCCAAAGCAGTGGAGAAACCGTATAGCCGACCAACCGATCTAAGATGCGGCGTGTTTCCTGCGCGTGTACAAGCTTGTCATCAATCGTGCGGCAGTTAGAGAGAGCATCCTGAATCGCCTCTTTCGTAATTTCGTGGAACACCATGCGCTTAGTGGGCACTTTCGGCTTCAGCACCTGAAGCAAGTGCCAGCTAATGCTTTCACCCTCGCGGTCTTCGTCAGTCGCCAGAATCAGTTCGTCAGCACCTTTAAGCGCATCTTTAAGCGTCTTAACGACCTTCTTCTTATCCGCAGGAACGATGTACAGCGGTTCAAAGTCTGCATCGGTGTTGACCCCAATTTGAGCCCACTTTTCTTTTTTCACCTTCGCCGGAATTTCTTTGGCCGACTTGGGCAAATCACGCACGTGCCCCATCGACGCCTCTACCTTGTAGCCTTTTGGCAAGTAGTTGCGAATGGTTTTTGCTTTGGTGGGGGACTCAACAATAACAAGCGTAGACATACGACCTATGCGTTCTCAACTGAGGTGGACGGGCGGCAACTATAGGGAAGAAGCCCCAGAAAATATTTGGCGAAACGCCTTATCAAACGGCCTGATCAAATACGGGTGATTCAGCTGGCTAAAGCATTCCCAAAAGCTCATCGCGGGAGGTCACATGATTAAAGCCACCTCTATATATAGCGATAGATCAAAATGGTTCGATCCGTCTACCCTGACTTTTTCGCTTTCCTTTCTCACCTTGCTAACTTTTCGCTTCAGCGGGCACCTTTCGGGGCCGTTTTGACAGGCTTGACTTAGCTTTTGGGCTCTCTTTTGATCATCGACATATTTTTCTTTGTAACGCTACTACACAAAGTCTGTCTATTAAATTTTTAGCGTAATCACCGAATAGAGCGCCTCACTTAGTAACTGTAACCCCAATAAATACTTGGCGTTGGTCGCACAATATTCCTTGTGAAAAATATTTTTGATATCTGTAGGCCGTGATATTTCTACAAAGGTTTCTGCAAAGAACTGCTAGAAAAAAACAGCTGCTGCAATTCCTCCGCAAGCAGTATTTCTACAAAAAACTTGGACTAGGAGTAGGGTAATCGGAAAATCCAAGGTAAGATTTCAAGTGGAAAACGTTATCTGGCCAATTTGCTGGGCCGTACTCGATGGACTTTGCCAATATTGCCGCTCAGCTAAATGCAGGCATCATCCTGCCAGAAGGAATCGTGATAGTCACGATCATGGCAGTTATCGTGACAGATATTATTGGGGGACGCAGCGTTACCAAGTGGATTCCCTATCTAGCAATTTCTGGCTTACTCGCAGCCGTTGTCGACCTTTATTTTCAGTGGGGCGCAGCCGAACCCATCGCCTTTTTAGGCAGCTTCAATGGCGATGATCTCAGCATTGTGTTTAGAGGCATTATTGCCCTCTCAGCTGCTGTCACAATCCCGATGTGTATTCGCTACGTAGAGCGCTCAGGAACCGCACTAGCTGAGTTCTTGGCCATTCTGATGACAGCAACACTAGGCGGTATGCTGCTCTCCGGAGCCGATGAGCTGGTCACAGTATTTGTTTCACTAGAAACACTCAGTATTTCGTCTTACCTGCTTACGGGCTACATGAAGCGCGATCCCCGCTCGAATGAGGCGGCGCTGAAGTATTTGCTGATTGGTGCGGCGAGTGCGGCAATCTTTTTGTACGGGATGTCTTTACTGTATGGATTGTCGGGCGGTGAAACAAATTTGAGCGCGATCGCAGATCAACTCGCTCTCAACAACGAAGAAGCCCCTATCGGCCTCATCATCGCTCTCGTATTCGTCATCGCTGGTATCGCTTTCAAGGTCGCAGCCGTGCCCTTCCACCAGTGGACTCCCGACGTTTACGAAGGTTCTCCTACCCCGGTTGTTGCCTTTCTCTCAGTAGGCTCCAAAACCGCTGGCTTCGCCCTCGCCATTCGCCTACTGCTCACCGCGTTTCCCATGGTGGCTGAACAGTGGCGCTTTGTATTCGCGGCGCTTGCCATCCTCAGTATGATTCTGGGTAACGTCGTCGCCCTCGCCCAAACCAGCATGAAGCGTCTACTGGCCTATTCTTCTATTGGCCAGGCTGGCATTATCATGATTGGCTTCATCATCGGTACCGATGCAGGCTACTCCAGCGTTATCTTTTATCTTTTCATCTACCTCTTCATGAACCTAGGTGCGTTCACCTGCGTGATTTTGTTCACGCTGCGCACAAGAACCGACCAAATTAGCGCCTACAGCGGCCTCTATCAAAAAGACCCTCTACTCACGCTTTGCCTGAGTATCTGTCTTCTGTCCTTGGGCGGTATTCCACCCCTATCTGGATTCTTCGGCAAAATCTACGTCTTCTGGGCGGGTTGGCAGGCTGGGGCTTACACCCTGGTACTCGTCGGGCTTATTACCAGCGTCATCTCCATCTACTACTACATTCGTGTTGTGAAGATGATGGTCGTCAAAGAACCACAGGAAATGTCTGACGCAGTGAAAGCTTACGCCGATAACGACTGGTCATTGCCCGGTATGCGGCCTTTGCAAGTCAGCTTAGTACTAGCAGTTGTGGTGACAGCGCTATCAGGTGTGTTAGCCAATCCGCTGCTAACCTTGGCCAATAGCTCAGTAGCTCGTACGCCTCTACTACAGCGCTCTGTACTCGCTCGCTCCGCCGAATTGGCCGCTGCCAAGAAGGCTCCCCTCGCTTTACAATCAGCGGCTCGCTCATCAGTCCAGGTCGCTGAAGTGGTCCCCACCGTAGACTAAGTGCCTCACAACTAGGCCTCACAGTAGCAACCTATGTCAGTCTCCGTCACTGGCTAGGTCACGCCATTAGCGCATAATCCAATTCATCCTGATGGCTACGCTGCTTAGCAAGGATATTTTTTACGTGCTTTTTCACAGTGTCAACGCTAATCCACAGTGCTGTAGAGATTTCTTTGTAGGCAAGGCCGCGCAACCGCATCTGCCAGATCTCTGTCTCTCTCTCGGTGAGGCTATAGAGCGCTGCGTCAGAAAGTGCCTTGTTGCGAATGCTCTGCTGGCGGTCTTCTAGCACGATGAGTAGTGAAGACGCTTGACCGATGCTGATATTTTGCACGCGAATGCGAACCGGGCCGATCTTCGGCAAAATAATGTCGGCATCAATGCCAATTTTATTGAAGGAAAGAACGTCCTTATTTTTTAGGGCAGATTGGCAAACGTGCCAGATTTCAGTAGGCAGCTGATTTTCGTCATCTTCTATAGAGTTGCAGAGCGAGCTGCAAATACGCTCAGCGGGCAGATTAATTTGCTGAATTTCGCCCGTCTGGCTAGCAATGATGAATCCATCCTGCAAATTGCCTAGAACAGCGCGAAGAATTCCAATATGGCCCGCAGGTTGAGGCTCAGTAGGCCGAGAAGAGCCTTTAGACGGGTCTTTGGACCGGTCCTTAAACCGAGCTTTAAACTGAGCATTTGTAGGATTTGTATTGCTGACAACGGATAAAGAGGCTGCTTTGGGGAGAGCAGTTTTCATTTTTAAGCGTCCTTGTAAGGTCCAGAAACATGCTGTATGTGGACCTATCAGGCGCATATCGGTAAGTTCTGCACAAATACCGATATGTAAGGTTTCTCTTAACGTTTCTCTTAACGTTGCTCGGTGCTGCCGCTCAATATTTGCCGCGCTGTAAGGTTATAGCTCAGTTATTGCGCCACACCTCCAGTAGCGCAGTAGCTCTTTCCATACCGGTATTGTCGTCTTGTCTTTCGTAAAGGCGGCGCGACTGTTCTAGCGTTTCTATAGCAGCGCGGTTGTTCCCCTGCCCCCAAAGCGCGAGGCTTAAGTTATAGCGAACGCCTGCATCATCAGGAAAGGTTCGAATTAGCTGCCGATAAGCCAATACAGCGCGCAGGTACTGTTCCCTTTGCAGCAAAATTTCTCCCAGCGCGGCTTGGGCAGGTGAAAGCGATGGATTGGCTTCCACAGCTTGCTCAAAATGATTGAGCGCAGCGGTAACCTCACCTCGTTTTTGCAGAATTGCCCCAAGTTGGTATTGTGCTTCAGCGTCATCAGGGTTAAGGTCTACAGCTCGCTGCAAAGAATTAAAAGCGCGAGACTCGTTGCCCATCTCCAGCCAAATCTTGGCAAGATTTGCATGGACACTGCTGCGATTGCTATCGAGAGAAAGCGCGCGTTCTAGAGGCCGAATAGCCGCATCGAAGTTGTCTTGTGCGAGGTAAAGCATACCAATAGCCTCGTGCGCTTGCGCATTGTTTGGCGCTATGCGGACGGCCCGCTCGTAGGCAGTGCGAGCGTCGTCGTAGTTTTCCAAGCGAAGCAAAGAACCCCCTAGACCAATAAAAGCATCCGCCTCGCGAGGAGAAATATCTAGCAAATTGCGATAGGCATTGGCCGCTTGATCGTAGCGCTCGTTCATGAATAGGCTGTGAGCCAAACCATAACGAAAAGACAAATTGCGGGGTGCCCGGTCAAGTGCCTGGCGATAATATTCGGCGGCGGCTTCAAAGTTACCCTGCTTGACCTGTAGAAAGGCAATGCCGGAGTAGAGCCGGGGGTTAGCACGGTCGACCTGAGTGGCCTGCTGGTAAAGTGCGATCGCGCCTGCATAGTCACCCGAATTAATCCGCCTTTGAGCATCACCCAATAGCTGCGACAGTCGCTCAACTTGAGCATCCGTCAAATTATCGCTCATTTGCTTACTGCGATGATCTGCGAGCGATGACTGCACCGCTAGAGACACCGTTAAAGCGGTAGGTAACCGCTCAGCAACGATTTCGGCGGCGACAGGTCTTACCGGAATCAAAGTCGCACTTCCTGCTAACCCAGCTACAGCGAAAACTAATAGCTGGCGCGCTGTTAATTTGTACGGCATAAACATGTGCAGATAGTCCATGGACTATCCCCTCCTAAATACTGAAACTAAAAATTCAAAGCAAGCCGCTAAAACATTAGCGGGCTCACATAGAAGTAATAATGAAAAGCACTGGCAACATGCCATCTTATTAAGGACTGATCTCAAGCAGTCACCGACAATGATTAGTCGATGTAACTGCTGAGAAATTAACTGCGTTTGGGTTGACTCATGATTCTATCAACAACTGACTCACTTCAAGGAGAGAATATCCAGAACTATCTAGGTATTGTCACGGCTGAAGTCGTATATGGCAGTAACGCCTTACGAGACTTTTTTGCGGGCATCCGGGACGTTTTGGGTGGACGAACGGGCGCATACGAGCGCGTTTTTGAAAAAGGTCAAAAAGATGCACTCAAAGAACTAGAAGCTAGAGCCAAACGGTTAGGAGCTGACGCGGTGATTGGTGTTCACATCAAAACAGACACCATCAATATAGATGAGCACGGCGTACTGATGCTGATCACCGCTACAGGAACGGCCGTCAAACTATAAACCAAGTCGACCGAGAGAGCCAGAGCGCCGGCAGAGCCCTGCTAGAACATTGTGAAGATCCCCTACTGCCGATGAAATACAACAGAGAAGTTGTTAGCAGGCATAGGCACAATTTGGCTAAGCTCTAAGCTGTGCTGCTGCGCGGTTTCGCACACAGTTTCCATATCCCGAATCCCCCACTGCGGGTTGCGGCTTTTTAGCATCTCATCAAAAGCTTCATTGCTAGGCGCAGTATGCTCACCCTTTTGCTTGTAGGGTCCGTACAAATACAACACACCGCCCTTTGGCAATACGCGTTCAGCGCCAGCCATTAGCTGCAAGCAGCTCTCCCAAGGCGAAATATGAATCATATTGACACTGACGATAGCAGTAACAGCAGGCGCAGCTAGATGTTCAGGTTGACGCTCGACAGGCCAGGGGGAAACATTCACATCAAGTGTTATGGGCTTGCGTAAGTTTGGCGCTGGCAAGGCAGCTGCCCAAGCTTGAATACTGTCAATCAGTAGGGGGTTCATTTCACTGGGCTGCCAAGATAAATGGCTCAGCCTTGGAGCCATAAATGTAGCGTGCTCGCCCGTCCCACTCGCAATCTCTAGCACCGTGCCACTGGTGGGCAACACCTTTTTCAATACCGCTAAAATAGGTTCCCGATTTCGCTCAGTGGCAGATGCATACTGACGAGCATCTGGATGAATATTGTGCCGAGCAACTGACAAAGCATCCGACTCTGTATCTGATTTATCTATAGGCATTGTTGGTAACCCTTAATGACTGCGTTCCTAGCTGTTATTTTCAGCATAAATAATTGTCCTGCAGAAGCGCTTTTGGGCATCCTACATCAGTGGCCTTTCTAGGGCTTGCTGCAGTCATCCTACAAGCCGCTGCTATTTCCATGCGAATTTTTCGTAAGAAGCTCATCCGCTTCCTCGCCTGCACCTGTATCAAAAGTGGCATCGCATTCATTGCTCTAATTGGTGTGACTCAGCAAGCAATGGGGCAAGTAACGCCCAACGAAGGCACAACTGGAACTGAGGTCACGCTCACCGATACAGAGAGTACGACAAACATCGATATTACGGGTGGTCGACAGTCAGGCGACGGCGCAAACCTCTTTCACAACTTTGAACAGTTTGATATTGACGCTGGGCAATCTGCCCGTTTTATCACGACCCCCGATGTTCAAAATGTCTTGAGCATTATTACGGGTGGTCCTTCTACCATTGATGGCCTCCTACAGGTTCTAGGATCTCAAGCCGATCTGTATTTGATCAATTCAGCTGGGATTTTGTTTGGGCCCAACGCACAGCTGAACTTGCCCGGGAGCCTAAGCGCAACAACAGCCACAGGAATTGGCTTCGACGAGCAGTGGCTGAGCACGCTAGAAAATTCTTTGCAGCCAAGTGACTACAGCAGGTTCGTCGGGGATCCAACGGCATTTGATTTTTCTGGTGAGTCCGTAAATATTGGCGCAGTGGTTAATTTAGGAGATCTGACTCTAGGGACCGGTCAGTCTTTATCACTCATAGGCGGAACAGTGGTAAACACGGGAGCAATCGTAGCGCCGGGTGGAAAAATTACGCTGACAGCGGTAGAAGGAAATCAGCTAGTCCGTATTGGTCAGGGCGACCAACTTCTGTCTTTAGAGGTATCTCCTACAGCGGCAGCTCGAAATAGCCATTTGGGCCTTGGTGCCCCCTCGGCGGCACCAACACTGAGTGAGCTGCTCACAGGCGGCTCTATTCAGGCTGTCGATACGCTAATAGAAAATGCTGACGGTACAGTGAGCCTAGTGAGTACCG
Organism: Phormidesmis sp.; assembly: GCA_050042985.1. Lineage (GTDB taxonomy): Bacteria > Cyanobacteriota > Cyanobacteriia > Phormidesmidales > Phormidesmidaceae > Phormidesmis. The sequence continues at coordinate 4,674 of JBHJIY010000182.1, read as the reverse complement.
GAACGGTGATTCGTGAACAGAGCGGGACCGCTGTTATCTCGGGCCAGCTCTCTACAGAAGGAGAGTTCGGCGGCGAGATTAACATTTTTGGGACGCAGGTGGCACTGCTGGCAAGTGAGCTGTCAGCAGCAGGAAGGCAAGGAGGCGGAACGCTGAGACTAGGCGGCGATACCCGAGGCAGCGACCAAGCACCCACAGCTCAGCAGACCTACATAGGTAAGGGAGTGGTGCTTAATGCTAGCGCAACGCATCGAGGCGATGGTGGTCAAATCTACATTTGGTCGGACGAGTCGACCAATTTTTATGGCTCACTGAGGGCGCAGGGCGGCTACCAGGGTGGCAATGGCGGCTTTGCTGAAATCTCTAGCAAGCGCAGCTTGGCGTACGACGGAGAGGTGAGCCTTTTGGCTAATCAAGGCGATATTGGTACGCTGCTTTTCGATCCTAACTACGTCCTTATTAAAGATGGCGCTGATCCTGGAACAACGACAGGCAACTCTATCTGGTTTACGCTGTACGAAAAAACTTTGGAAGCACTCTCTGAAAGTAGCAATATTGAGATTGAAGCCAACATCGATATTGTTATTGAAAACTTGACAGACAATGAACTGACGCTATCGCCAGGAAGCAATCTAAGCATTGAAGCAGACGTTAATGAAAACGGAACGGGCGGATTTTCGATGGACGCTAGCGATACCATTCGAGCACCGGGTGGCACCGTAGAAATTAGCGCTGGCTACAGTACAGGATACGATCTCCGTGCCGGTGCGATTGATACGAGTCCTGTCGCTGGGCAAGTAGCCAATGGCGACATCGTTTTGAGCGCTTCCCTTTTTGTTCAAGCAGAAGCACTGAATGCAGGAAACGGAACAATTGAGATCAACAGCAACAATATAGATTTGAGCGGCGGCGATGATTCTGTCATAGCTTCGAGCGTTACGCTACAGCCAATGTCGCCCAGTGAAAATATCTTGATTGGGGATGACGATGATATTTCTGATGCACTCAATATTTCTGTTGAAGATATTGCAGCGCTAGCTAGCAGTATAAAACTGATTAATATTGGGCGTAGTAATGGGACTGGGCAGGTGACACTGCTAGCAGATACTGCAGATGGTACCGGCAACGGCTTTATGAGCCCGACGCACATTCGAGGCAGCAAGATTACGTTAGCTGGCCCCAATTTGGATACCGTTTGGACATTGGACTATTCGTCAGAGAACGAGCCGGTTAACACGCTTTCGACTCATAGCAATGTGTTGTTTTACGATGTCAGCGGCATTGTAGGCGGCAACGGTAACGACACCATTAACTTTCTCGATTACAGACCACAAATCTCTGATCTCATTGATGGCGGTGCTGGTGACCTTACTTTGGTGGGTAACGATCTATATATTCCTTCAGAAATTGCAGGAAAGGGAAATCTGTTTATTCGTACCCGAAGCCCCAACGTTGCTATTGAACTTGGAGGAACGGTTGATCCGGGCGCAGCCAACACGCTTAACTTACTAAACGAGGAGCTATCGTCTCTATTTGGAGCGGCCTTTGAGAGTGTTACCATTGGCGATGAAAATAGTGGCACAATTACCCTAAGAGATAATCTCGCGGGAGACTCTTCACTTACTTTGCAATCTAGTAATAGCATCAATGCGCTTGGCAGAGAGGTATCGACCACAGGGCGATCGCCGCTAACATTACTGGCCGAAAGCGATATCAGTGCCGGACATATCAGTACAGAAGGCGGCGACATCACCATTGAAAGCACAGAAGGCGATGTTACAGCAACCTCTATCGATGCAACAGGGGCAACGCCAGAGGATGGAGAAGGCGGCGATATTGTTGTTTCTGCTACCAATGGCGCTGTTCAGATAGGAGGATATATCGATGACAATGCCAAAAATCCCAGCATAGAGACGAACCCCAGCAATACTATCGACATCACCCATGGTGGAAATGGCGCAGTTCCTTTCATCGTCGGAAGCGCTAGTGCTAACGGTACAGCCGGAACAATTACAACTCAAACTAACACCATCGGTGAAGACAGATTCCTTGATAGCTTCGTCGATGGAGACATTAGCGTACTGACGCAAAATCTAGAGGAAGCAATCTCGCTGTTACCGGTAGCTATTCAAGCCGCGCTTCGTATCAATGCCGATGACTCTTCTCGCAGCAGTAGCCTAACCGTGCTTTCGCCAAATTTGGAGTCAATGGCTTCTCAGGAGGTTTTTAGCCGAATTGAATCAGCGGCCAGTGCGCAGTTTACCCAGTTTCTGTCGACGGGCGATCGCGAGATACCCACCAAAGTAGCCACGCTACAGCAGGTACAAGATACACTCTCTAACGCACAAAAGAATCTGTCGATAAAGCCTGCATTGGTATATGTCTACTTCGTACCCGATGCGGAGACCTCTGGCAATGTGAAGCAAAATACGGATGACCCAAAGGCTTTTTTACAGCAGAGCAGCCCTAACGATCAGTTAGAAGTAATGCTAATTTCTGGAGAAGGCGAGCCTATCAGGCGGCGACGGTGGGGTGTAACGCGCGCCGAGGTAGAAGCCGTTGCCAGCTCGTTGAGATATGAGGCCACTAGCCAGTTCTCTCGCCCTCAGGATTACCTACCGCCAGCGCAGCAGCTGTATCGCTGGATTATGCAGCCCTTGGAATATGAGCTGGGCGAACTACAGATAGATAATCTGGCGTTCATCATGGACGATGGACTGCGTACAATTCCATTGGCTGTGCTGCATGATGGCGATGCGTTTTTAGTAGAGCGCTATAGCTTGGGGCTAATGCCAACTTTTAGCCTGACGGATTTGGTCACGTCTTCTACTGAGCAGATGGAAAGAGACAATAGTCAGGTATTGGCGATGGGAGCATCTCGCTTCTCAGCGCAGCCACCGCTTCCAGCAGTGGAAGCAGAGCTGTCTTTGGTGGCGCAGGAGCTATGGCAGGGAGAAGCTTTCCTAAATGAACACTTTACGCTAGATAACCTTAAAACAGAATTAAGTCGCGATCGCTACGACATTCTCCACCTGGCTACCCACGCCGTTTTCAACTCTGGCGACTGGGACAACTCCTACATTCAGCTGTGGAATGAGCGGGTCACGCTTAATGAACTAGATGAGCTAAATCTTAAAGATAGTGATATTGGGCTGATTATCTTAAGCGCGTGTAATACAGCTTTGGGCGATCGCGCATCGGAATACGGCTTTGCAGGCTTTGCGGTAAACGCAGGCTCAGAATCTGCCTTGGCCAGCCTTTGGCCCGTCAGCGATGAAGGCACGCTGGGCTTCATGACCCAGTTTTATCAACAGCTTTCCGCTGGAAAACTGCGCTCAGACTCTCTAAGACAGGCTCAGATCAGCATGCTACAAGGCGAAGTAAGTATCGTAAACGGACAGGTAATAGGCCCCGACGGAGAAGCAATTGCAATGATTCCTGAATTAGCAGAAAGCGGCAACTGGGACTTTGCCCATCCGTTTTACTGGTCAGCATTTACGATGATTGGCAACCCTTGGTAACACCTAGCTAGAGCTATTTGACCTCTCTCTATCATTAGAAAGAGTTGAGCGATCTCTCTGTGCAGACCTTTGGTGCAGACCTTTGGTGCAGACTTTTGGTACAGACTTTTGGTGCTACAGCATTTGCAAGGGAATAGATTTTTTTGGCGCAGGAAAAGCAACCTCTAAGGTTTCGAGTTCTTGAGGACTCAGCGCGAGGTGCTGTGCAGCGTAGTTTTGCTCTATGTGGTCAATACGACTGGATTTTGGAATGATAACAACATTGGGCTGTTGGAGGAGCCAGGCGATCGCAATCTGCGCAGCACTCGCATCTCTCTCTTTTGCCAGTTGTTTTAAGGTAGCGTTGTTCAAAATTCTGCCTTGTTCTACTGGAGAATAGGCCATAACAGGCATTTGACGCTGCGTGCACCAGGGCAGCAGGTTTCTCTCTATGCCACGTCGGCTCAGGTTGTACAACACTTGGTTAGTAGCGATAGCGTCCCCGCCAGGCACTTGCATCGCTTCTTCCATATCGTCAGTATCGAAGTTGCTGACACCGTAGTCGCGGATTTTGCCTGCTTGCTTGAGCTGTTGAAAGGCTTCTAGGGTTTCGGAGAGCGGGTAGGAGCCGCGCCAGTGAAGGAGGTAGAGATTAAGGTAGTCGGTATTTAGGCGCTTTAGGGTTCGGTTACAGGCTGCAATCGCACCGTCCCTAGAAGCGTTATGAGGATAAACTTTGCTAACAAGAAATACAGACTGGCGACGACCTTTAATAGCTTCAGAAACAACTTCTTCTGCGCCGCCCTCACCATACATTTCAGCAGTATCAATCAGGGAGAACCCAAGACCTAGTCCATGACGGAGTGCAAGCACCTCATCGTCAAAATCTTTGCTATTTTCGCCCATGCGCCATGTACCCATACCGAGAGAGGGAAGGCTTTGGCCAGATTTTAGTCGGATGGTTCTCATTGTTGTCCTGACCAAAATAAATACTAATATTCTGTTACTCAAGAAGCCATCTAGTCTTACTTAATTCGTAACTACTCAGGCTGAAATGATGGCAGAACAGGGCTGCCGATAAAGGTACTTGTCAAAGCATCAAGAACAGGTAGCCCTTGCTTTCTCAAGGTCGAGATGTAGCCGCGAATGCGACAGAACTGACGCGCCCCGTCAG
>JBHJIY010000181.1:0-49797 GCA_050042985.1 Phormidesmis sp. | reverse complement strand
CCCCTCGCCAGGCTAACTACGACAAAGTCATCGTCTTTTCCCAAATTCAACGCCACTTGCTAATGAAGCTAGGCGTACCAGCAAACCGAGTAACCGTTATTCCCAACGGCGTCGATATTTTACGCTACGCACCGGGCCCATCGAGCATCAAAGCAGAGTTAGGCGCTCGGCAGCTCTACGTATATCAGGGGCGGCTATCGCCAGAAAAAAACGTCGAGTCTCTGCTCAAAGGATGGCGCACCGCCAAAATGGGACTCAATGACAAGCTCGCAATCGTCGGCAGCGGCCCCTTAGAAGCTTCGCTCAAAGCTTTCTACGCAGATAGCAGTATTGTTTGGCTGGGCTTTATTGCTAACGAAGCGCGACGGATTGAAATTTTGCGTGGGGCCGACTGCTTTATTTTGCCGTCGCTGGTCGAGGGGCTGTCGCTTTCTTTGCTAGAAGCGATGGCCTGTGGCACGGCCTGCGTTGCCACCGATGCCGGTGCCGATGGCGAAGTACTTGATGCTGGTGCAGGCGTCATTCTCAATACGCAAAAGGTCTCTAGCCAAATGCAAACGCTCTTCCCTCTGTTTCGCGAGCATCCAGAAATCACAAAAATGCTAGGGCAAAAGGCCAGGTCACGCGTTCTAGAACGCTATACCCTTTCTCAAAACATCACCCAGCTAGAACAGCTCTACCGAACTGTCGCGCCTTTCGCTCAAGGCAGCTACTCCCTTAGCCAAAAAGGGGCATAAGCCATGACCGACCCATCAACGACAGCTCAACCAGCGACAGCTCAACCAATAACACCACTTCCTTTTGAGATAGAAACGCAGCTAGCTAAAGACGAAAGCAGCGTAGACAATTTTGCCATTACGTTCGCGCCGCTAGACTTGACTCATGCTTATCAGCTGGCTGACGATGGGGCCAATGGTGCGATCGCCCTCTTCAGCGGCATGGTCCGCAACCAAACAGACGGCCTAAGCGTCGTCGCCCTCGAATACCAGGCCTACGAACCCATGGCCCTCGTCGTCTTCAAACAAATCGCCGCCGAAATCCGAAAAATCTGGCCCGATATCACCCACGTCGTCATCCACCACCGCACCGGCAAACTCACCGTCGGCGAAATCAGCGTCCTCGTCACCATCGGCAGCCCACACCGCAGCGAAGCCTTCGCCGCCTGCCAATACGCCATCGACACCCTCAAGCACAACGCCCCCATCTGGAAAAAAGAGCACTGGCAAGACGGCTCTACCACCTGGGTCAGCATTGGCGATTGTGAGAAAGATTAAGATGGCAATGACAGCTCGCGTCAAAGGTCTGCCACTATGACAGACTGAAACATTTTGATAGAAAGTAGTGCTGTGGATAGTCAGACGATAGCAACGGTTGTAGAACTACCCACTTTTCAAGTAACAGCTCTAACCCGACAGCTCGCACTCGATAAAATTCAGCTGACATCGTTGAAGCGATACAGACAAAAAGAACAAAGGATTCATGATGCAGTGGATACTCGATACTGACCATGTGTCTGCTATCCTGTGGAACAATCAAACCGATAGGATTCAGTATTCTAAGCTCAACGCATCTACTTGTATCTGTTTTCCTGAACTAGCTCACAGTGTTTCGTACTGATATAGCCCTAAAAGAAACCTACGCTGAACACCTGAGAAAAGAAGGACAGGGCGTTTCTATCGATGTGCCTGCGGATGAATATGGTGGCACGATTGATGTTTTGACGGAGCGTGAGATTATTTTTTGCGCATTGGAGCTGACTACGGAGCGCGCGATCGCACTCAAATCCCAGCTCAACTTCTACGGCAAATTCGCCCCCAGCCGAAAGAAAGTCGCCGTCGTTCAAACAATCGTTGAGGCCACGGCTGCCGAGCAGCTAAGTGCGACAGGCATCAAGATTGTGAACATCTCATTGCCGAGTACACCTGCTCTCAGGACTCAGCCAAGATCCAAACCTCCCAGCCAAATTTCCGCTGCCAAAAAGTTTATTTACCGCTACCCGGCGCTCGATAGCGTTCAGGGTGGTGACGGGCTGTCGCTAGCAGCGATCGCATTCATTATTGTTTTCTCAATCGGCTTTATTGGTGCTGTCGTATTTTAAGCGTCCAAGCGAAAGCACAAAGCAGCTCATCAACGCTTAGAAGACAATAGCGAACTACCCTGATTTTCAACAGGATTAATTGCCTTCAGTTTACTTTGGCGAGCATCAATCACCATGCCAAGCTGCTGAGAAAACCGAGGTGTTTTGTTCAGCATTTTTTGCACTGCAGCACTTTCCAAAATCAGCACCTCCAAGTCTTCAGAGGCCGTAACGGTCATCGGACTAGGCTCGTTAGCCAAAATAGCCGAATAGCCAAAGAAATCACCTCGGGTCATTTCAACAATGGTGTACTGCTTACCCACAACATCTTTAGTCGTTGCGATCGCACCACCTGCCAACACAAAATGCAGTTTTATATTGCTCTGGCCCTGCACAATCACCGACTCTCCTCGGCCAAAATGAGCCAGCTGAGCTTGAGTTGCAATCTCCTCTAGGACATCATCATCCACCATCGCCAAGCTGGGCAAAGACTTCATATAGCTAGCCAAACGCCGCATTGGCTCCTCTGCCGACACCTTTGGCACAGGGTGATGATACACATCTCGAATTGGAAAGGGAATCGACAGCCCATTACGCCGCGCTGCATACCAAATGCGAGTCGTAAACTCATCTCGAATGGAGGGCACCTGGCTGTAATCGTCTAAAAACAAATACACCCGATAGCCGATAGAACTATCGTCATAAGAAATCGTTTGCACAATAGGTGCTGGTTGGCTGAGGACGCCAGTCGTATCTAGCGCCGCTTCACGCATCACCTGCTTCACAGTGTTCGGCGCATCACCATACGAAAAACCAATATCTACGCTTTCACGATGGCGAGGACTGGGCTTGTTGTAGTTGCGAATGACCGCTTGGGCCAAAGCTGAGTTAGGCACCACAAGCTGCTCTAGGTTGCGCGTCATAATGTGCACTGAGCGCCAGTTGACCTCTATTACTTTGCCAACCTGCCCGTCTACTTCTAGCCAATCGCCAATATCGAAGGGCCGCTCAAACAGCAACGCCACCCCCGAGAATAAGTTGCCCAGCGTATCTTGCAAGGCAAAACCCAACACAATACCGCCAACACCTAGCGCCGCAAAAGCGCCCCTCAAATCGACACCAAACACGGCGCTCAAAACAATGGCAATCCCCACCGCAATCAGCAGCGTACGCACCAAATCGCGAAAGAGCTTGGGCATGTCGTTTTGCCAAGTGCCCGGTTTTGCTCCCGTAAAGAGCAACACATTTACAAACGACAGCGCCGCCACAATTAAAGACACCCAGGCGAGGGTTTCCACCAGCTGAATAGGTAGGTTGCCCTTATCAATCTGCAATACCCTGGTGAGCTGAAAGACCAACGCTGCCAAAGGGATAACCCAGTTGCGTAGCTCCCTGACCACCCGTGTCATGGGGTGGTCCCGCTTTCTTAGCTGTAGCAATAGCTCTGCTAGCGCTACCATCAACAGTGGGAAAATAAGCATCAGGCCCAGTCCCCAGGGCAGCCACTGATCTGTAAGCGATATGTTCATAGCCGACTAGTCTCTTATTAATCCTTTGTTTTTTGCTCTCTTGTTTTTTAGGACCACTACGCTTTGGCACGCGATACTATGCCCTGACGCGCAATATAGATATTTTTTCACCGCTACGTGCGGTGATCTCACCTTCTGGATCAAATTCGTAAATATCTACTAGATTATTAGCGACCGCTTTACTCACAAAGACACTGTCGGGTGCTGCGGCTGACTGCACATAGTGAGCGCTCACAACCGTGTCACCCCACACGTCGTAAATCAACCGCTGACTGCCCACCGTTCCAGCCATCACACTACCGGTATGGACACCGATTCGCAGCTTCAAATCGGTATCCCATTCACGGTTGACTTGGCTTATTAGGCGAATGGCTTCCACCGCAAAATCAATGACTCGCTTGGAGTGATCGAGGCGAGCAACTGATAAGCCACTAACCGCGAGGTACTCACTGCCTGTCGTTTTAATCTTTTCAATGCCGTGAGTCTCAGTCGCGTCGTCTAGCGCACTGACAATATCATTCAAAATTTCAATTGCTTTTTTAGGCTTTAGGTCTGCGGTGAGCTGTTGAAAGTTGAGGATATTGGCAAATAAGACGGTGACACTTTCGGCTTCGTCTGCGATCGCGCTCTCCCCTCGCTTCAGCCGCTTCGCCACCGACTCAGGGAACATATTCAGCAGCAGCGACTCCGTTTCCTGCGTCTTCTGAAAAACCAGCTCGCTCGTCTTCCGATTTTTCTTCACCATATGGTTAAAGGCTTTTGCCAGCTCACCTAGCTCATCACTTGCCAGGATCGGCACATCCACTTCTTTGTGCCCCTTAGACAATCGCTTAAAGCCTTCACCCAAAAGATTAACCGGCTTTAAGAACGCTCTTGCCAACCAAAGAGACAACAAGGTAATCACAAAAACTAAACCCGCCGCTGATATCAGCACCCGCTGAGCAAACGTCGAAATCGGCTGAAAGATTTCATCCTGATCGATCTCCGAAAGAATTACCCAGTCAACACCGCGAATATCTAGCGGCGCATAGGCACTGATTACCTCTTTGCCCAAATAGTTTTCAATATTCTCTGCGACACCGCTGTCACCTTTCAGCGCACTTTTCACAGCCTGGCTCACAGCCGGTTGATTTAGTACAGACGTCTCTAGCGACTGAGTTCGGTCCAGCTCATCTTCTGTTATGAATTCGCCAATAGCCTCATAATACCGGTCAGGCTCTTCGATCAGCAGTCTAGAATCAGAGCGCATCTTTTCATCGGAGGCCACGAGGAAAGTCTCCCCCGTCTCGCCAAAACCATCGCTCAGCCAGTTGCTGTTTCCCGTCATCACCTCATTAATTTCATCCACTGGCAGCTGGATAGCAACGACGCCTAGTAGCTCAGTTCCTCGGTAAATAGGGGTTGCCATAAAAGCTGCGGGCTCACCATAAGAAGGCGAGTAAAAGCTAAAATCTGCCATCGCAATATAGCTGCTGTTCTGCTTTTGAGCTTCTTTGTATACGGTAGCTAGCGATGTTCGCGCATAGGGGCCAATGGTCAAGCTCGTCGCAAAATCGACCTCTTTGAAGACCGAATAAACGATATTGCCGCTGTTGTCGATCAAAAAGAGATCGTAGTAGCCAAACTCCTCAACAATTTTTGAGAAAATAGGATGATATCGCTTGTGAAAGGCACTGTACTTTGTGCCATCTCCAGCATCGTCTAGCGCCTGCTTCTCCCCAATTTTGTTCGGATTGTTGACAATGTACTCATACTGCAAATAGCGCGACAGCGTAGAGGCGGGTAAAAACGTATCTGCATTGGCGATCGCATCAATATTCTCAGAAAGTCTCGGCGCAAATTCACGACTGTAAAACTGACGCAGTGCGCCAGCACCGGCCGCATCTACTGTATCGACCTCGCTCAATACCGTCGCAAATGAACCAGACAGATCGCTCATCGCAGAGACAAAGGTCGGACTAGCACTCAATACATCTAGCTCCCTGCGCAAATTGCGAAAATAATCTTCTATTTGGCTTGCCTTAGACGCTCGCAGTCCTCGCAATTGATTAATCACGCCACCTCGAATAGCATCGCGCCCACTGAGATAGCCCACATAGGCAATCACCCCAATCGAACCAATGCTTACAGCCAGCAGCATGGTCATTAGTTTCGACTGAATGCTCAAACGATTAAAGCCGCGCACACAAACCTCTGGCAATTAAAAAAGACGACGATGAAAAGACGAACGAGAGCAGCACATACAAAAGGTATAAAAAAGCACCTTGCACTTGCCAGCACTTTAAGTTATCGCATCACCACAGGTGCACGTAAGGTGTATGTATCAAAATCAGGTTGCCAAATATTGATAACAGCTCTCAGGGACAAGACGATATTCACCGCTGAACACGCGTGAGGTCTCTATCCATAGAGCCTGATCGATACGCTCACCTTCTACAAAGCGAAACGTTTCCTTCAGTTGATAGAAATGAGGATTAGCAAACCGCGCTCGAAATAGCTGAATAAGCTCGTGCTTGGGCTTACCGTTGTACACAAAAATATTATCTAGGCAAGTAACGTATTCAACCGCTGTCAGCTCAGCGCTGACTTCCTCTAAAAACTCCCTCACTAGCGCGGCTTGACTGGCTTCACCAAAATCAATGCCGCCGCCCAAAAATCGGTAGAAGGATTCCTGCGTTTTGGGGTCTGTGCCCCGACTCACAAAAATATGACCTTCGTGCTCAATCAGTCCTAGAGCAATCGGACGAATACGCTTTGCCATAGGGTCCTCCTGCTGCTGCATCTACCTCTTCTATGCGCCTATCGATTTATGCACCCACCAATTAGGTTCTTCCATTATTGTCAACGTCCGGAACAAAGCACATACCCAAAGGTATAAGTACATCCTGCATTCGAGCGCCTTCTACTCTGGGAAAGCAGCCTCAGGGTTCTCCTGAGGGACTGGCCAGTCTTCATTTTCGCCACCAATTACAATCTGGCGAATTTCTACGTAGTCCTTGCTGAACTGCCGCATGGTATTAATCAAAACATCTAGTGCCAGCGCATCCGTCGTTCCCAGATCAAACCAACAGCGGCTCCAGAGTCCCTGAAACTCAACTTCTGCCATATTGTGCATAAGGGAAATTAGCGATCGCTCCGACTCGTCCTCATCATAGTCAAAATAGCTAATATCTACCCCGGTCTCCTGCACCTGCAAGTTCTCAGCATTGAATCCTCCTAGCTTTCCAATAAAAAACCAAGAATTCAAAATCTCTTCCACATACTGCTGCTCAGCAATCGAAGGCACTGTGTCGAACTCCAGCCATATCCACAAATTGAAGAAGTCACACTCCCGGAAATGAACCTGCATACCGCCCCACCTAATCGCCTTAAGCATTACTCTTAAGCACTATACAGTCCTACGCAGCCACATGCTTCACCTCCGCGACCTCAGCTACCACCCTACGGCCACTCCCGCTCCCATTCTCAAAAACATCTCTTTTGATCTCGCCCCCAAGCAGCTCGGCCTCATCATCGGCCCCAGTGGCTCTGGCAAAAGCACCTTGCTAGAAATACTGGCCGGCCTGGCCACCCCTAGCAGTGGCAAAATACTCTGGCGAGAGCAAGCGCTGCTCCCAGAGGCCCTTCAGCAGCTAGGTGGCATTGTCTTCCAGTTTCCAGAACGACACTTCTGCGGCCATACTCTGCTAGAAGAACTCCGACTTGGCCACCGTGAGCTCACCTCAGAGCGCGTCTGCGAGACTTTAGAATCAGTAGGCTTGGGCGATTTGTCACTGCAAGCTTCCCCACAACAGCTCAGCGGCGGTCAGCAGCGGCGACTAGCACTGGCAGTACAGCTCATTCGCCAGCCATATCTGCTCTTACTAGACGAACCCACCGCTGGTTTAGACTGGTCTATGCGGCAGCAGCTCGTAAACTTGCTCGCCAAGCTCAAACAAGAATGGAGCCTACTCATCGTCTCTCACGACGCCGAAGACCTAGTAGATATAGCCGACCACGCTTGGACCATTGACCACGGCCAGCTCAGCAGCGCCAACCTCGAAGACCTACGACAGCGCCATCAGCCAGCCCACACACCCTAAACAACATCTAATGCCAGCCACCCTCCCCACCCATCTCGACCTCTGGCAAAGCAGCCTTCGCTGGCAGCCCAACGACCAACAGCAAACTCTCTTTCAGCAGCTATACGAACAAATTTTAGAAGGCAACAAACAGCTCAATCTCACTCGCATCACCGCACCCGATGATTTCTGGGAAAAGCATCTTTGGGATTCACTCAGCGGGATTTCACCTTGGCTATCAGAACCGGAAGAAGAGGAGGGTCAAGAAGATGACGAAACATCTAACAACACTGGGAAATCAGAAGGCTCCGAGATAGAAGAAGCTTCTGAACCGCTACGGATTATTGATATTGGCACAGGCTGTGGCTTTCCGGGGGTGCCTGCGGCGATCGCACTCTCCACCTCACCCAACGCATCCGACCTTTCCCTCACCCTAGTCGACTCCACCCGCAAAAAAATTCAGTTCCTCTACGCCCTCTGCCAAACCTTGGGCTTACCAGCCACCTGCCTCGCCCAAAGAGCCGAGACATTAGGCCAAGACAACGCCCACAGGGAGCAATACGACCTCGCCCTCATCCGCGCCGTTGGGCCAACGGCTACCTGCGCAGAATACGTCCTTCCCCTCTTGAAAGTGGGCGGACAGGCTGTGCTGTATCGAGGCCAGTGGACGACCGAAGACACCGAAGCGATTATCCCAGTCATTGACTTACTAGGCGGCGAACTTACCGACCTGCAAAGCTGGCAAACACCGCTCACACAAAGCAGTCGCAACTGTCTTTTCATCTACAAAGAGCAACCAACACCAGATGACTTGCCTAGGGCCGTTGGCGTACCAGGGAAGACTCCACTGAACTAGCGCGTTGGCCTAGCCCTTATTCTTAATCGTCATCACCTCAACCACCTTCAGCGCCAAGTCATCCGGAATCACAAGCAACCGACGTAGGTCATCGACAAAGGCCTGCTCTTCTCTTGAGACCGTACCGTCAGCAAAGACCAGGTCAACAGCCATGGTAAACGCGGTGGGCGCTAAGTTAGGTGGTAAAGCTACCTTGGCACTTTTTATCAGCTCATTCGGCCCATATTTCTTCAGACCTTCTAGCAAGTAGGTCTTCATCCGCGTCCAGCTTTCTTTGGTTACCCCTTCAAATAGCTGCATACGGCTAAGGCGCATGTCCATCTCTTCTTCTTCAGACTCTGAAAGGTAGCCATCCGATGCGATCGCCACCAAACAAATCGACGCGAATGCCTCCGCTGCATTCATCGCCATCTTGCTCTCAGAATCTGTCTTAAAAACTTGATTAAAAATACCCATCGCGTCCTCTCCCCACGGGCCAAGCAACTGACCCACTGCCACTTTAAACATTGTTGGCAGACAGGTAGCGTTTCTATCAAGCAAAATCACTCTAAAGACAGCATATTTAGCAAAAAACTTATTGCAAGTAGCAAAAAGGGAGAGAGCCGTAGCCCTCCCCCTTATTTACCGACTAATCTCAATGCAAAAAGACACTTAGCCAAAGACATCTAGTCAAAGACATCTAGCCAAAAGAGCCCTAAGCGTTCTGGCGCATTTCAGACTCTAGCTGCTCTAGCAAAGTTTGATTGCCCTGCTCTTTTGCTACCTCAATTCGATGCGCCAGGGAGCGAGCAATGTTTGACTGATGCAGTTCACTAGCTTCGTTCAGCAGCTCACGGCGTGCTTGGGCCGCAGCGCTGGTGCCTGTCAGCTTGCTGCGCAAGCCAGACAAAGCGCCACCTGTATTAACAGATGCTGGGGTTGCTTCACTCAGCTGCTGCACCTGGCCGTAGCGATTCGTTTGATAAGCAACACCGCGATAGCGCAAGTTTTCTGCGGGCTGCGGAATAGGCACGTGGCGAACATAGGTGTAAGCCGCCGACTGGCCTCTATATTTGCAGGCTATTTCACTTTCAGTGACCTCTAGCATGGGAGGGTTGTAATCGTATTGAATACCGCGATAGGTAAGTTTCACTTGTTCGTTCCTCAAAGAATGGGTTGTTAGACTTTGTTGGGAACGCGTTCCTTCAGAGATTTGGAGTCGAATCTCTTACTTCCGTCTCAAGTGGCCTCATTATAAGGATCTGAGATGAACGTACTCCAATTTGCTTTCTGTATTCATTGTTACAGTTACTTCTAGAAATGACAACTACCCATGACATTCGGGCATCCGCCTATTTTTCTATAAAATGGAAGGGTTGCAGCCATTACACAGGTAGCAACCCCCAAAGTCTTTTAATAACTCTTAATTTATTTTCTTAGGATTCGTCGGCCCACCTATCAGCTCACTGTGGTAAACGCGCACTCATGAAATGCACCATCAATCGGCGATCGCAGTTTTCTGCCAGCCATCGATACTGGCTTCCAGAATTGACCGAATCCGAAAACCAGCAGCGCTTTGGCAAGTGCACCCAAAAGATGGGCCACGGCCACAACTATGAGCTGCACACCTCCATCGAAAGCGAGCTAGACGACTACGGCATGGTGCTCAACCTCTCCGACGCTCGGGACATTATCCACAGGGAAATCGTTGAGCCGCTGGACTTTGCCTATCTCAACGACACCTGGAGCGAGTTCAAAACAACGCTACCCACCACCGAGCACATCGCCCGAGTGATTTGGCATCGCCTCAGGCCACATTTACCTATCATCAATATTCAGCTATTTGAAACGCCCGAACTCTGGGCTGACTACAAAGGAAACGGAATGGAAGCTTATCTCACCCTCTCTTCTCACTTCAGCGCGGCGCATCGGCTGGCCCTACCGCAGTTGAGCTACGAGGAGAACTGTGAAATCTACGGCAAATGCGCTAGGCCAAATGGGCATGGGCACAACTACACCGTCGAAGTCACCGTAAAAGGTGAGATTGATCAGCGTACAGGGATGATTGTGGACTTGGTGGCTCTGCAGGATGCGATCGCCCACCATGTCATCGAACCCTTCGACCACACCTTCCTAAACAAAGATGTCCCCTACTTTGCCAACGTCGTCCCCACCGCCGAAAACATCATCCTGCGCATTTGCCATCTCTTACGACAGCCCATAAAAGACATCGGCGCAACCCTACACAAAGTTAAGCTCATCGAAAGCCCTAATAATTCTGCAGAAGTTCTGGCTGAAGCTATTAACTCGCCTGCGACCTCGATAGACTCAACTGCGTTGATGTGCTCCCCGTAGAACAGTGACCTTGTTCTCCATGCCTCAGTTCGGCCAATTCTCCTCTATCTCGTTAGTCACCGCTTCCGCCGATTTCCCTTGGGCAAAGTCAATCATGCCATCCCAGAAAGTGTCGGTACCAACGTAGGCCGGCATCATGTCCGAGCCATCAAATTGAATAACGTCTGCATTGGCCAGAATTTGAGCGATCCTTTGATTCACAATATCGGAGTAGGCCTCTGGTGAGACCTGCTTTTGCGGTGAAATAAAGCCCCCGAGCTGTGCTGAGATTTCGTGAGGTTCCGGGCTAGCAAGGTAGATCATCAGCGCCCGAGATTCGGGCGTGTCATTGAACATGCTAATGGACTCACCTGCAACTAGTATGGGCAGACCAAAACGCGCGTCAATGCCAGGCAGTGGAAAAATGTCATAGTCCACTCTGGGCAATTTTCCTGCGGGGAAAGATGCTGAAATAAAACTAGCCTGCCGGTGCATGTAGCAGCTAGGCGGCTCGTCAAACAGCCCCAGTGGGGACTGACGGTATGGAATATTCACTGTTTGAGCTGCTGAACCACTGACATATTTGGGCGTGAGCAAAAACTGCCCAAATTTATCAAATGCGTCGACCACAGGGGGCGCGTTGAATGGCATTTCATGCTCGACCCACTGCCTGTAGGCTTCGGGGCCAGTCGTGCGCAGCATAATGTCTTCGATCCAGTCTGTCCCTGTCCAGCCGGTAGCTGCCCCACTTTCTATACCAATGCACCAAGGTGTACCGCCCTCAGACACAATACGATCACTCAGCGCAATCAGCGCCTCCCACGTTGTCGGAATATCGTAACCCTTTGCCTCAAATGCGCTTGGCCGGTACCACACCAAGCTTTTTACCGCAGCACGATACCAAATCGCATAGGTTTCATCATCAACCATGCCCAGATCGAGCCAGCTGTCTGAGTAAGCAGCTCTGAGATCTTTGCGATCCATAAAATCAGAGAGCGGCACCAAGTCTCCACTTCTCACAAACTCAGCCATCAGTCCTGGCTGAGAAATAATGACTACATCAGGAAAGTTGAGAACACCTGCTCGAATTCGGAGCAGGCTTGCGAATGATTCGGAGCCTTCATAGATAACATCAATGCCGGTCTCTTCCTCGAAAGGACGCACCGCTGCTTCAAAGTTAGCTTGCTCTTTGCCAACAAGCCGACCAAAAACAGTAACGGTTTTAGACGTTTTAGATACGCTACGTAGCGGCGTATCGGTGTCGGTAGCAACCTCACCTAGGCTACAGCCTGCAACGCTACCTAGCATAACCATGAACGCACTGGTAGCCAACCTAACTGCTAGACGGGACTTAGCGCTTAAACAAAAAGCACTTAAACAAAAATATGACCGCCTAACCGCAATCTTGCTGAGAGGAGCCATTAGGGTGGGAAAAAATACGACTTTAAAGAGCGGAAAAATACACAACATCCGTAAACCTTAACGGATAAGTAGAGCATTAATTCAACCCACTTCTATATTGTCCTCATCTGTAACAAGCTTGATGTGTCAGGTGCTACATACGAAAACCACTCACCTTTTCGCTCGTCTGCTTTATCAGCCAATCAGTCATTTCACTCGCGGGCACAAGCAACACAGCTGGAAAGGGGGAGTATCCCTTTCCAGCTGTGGCAGCAATTTTGCCTATGCGACGCTAGCCATCTTCACATCACTAGTAGCCAGCAGCTGCTGAAGCTCTTCAGAGTCCACAGTCTCTTTATCTACCAGCATGTCAGCCAGCTTATCGAGGATGTGGCGGTTCTCAGTGAGCGTCTGCTTACAGCGAGCGTAAGCTTGGTCTACCAAGGAGCGCACTTCCTTGTCGATAGAAGCAGCCGTCTTCTCAGAAAAGTCGCGCTCGCTGGCAATGTCGCGACCCAAGAACGGGTTGCCTTGCTGACGACCGAGCGCAACCGGGCCAAGCGAATCGCTCATGCCGAAGCGAGTCACCATCTGGCGAGCTGTATTCGCAACTTGCTGAAGGGCATTAGAAGCACCTGTGGTCACTTCCTCATCACCGAAGACGATTTCCTCAGCTAGGCGACCACCCAGGGCCACAGCCATCTGGTTTTGGAGGTAAGAACGAGAGTACAAGCCAGACTCCAAGCGCTCTTCACTAGGGGTAAACCAAGTCAAACCACCGGCACGACCACGGGGGATAATGCTGATTTTTTGCACAGGGTCGTAGTCAGGCATCAGAGCACCGACCAAAGCATGACCCGCTTCGTGGTAGGCAACTAGCACTTTACGCTTTTCGCTCATCACGCGGTCTTTCTTCTCAGGACCAGCCAGAACGCGATCAATCGCATCGTTGACTTCATCCATCGCAATCTCAGTGAGATTACGACGCGCTGCCAAAATAGCCGCTTCGTTCAGCAGGTTGGACAAGTCCGCACCGGTAAAACCAGGCGTACGGCGAGCAATCTTCTCAAGGTCAACGTCTTGAGAGAAGGTCTTGCCACGGGAGTGAACATTCAGAATTTCCAAACGACCCGCATAATCGGGGCGGTCTACAACGACCTGACGGTCGAAACGACCGGGGCGAAGTAGAGCTGCATCAAGCACGTCAGGGCGGTTTGTGGCCGCAATGATAATGATGCCTGTATTGCCTTCAAAGCCGTCCATTTCGGTCAGTAGCTGGTTGAGCGTTTGCTCACGCTCATCGTTACCGCCGCCAAGGCCCGCGCCACGCTGACGACCCACCGCGTCAATCTCGTCGATAAAGACGATACAAGGTGCGTTGGATTTAGCTTGCTCAAACAGGTCACGGACACGGGAAGCGCCCACACCCACAAACATTTCTACAAACTCAGAACCGGAGATAGAGAAGAAGGGCACACCCGCTTCACCCGCTACTGCTTTTGCCAGAAGCGTTTTACCTGTACCAGGAGGGCCCACTAGCAGTACGCCCTTAGGAATCTTGGCACCAATGGCTGTAAAGCGATCGGCGTTCTTCAAAAAGTCAACGACTTCAGTTAGCTCTAGCTTTGCTTGGTCAATACCAGCTACGTCGCCGAAGGTAACCTGCGTCTGAGGCTCCATCTGTACGCGAGCTTTTGACTTGCCAAAATTCATCGCCTGGCTACCGGGGCCATTCGACGCACGGCGGAAGATGAAGAAAAGTGCCACCAGCAGCAGAACAGGGAAAATCAAAGCGGTGAAGACTCTAGCAAGTGCGCTATCGTCTCTGCTTTGTTGCACTGTGATGTCAACGTTATTGCTGGTGAGCGTGTTCACCAAGTCATTGTCTTGAGCTAGGTTGACGACAATACGGCCTGTGCCATCAGGGGAAGCAAAGCTAGCTGTAGACTTGTCGGAGGTAATGGTGACGTTTTCGATCCGTCCCTGCTCGACTTCGTTAATAAATCTGCTGTAGCGCCATTTTTCGGGCTTGACGCTACCTGATTGTTCAAAAAATGCGGTTGCCAACACAATGACAACAACGACGAGTAATACGTAAAGACCCGTGTTTCTCCAGCGCTTATTCACCGGGGGGAAGCCTCCTTTAATAGTTGAGTGAGGATGCTTAGTCTTAAAGCTAGCCAGCTTCTATCGGCGAAAGCCTTTAGAAATCAGGGGATAGAGCTCAATACTGTTAGCGTTTTTCCTTTGTTATTAACTTATGTTAACTCATTTCAGGAATCGCACACAGCGCTATGAAGAACTTGCGAGCCACTGACGGAGTACTTTAAGGCTGGCATGGTGGGTGTTGTATTCCAGTGTAGTGTGCTCATAAAGAATTGTGTGAATGGGTACAAGCTCTACGACGCAGTTGGTGTAGGCGATCGCATCAAAGCCAGAAACCACCGCTGGGCTCCAAACCGTTCCGTTGACGGCCTGTCCTTTTTTACTCAATATTTTCCGCATTCGGTCTCTCATTAATCCAGGCAAGCACAAACTATTACCATGCTTCTCAGAATGGGTTGGCAACGGTGTCCACCACTGCCCATCGGCCCAACCCCACAAATTACCCGTCGCGGTTTCGAGCCAGTCTCCTTGGCAGTTGGTCAAAATCGCTTCGTCAGCGCCATACTTTTGCGCCTGTTGACGGGCGAGCCAGCAAGCTAGATAGTTGCCGGTTTTGTGAGTGGGTAGGCTGCGGGCGTAGGTAGATGGAGCAAGCCAGCAGGCAATGCCCTCTTGCTGCCAGACAGCGAGTTTTGGAGGCAAAGTTCTGCCTGTAATCCACTCTGTACCGTCGGAGAAAATGGTGATTCGGATGACTGGATAGTGGGGTAGGAGCTGCTGGCATCCTTTGTGCACAGAGGGCCAGTTGGGAGAGTGCCAGTCGAAGGTGCGGAGGGAGTGGGTGAGGCGATCACAGTGAGCAGAGAATTGCGATCGCGGATGATCTAGCCGCTGCTCATACACTCGCATCGTGGTAAACACACTAGCCCCAAACTTCAGAGCTTTGTCATCGAAAGCCCGATTACCGATCGCAGGGCAATCAGCTGCAAATAAAGTGCCATTGAACCACTGCATTGACAAACCCGGCTATGACAGTCCTTTTCCAGACCGCTCAAACACCGCGCATGAGCCATCCGACGTCACTTGCAATCCCACCAGCGGCGATTCTGGATTGCGACAGCGCTGACCGCGCAAATGGCGGCAGTAGTAGCAAGTCGACTCACCATCGCCCGACTTATTTGGCGTCACTTGCATGAGCTCTCGCTGACCCAGCCCTCGTATGACTAGCTGATCCCCCTGCCAGCTAGCCTCCACCACACCGGTATCGGCCAACTGCGCCCATCGAGGATCGCTCTCCAAACTTTGAGGGAGTCGTAGCTGCACGCTCCCTGTACTTGTATCTACCTCACCCTCGTATAGCGTGCTCTGTGGCGGTGCAGGCTGCCAAAACTCGGAAGCCAACGGTAGATCGATCGACTGTGCTGGCGTCGGTAAGTGCAGTTGATATCGGGCCTGCAAATCATCCAAACTGGCCAAATCAGTCAGCTGTTGCGCCCCACCATGGACAAAAACAATATGCTGGGGCCGCAAGTTATGCACTAGCTGCGTGGTACCGCCGCCATCGCAGTGACTTGTCAGCATGTAGTGCTCTACCGGTAGCTGGTTCACACCGGTTGCGTCAGCCAGCTCCGATAGCCAGTCGAACTGGTAGTAACGCGTATCCAGCTGGCTTTGCCAGAGCAGAATGTCCGCAACATCTGGCACAAAAACCGTCCAGTCGCTCCCATCTTTTTGGCCATATAGGCTCGGATGCGTCGCCGGATGCACGATAAATATAGTCGACCCAGATTCAGCCCCTGAACCCGACTTAGCTGAACCAGGCACCTCGCCATCTTGAAATTCATCTTGCGACAAGCCACCCACAGGCTGCACCAGCCGTCGCACCCTAGGGAGCACTCGCTCATCCCAAAACAACGGCTGATGCTGGGCAAAGTTTTGCACGGTTTCTGGCAGCGCACTCAAGCAACCCAAATAAGCATCACATCCTGCCGCAATGAGCGGATCGACCCATACATCGATTGGCTGCCCAGTGAATTGATGATGGCTACGTACCAGCATCAGTAGCTCTTGGCCTAGCCCTATCAGAGGCACAGGAAAAACCGCCCGCCCGCCGTTCTCTAAAGCGGCACTCAGCCGGTCAATCAAGTAGTTTTCTTGCTGCTTACGGTGGGGATGACGCTCTATGCCGTAGCTACCCTCCACAATCAATACGTTGGGCTTAAGATTTCGCAGTTCCGCTAGCGGCAAACCCTCTACCAACCGACCATTTGAAAGGAAGCAGTCCCCACTATAAAAAATGCTATAGGTACGCGCTGCTGCTTTATACGTAATCAAAAAACAGGCTGCACCCGGCAAGTGACCGGCAGGCCACAGCTGTACCGATAGCCCCGGCGCAATTTCAGTACTGGTGCGCCAAGGCAAAGACCGACAAAAGCGAGCGTCTTCTTGCCCAGGCCAGTTGAGCGGCATCAGCCGGGCAGTAACGTCGCTGCTAAAAATAGGCAGATGGGGCAGTGCCCGGTGTAGAGGCAGCAGCCCCCTGATGTGATCTGTATGAGCATGACTGCAAAATACAAAATCAGCAGACGCTTCGCGCAGGGGACTAATATCGGTCAGGCCACAGTCGAGCAAAATAGAATAGGGGCCTATCTGAACGCTCAGACAAACCCCTTCATCTTCATAGCCGACACTGTAGGGCAAGCAGGACAGCTCAGTCACAGTTAGTCAAAAATGCACCGTGCATTTGGGAAATGGGCGAGCGCCAATGCACTAGTTGCGGCATCAGCAAGAATAACAGCAGTCTAGCAACGTACCAACAGCATCCCAACGCAGGGGTCAGTCATGCTGTGCCCAGTGCAAGTAATTAATGCGCCGAGCCATTGCCATGATAGTTCTCTGAATCGTAAAAACCGTTGCGGGTGCCAAAAAATAGGCAGGCAACGCTAAATAAGCCAGTCAAAACGAACACGACGAGTTTGAAATCCATAGGAAAGCATAGGCGTACCTTTGCAGGCGTACCTCAAAAGATTAGTTCATTTAAAATCGTAACAACTGTGATTGAGAGAACGGCCAATTCTTAATGGTTTATGACAAATAACTCTAGCGAGAAAAAAATAGGCTCTAGCGAGAACCGCAAAGGAGACGTAATCCAACCGTCAATGATTGCACCAGACTGGTGCCGTCGCCCCTCCATCCAAGTCGCACCCGACCTTATTGGCACCACGCTCGTTCGCCAACTCCCTAACGGGCCACTCATTAGAAGTACCATCGTCGAAACCGAAGCTTATGCCCCAGGAGATCCGGCCTGCCATGCTTACAGTGGCAAAAGTAAACGTAACGAAGCCATGTTCGGTCCCCCCGGCCACAGCTATGTGTACCTGATCTATGGCATGTACCACTGCCTCAACGTCGTCACCGAAACAGCAGGTATTGGCAGCGCCGTCCTCATTCGCGCCCTAGAGCTGAACATCATTCCATCACACCTCACTCCAAAACAAATCCAAAAGCCCCACCGAATTGCGGCAGGGCCTGGAAAGCTGTGCAGAGCACTAGACGTTGATCGTGAACTAGACGGTGCGCTCTACCATCCTGATAGCAAACTATGGCTAGAACATAGGTCTCAACCTGTTAGCGCTAGCGACATTGTTCAAACGACCCGAATTGGGATCACTAAGGCCGCAGATCGGCCCTGGCGCTGGTATCTAAAGACCAGTCGTTCCGTCTCTAAACGCTAAGTATACGGTGGCTGAGCGTAGCCGTAGCCTATCGGCATGGCGAAGCCAGGGACGCAGTCTCTACGCAGTAGATAGTCACAGAACCAGCTCTTTGCCAGCAGTGGTAAACTTCACAGCATCCACATCCCAATCGGCATTGTTCAGCAACGTTTCTTCCACACTGCCGAAGAGCATACGCTGCTCACAGCTGGAAAGCGAGACAAACTGACGCTCTGAGCCTGGTGCTAAGCGCATGTCAACAATCGCTGTATTGCCGTCAACATTGACCTGATAGCCATCTAGCTTAAAAGCATTGAGGTCATTAGCGCTGACATCTACCGCTTTGGCAACGGCCTCATCCATCGCCACACCGCTGAGCACCTGCAACGGCTGCTCGACGAAGTTGTTGCACTGGTCATCGATGGTGTACACCGAGACGGTGACCATTTCACCCGAGCTAGGCTGCTTGCCACCCGCATTGGGCGATTCGTTGGGCTGAGCTTCCACCGGTTGCTTAGCAGATTGATCTGTGCCGGCGGGCGGCAGCGATTATTTGGGTGGCTCTACCACCTCGGGAGCAGAACCATCTACCGGGTCTTCGGCAACTTGGTCTGGGGAAGTGGCGCAGCCTGCCACCGCTAATGTCAGCGTCAGAGCAAGACCCGTGGCCCCTTTAAGGTAAGAGCGATGCCCATGATTAGAGTGGTGCTTAGGGTGGTTGAGCCTGCGAGGAGACGCAAGCTGGGAAATACGCGTTTGGATATATTCTGGCAACCGAACCATCTGACGAAATACTGAGTACAGCACTATATAAAGGTGTTCCTATCCTACAAAACAGATGACCGACCCGCGCTTATTTGTGTGCCAATTTACGAAGCTTTAGCCAAATACTTAAAGCGATCGCCTGAAATCAAGTTTCTATGACACTGGATGCACTCGATAACGCACAAACAAAGATATATGACCAAAGCTATAAACTGAGCGGGTGGGCGGTAAATTTTCCCTTATGACTAACTTTCCCTGGAATCGACGCCATATTATCTCTCTAGAGGACTTTGTCCCTGCCGAATACGAGAACGTACTGCAAACAGCCCTCAGCTTTCAAGGCGTACTCTCGCGTCGCAATAAAAAGGTTCCAACCCTACAAGGCCAGGTTGTCGCCAACTTATTTTTTGAGCCTTCTACTCGCACTCGCAGCAGCTTTGAGCTAGCAGCAAAACGCCTGTCGGCAGACACGCTCAACTTTTCTCCTGGCAGCTCGTCGCTATCTAAGGGCGAGACTATTTTGGACACCGCCAAAACCTATCTTGCTATGGGCACAGACCTTATGGTGATCCGCCACAAGGGCTCGGGCGTGCCGGCTACGATCGCACAGGAAATGGACCGCATCGGCTCGGGGGTAGGTGTGCTCAACGCGGGTGATGGTCAGCACGAGCATCCATCGCAGGCCCTGCTCGATTTGCTCACGATATGCAATTCGCTGAATCCAGAGCAGCCCAGCATTCGAGATTTGCGAGGAAAAAAAGTTGCGATTGTCGGTGACATTTTGCATTCACGAGTGGCTAGATCCAACCTGTGGAGCCTGACAGCCTGTGGCGCACAGGTGCACTTAGCCGCGCCACCTACACTGTTACCAAAAGCCTTTGTAGAAGCATTTTCTCAATCGTTGCAAACGGAGACCGGTCAGCTTCAGCGCAAAGTTTTTGTGCATTGGCAGCTCGATTCAGCCTTAAAAGACGCTGACTTTGTGATGGCGCTACGGCTACAAAAAGAACGGATGAGCGCCCACCTACTGCCAAGCCTACGAGAATATCATCAGCAGTTTGGGCTAACGCGCGATCGCATTGCGAACTGTCACCCCAACGTCAAAATCATGCACCCCGGCCCGACGAACCGTGGGGTAGAAATCACCTCCGACCTAATGGACGATCCTCAGCTCAGTCTAGTCTCCAAACAAGTCGCCAGCGGCGTAGCCGTACGGATGGCGCTGCTGTACCTAATGGGCGGGTCTAAGAATGGCATGGTTAACAAGCTGTAGCCAGCTAGATATCAACACCGGCATGCGATTGCTCTAAAACTGAATTTCCTCATTCTGTAGCGGCAGCTCTTCGGTAGGGAGAACTGGCTTCTCATCTGCGGAGAACGTATCCTCTGAGGTAACCGAAGCTTCAGAGGACTCTTCGCTAGGAGCAACCCCAGCACCCTCGGCTAAATTCACAAACGAACCGTGGAGGTTGAGAATATTCTCTTCAGCAACAGCATTCTCTGGCGAGTAGCGGCTGAAGAGAAAGATAGTTTCGTCGCCGTAGCCGATAAAGGTTGCGATCGCAGAACTCAGCTCACCCGGACGCTCGGCCAGCCAAATCACCAAAGCCGACTGCTCGTCGATGGTGACACTGCGATAACGGCTCACAGCTGCCCCTTCTTCAATAAAGCTATCAATATTGGCATCTACCAAAGGACCCGGCGGCGCATCGACGCGATACAACCTCGTTGATACCAGACCTGATGGAACTTCAGGGACATTGGTGATCCCAAGCTCTCCCGCCTCGCTAACTTCGACCTGCCAGGTCGCTGGATAGTCAAGCGATACCTTTCCATCTGAATAATTAGCAGTCTCAGCCGTGCTTTGGGCTGTGCCTTGAGCTGCATTCTGCGCTGTATTTCCTAAGACCTCGTTGCCGAATCCATCGACAGACTTAGCCCCTTCAGTCAATAGCAAAGCATCTGCAAAAGCACGATTTGGGAAAGCTCCTATTGCGGTACAGGCCAGTGAGGCAGACGTTAGAAAGCTGAGAGCCAACAGCCTAGATGAAGATAGACGCGCAAACATAGTCAACCTTTGCCTGTGGAATTCTTTGTAAAAGCCATTTGTAAAAGATGTAAGGCACATTATACCGAAACGTTTATTCATCACGTTTTGTTATACTTTTATTAAGATAGTCTAAAAATAAATGTTCCCCTCTGCTCTGCAAAGACGGTCAGCGAAGAAGGTCCGTTTCTAACTAACGTATGGGAGCTCCAGTCGAAATTCACTCGCAATTCACGCCAGAATTCATCGCTATTCACGGAACTGCCATTACGGAGACGCTTGTCTATGCTGCGCCTAGAGAACATCAGCAAAATTTACCCCACTGGAGAAGTCCTCAAAAACATCAACTGGGAGGTAAAGGTCGGCGAGCGCATCGGCCTAGTTGGCGTAAATGGCGCAGGCAAATCGACTCAGCTGAAAATTATTCAGGGCGAGATTGAACCAACTACAGGTAGCATCATTCGCCCTGGGGGTATGCATATTGCCGCGCTCAATCAAGAATTTGAAGTTGACCCTAGGCGTACGGTTCGCGAAGAGTTTTGGACCGTATTTACGGATGCCAACAAGATTCAGCAGGCGCTAGCAGAAATTCCTATCCAAATGGAAAGCGCCGATCCTGACCAGCTGGAAAAGCTAATTAATAAGCTGGATAAAAAGCAGCGGCAGTTTGAAGCGCTAGATGGCTATGGGCTAGAAGCCAGAATTGAGAAGATTTTGCCTGAGATGGGTTTCGATAGCGACGCAGGGGATCGCCTAGTCAGCTCGTACAGTGGTGGATGGCAAATGCGCATGGGCCTTGGCAAAGTGTTGCTCCAGTCGCCTGATCTTCTCCTGCTGGACGAGCCGACAAACCACCTTGATTTAGAAACCATCGAATGGCTAGAGGAATACCTCAAAGGCATTTCGATCCCGATGGTGATTGTTTCTCATGACCGAGAATTTCTAGACCGATTGTGCACGTCGATTGTTGAAACCGAGCGGGGTGTTTCGACGACGTATCTTGGCAACTACAGCGCTTATCTGGAGCAAAAGGCTGAGAATCAGGCCGCACAGCTCAGCACCTTTGAGCGTCAGCAAAAGGAACTGGCAAAGCAACAGACCTTTGTAGACAAGTTTAGGGCGAGCGCCACTCGCAGCACGCAGGCCAAAAGTAGGGAAAAGCTGCTGGCCAAAGTCGAGCGCGTAGAAGCGCCTATCGCTGATTTGCGCGGTTTGCAGTTTCAGTTTCAGCCTGCGCCTCGTAGCGGTCGAGAAGTGGTCACTATTAGCGATATGACCCACAGCTACGACGACAAGATTTTATTCTTAGGGGCGTCATTGGAAGTGGAGAGAGGCGATCGCATCGCTTTTGTCGGACCTAACGGCGCAGGCAAGTCTACCCTGCTACGACTCATCACCGGCAGCGAGCCCGCAGACGATGGCGAAGTCAGCATTGGATCTCACAATGTGATCCCCGGCTATTTTGAGCAGAATCAGGCTGAGGCCCTAGACCTATCAAAAACCGTTAAGCAGACCATTCACGACGAAGTACCCGACTGGAAAAACGAAGAGGTGCGTACCTTACTCGGTCGGTTCCTCTTTAGTGGCGATGCGGCTTTTAAGAAGGTAGAAGCCCTGAGCGGCGGCGAAAAGGCCAGGCTGGCACTCGCCAAGATGCTTTTGCAGCCAGCAAACCTGCTAATCCTCGATGAGCCGACAAACCACTTGGATATTCCAGCCAAAGAAATGCTGGAAAATGCACTCAAAAACTATGACGGCACGGCCTTAATCGTGTCCCACGATCGATACTTTGTCTCGCAAGTAGCCAACAAAATTGTTGAAATTCGAGACGGTGAGCTGCGACTGTACCAGGGCGACTATCACTACTACCTCGACAAGATTGCTGAGGAAAAAGAAAGAGCGAAGCTAGAGAAAAAAGAGGCAGAAAAAGCGGCCAAAGCTGAAGCCAAGCGTCAAAAGCAAAGAGACAAACAGGCGCAGAAACGCCAGGCTCAAGCGGCTGGGAAACGGTCTTGAGGCAATAGCAAGGCTCCCAGGAGAGAGAAGCGCGCCGTCAAAGCACTGTGCTATCGCGTTGCATGCAGCCAAATGTAGACAGTGCTTTATTTTTAGCAAAGACTCATGTTAAATAAATACTTATATAAAAGTACAGTCTCGAAATGAGGTGGTATTGGCTAAAAGGAGCTTCCTATTGGCGTTACCGGCCACAAAATAAAAATAACCATTAAAAACCTTAAGTTCCATCATCAACTAGAAAAATAACGCTACGCTACGAAGACTTCAATCAAGATGCACAGCTTCACCAATAGTGATTCTTAGGCAAATCACCGATCTGCCGCTAGCAAAAGGCGACAAGCTAAGCAGCTACGCGCCGAGCAATTCTCCCTAGCTGGCATCGCAAAACGCTTTTTCGGATAGGCACACCGATTTGAGAACCGCTTCTTATTCAATGGAATCGCTTCTGCACTAGTGATGCAATTAGCAGTTTATCTATCCGAACTAGCAAACCTTTTTTGAGTCTTTTCTTACATTAATATTCTGGCTCTCGGCTAATAAAGCTGAGTAGCCAAGAGCGCACTCACTTTCTTGAGTCAACTCGTGTACTTGGCACTCCATCAGAGTTTTTTAACGGAGCCTTCAAGGGGTGCGCAGCTTATTTCAGTACCTAGCATTTTCAATTTGTTGCAGTCGTTAGAGGTTTTTTTGGCATGGCAGACTCGCCTATCTCCCCAATGGTGCTTGTGATCCTAGATGGATGGGGCTGCCGTGACGAAAGTAATGGCAATGCGATTAGCCACGCAAACACACCCATCATCGACAGCCTTTGGGATAGCTACCCCAAAGCCAAAATCAACACCTCTGGCAAGCACGTTGGCCTGCCCGATGGACAAATGGGCAATTCGGAAGTTGGCCATCTCAACATTGGTGCCGGGCGAGTTGTCCCTCAAGAGCTGGTAAGAATCTCTAACACAGTAAAAGACAAATCGATTGAAGAAAACCTAGATTTGCTTAAGGTCTGCCAAAAAGTGGCCTATATGGGCAGTAAGCTCCATTTAGTAGGGCTTTGCTCCGATGGCGGTGTACATTCTCACTTAAATCATCTCATTGGCCTGATAGAAATGGCCAAGGGTCAGGGGCTCACTGAGGTTTGCATTCATGCGATTACCGATGGGCGCGATACAAAGCCCACCGATGGTGAGTTTGCACTGAAAAAGCTACAGGATGCCCTTGACGACATCGGCATTGGCAAGATTGTGACGTTGAGCGGTCGCTACTACGCTATGGACCGAGACAATCGCTGGGATCGCGTAGAGAGAGCCTATCGAGTGATGACAGACAACGCAAATAGCCAAGAGATGTCTGCATTAGATGCGCTGAAAGCGTCTTACGAAAAAGGAATCAACGATGAGTTTGTGGATCCCGTGCGATTAGCCCCTGGAAAAGTAGAATCTGAAGACGGCGTCATCTTTTTCAACTTCCGCCCCGATAGAGCGCGCCAGCTGACACAGGCATTCGTCCAGCGCGAATTTAATGGGTTTAAGCGCGATCCTATTTTGCCGCTTAACTTTGTCACGATGACGCAGTACGATCCCTCGCTGCCTGTTGGCGTGGCCTTTAAGCCACAGAGCTTGAAAAATATTTTGGGCGAAGTCGTTGCCGACAATGGGCTTAAGCAATTTAGAACGGCAGAAACGGAAAAGTATGCTCACGTGACCTACTTCTTCAACGGAGGCCTAGAGGACGCGCTGCCCGGAGAAGACCGCGAGCTAGTGCCAAGCCCGATGGTCGCGACCTACGACAAAGACCCGAAGATGTCGGCGAAGAAGGTGACAGATACTGCGATCGCAGCCATCAACAAGCGGGTCTATTCCCTAGTCGTCATGAACTACGCCAACCCAGACATGGTAGGCCACACCGGTAACATGGACGCCACTATCAACGCCCTAGAAGCCGTTGACCACGAAGTGGGCCGCCTCGTTTCTGCCATCGGCAGGGTGGGAGGAACCACACTCATCATTGCGGACCACGGTAACGCAGAGTACATGCACGATGAGCAGGGGCGACCCTGGACCGCGCATACGACTAACCCTGTGCCCTTCATTTTGATAGAAGGTGAGGGCCTCAAGATCCCTGGGCACGGCTGTGAGGTAGAACTCCGACAAGAAGGGGGCTGCTTGGCAGACGTTGCGCCGACTATATTGCAGATTTTGCAGCTGCCGATTCCCGAAGAAATGGGCGGGAAGTCGATGATTGTGCAAGAAGTCACTGAATATAAACAGAGCCGCTCGCCTGTGAAGGTATCTTTGCAGCGCTAGGCAGCGGCAGCCCCCCTAGTGAAAAGGGAATGAAAACGGAAACGGCTAGGGTAGGATAGAAAGACGATTATTACTTAAGCCTACGAAAGGCTGAGCGAAGGATTTTTCATGGTAGTTACGGTCATTAAGGTTATCTGGGCGATCGCAGCTGTTGGCGTTTGCGTATTGGTATTGCTACACAGCCCCAAAGGCGACGGCCTCGGCGCACTCGGTGGCCAGGCTCAGCTCTTCACCAGCACCAAAAGCGCAGAAGAAACTCTCAACCGTGCCACCTGGCTTTTGCTCATCATCTTCATGACTCTGACCGTTGTCCTCAGTGGCGGCTGGCTCGGCGCAGCTATTTAATTTTTGGTCAACGGATCGTACGTACTGAACCACAAAAAGGACAAAACTAACAAATAGCCCCCTTTCGTAGGATCACTACGAAAGGGGGCTATTTAGTTTGCCTGTACTGATTAAATCTCACTGCTCGCGGCCCTATTTCACGGCGTTGCTACGGAAGCGGGCTTCAACAACCGTCTGGTCCGCAGAAGGCGTGCGCGCTCAGGACCTCAGCACCACAGAGATAGGCAATGCCCGCATAGTCTTCAAAAAACTTCGCTGCAACCTCATCCGCAATCTTCAGAGCCATATCTCGATTATCGGTCAACACCTCGATCTTGATATCTGTATAGGCGGTGCCAGAAACGGAGGGTTGCCCTGATGAGCGGACATCGCGACTACCTTTGCCACCAGCAGCCACCACTGTATAGCCGGTAGCTCCAGCTTCGTTAATGATCTTGGCGATCTTTTTCAGCAGCAATGTTTCCGTAACGATGACGAGCATGCATGCTGGCTTAGCCATGTTGGTTACCTCTTGATGTATGTTTTGTTGGATTCTATAGAAACTTAGGGGAGTGCCAGCCCTTAACCTGCTTGGGCTCTAGCTGCTCATTAGCATCTGGGATAACCCGATGAAGAGCGGTATGCCTATGGCAAGGGCAACTGGTGTACCAACGGCTGTAGACGAGCCAATGTAGGCGGAAGGGTTGGCCGACGGAATACCGGCGCGTAAAGTCGGCGGCCCTGAAATATCTGAACTAGAAGCGGCAATGACGGCCAGAATGACAACACCGCCGGGACTGAATCCCGTGGCAAAGTGGGCCATCATGCCAAAACCAAAGGCGATGAGTCCGTGTAGCAGGGGCGCTACAAAGGCATATAGGGCATACCACTGACCCACTTTGCGCAGCTCACCTAGCCTTGCCGTAGCCTCCATACCCATGATCAGCATCAGCACCGAGAGCAAACCACGGAAGAGTGGATCGTAGAAGCTTTCATAGACGCTTTGTGGTTGGGTCAGCAGACCGAGCGCGAGGCCGAGTAGCAAGGCCGATAGGGCAGAGCCCTGAAGGCTTTCCTTCACAATGGGCCATATCTCGACTCGCTCGGCTGCACTACCGTTCGGCTTACTGGGATACCTGTTTGCAGAAATGCCTGGCTCACTAAGATACTGCTCATTTTTGAGATATTTGTCGCGTTTCTTCTTACCGATGTAAATGCTGGCTAAAACAATCGCAGTCACGAGCGCTGGAATATCCATGAAGGGATAGAGTGCAGCAGCCCAGGGCTCATAGGTGATGCTTTCCGTTTCTAGCAGCGTCAGGGCAGCGGCAAGGGTAGACCCACTTACCGCACCAAATAAACCTGCGGTTGCGATACCATCCTCTACTTTGACATTCGGCAGCAGGCACAACGTGTATCGCCCAATAAAGACGATCAAAATCCCTACTACCACCGCGAACGTTGCCGGCAACAAAATCTCCGCCGGATTGGAATCGCGGATCGCCTGGCCACCGGTCAGGCCAACTTTTAGCAACAGCATGAACACAATGAACTTATAGACCGGATCTGGAATTGAGAGTCGGCTACCGAGGGCGGCAACAACCATGCCACCTAACAGAAAGCCCAATGTTGGGGACTGCAACTTCGATAGAAAGAGCGTCATGAAATCAGACAGAAAATCCATGTTGTATGTAAATCCTCATTGCTCGGACACTAAAGGGGCAAGGCGACAAGCAAGTGCGGTCTCAAATCCTGAAGCAAATTTCAAGAATAGATTTTAGTCAATTGTTTATCTATATGCCATTAACAAAAGTCTATCTCAGTATTATTCAGAAACACATTGAAAATGAAGGGATTTAGAACGCAATCCCAAATTCAACACATAACTAAAAATTATAATTAGTTGCGTAATTCATACTCTAAGGCAATAGCTTTATAGTTACTTAACTGCCACAGCTGCCGCCATATTTCTAGAGAACAGAGTCAATCTACTGTGGGTGGAATTGAGCACACATTTTCTTCTGTTGTCGAAACAACTCAAATCGTAAAGCAATAAAAAGCGCTAAAGGTTCAGGGCCCTTAGCGCTTTTTATGGAACAAAATGATGATTTAATTGTTGGCCTTGCTACGCGTCGGTTACCTGAATGATTTTGATGGGGTGATTGCCTTTCATAGGATTGAGCTGACGCTTACCCGCTTCAGAGAGAGCCTGGTAGGCTTTGTCGATGATGATTTTCTCACGGTTGGTGGGATGGTTGCGGTCGGCGATCACACCGCCTACTTTGGCAGCTATAGCTACTACTGATTCATCCGATAGCGTCAGCGGCTCTTTCTCTAGCGCAGCCTGCAACGCCTCTCCATACTTATGCAGGCCGCCTTTATCCGAGCCTGTGAGCACACACATAAACTGTGCACCTTCATCTGCTTTGCTATCGCAGTACAGCCACGTATCGACGGTGACGCTTTTACGAATAGCGTTTGCGATCGCTTCATCGAGCAGTATATTTTGCCTTTCAGTCGTGGCGACTTCGCCCAAAGGCTCACGGCGATGAGCATCTACAATCAATAGCCCAATAGAGTCAAACTGAGGGTTGCCAGGCTGAAGCTTCATTTGCTTAATGAGCGCGGCCAAAGTTTGCGAAAGCACCGCAGAAGAGATCAGGCCCGTGTTGTTATCAATCATGCCTAGCGCTTGCAGCAGATTTTGATGGCTCTGGCGCAGGCGCTCTGTGTTTTTGCCTTGGGTTGCTATGGCCCGCTCGCGCTCTTGAAGCTGCGCTTCAAGTGATTCGGCCTGGCGCTGCACTCTAGATCCTCGCCAGCCGCGCTTGATGAGGGAGGGCAGCAGCACGAGTAGGCCAATTAGGACGCCAATTGCGAGGGTGGAAAGTAGCAACAGCGCCAACGAAAATTCAAACTGCTGTACCAGCAAATGAACTTCTACTGGGGTGTTGTTTTGTAGAGCAAAGGCGATCGCAATAAAGGCAATGACAATTGCAGCAACGATAAGTAACGGCATGAATAGAGCAGTGGTATTTTCGCGCAAGACATAGCTAGCCTATCGTACGACGAGACTACGATTGCCTACGTTTTTTAGGTCACATAGCAGCTTACACAGGAGATTGGAGCGCTTGCATTACGAGTGACACTAAGTGAGCCGGAACGCGGTTGAGCGCAGCTTGCTGATTGGCCAAGCCGAGCTTATCGTGGTGCGATCGCAAGTTAGCGACAATAGCCGTCATCCGCGCCTGAAAAATCGGAGAATCCATCGATACACCGTCAATGGCCTGCACATAGCTGTGGAGGGACTTTTGCAAGCTGTCTGCAACCTCAGTGAGCGATCGCGTATTTTCTACCATCTGAGCGTGGACATCGCCCAGGCAATGGTAAATAGCAGCGCTGTCTTCTTTGCTTAGCGCGCCGACGCCGTTGGCTGTTTGCAGCGAGGCTTCAAACGCAATGACGGCATTTCTTTGGTAGCGTAGCTTGTGCTCACGCTCAGCATTCGTGTCTTCAGTACTGGCGTCTTCAGCGCTGGTGTCTTCAGTATTGGCAGCTTCAGCGCTGGCGTCTTTAGAGAGATCCCAATAGGCCAGCGCCAGATTGTTGTAGGTAATTGCGCAGGCGGCTGCGTCGTTGTCTGGAGTGCGATAGTTGAGCGCATCGCGATAGGCAGCGATCGCACTTTTCAAAGCAGATACTGAGTCTTTGTGCTTGGCCAAGCTCCAGTAGGTAATGCCCAGGTTATTCTGTACCGCCGCATAGTCTAAGGGTCTGTCCTCTGGGCTGTAGCCCCGCGCTGCCTCCTGATAGGCTGCGATCGCCTGCTGCAAATATTCCTGCACTTGCGCTTGGTCTTGCTCATAGTGAGAGAGCTTCCAATACACAGAACCTAAGCTATTTTGCAGGGTTGCAAACTCTTGTGCATCCAACGATATGGGGCAAAGTGCCAAGGCTCTGCGGTACGCCTCAGCCGCTTTTTTGAAATACACGACTGGCTTCTTTTGGGTCGCCAGCATACTGAAGACCGCGCCCACATTGCTATAAAGCTGGCAGGCCATATCAGCTGATTGTTCCAGGTCTATTTTGTTGAGCGCCTGCCTGTAGAGATCGATGCTGTGATTCATGCAGTCGGTCACTTGCTGCTGGTCGTCTAGCTGCTGCGCTTTGAGCCAGTACAGTGTGCCGAGGTCATTGAGGCCGCTACCCCAGTCTGGATGCGGACCGTTGAGACAACGAAGGGCACCTTCATAGGCTGCGATCGCTGGTTCAATGATATCTAAACCTCTCTCCCCAGCCTCAATTCGCTGACGATAGCGATGCCCAACTTCAAAATAGCCATCGGCTGCACTGTGCCTTTGTGCCTGCTGCTGGCTCATCGCTGATGACTGCGCTGGTTTAGGCTTGGCCTGCTGAGCGAGAGAGACTGGCTTGGAATCCGCTTTTTCGACCTGTTTTTGTACCTGCGGTGCTTCCTGTAGAGACGGCAGAACCTGTTGCTTTTGAATCTGCTTTTGGGCTTGCTTATCCTCAGCCTGCCGCGCTTCTGATTGTGAGTGCTCTAGTTCAGCAGCTTCTTTCTCAGCCGCAAGCTGCTGCTCACTCAGCCGCTGCTGGTCTTGCTGCTGCGCAGCTAACCACCGCTCTTGCTTTTGCCTATCAGCGCCTCGCTCTTTGGACTTGATTTCTTCAGATGCGGTGGATGTCGCTTTTTTAGCATTTGCAGGCTCAACCGGTGGTAGCTGTGGAGCTATCTTCGGGGGTGCTTCTACAACAGCCGATCGCTCAGTAATTGCTTTGGCTTGAATTGCTTTGGCTTGAATTGCTTTAGCTTGATTGGCTGTCGAGTGAAGGGCCGCCTGATGAGCCCCTAGGGCAGCAGTTGCCGCTGCCAGCAAAGTCGTTTCCTCTAAAGGCACAAACACGGCGGGTTCTTTGCGAACCACTGGTGTGCTGTTCACCCGAGCTGCTGACGCAGGTAATGCCTGTGGCGCTGACGACTGTGGCAATGGCTGTGGTAATGGCTGTGGTAGAGCCTCAGGGACTAGCTGAGAGGTTGACTCGTCAGAGACTGGTGAAGTGTGTACGGTCGTAGCAATCACATCTACGGTATCCCACGTTGCAATAGTCTCTAGGGTAGGTTGACCGTAGTCACTGATGTCACTGTCGTCGGTCTCACCATAGAGGGCAACCACTTGGTGAGGGTCTATGCGAGGGTAGTTGTCATCGCTGTTGTGGATACTGCTACTTTCAATGGCACTACTATCAACGGCGCTACTAGCAGAGCTAGCGCGTTCATCCTCAAGGCGAGCACTATCCACATGAGTAGGGGCCGGAATACGTTTACCGGTTGATAAATAGCTAATTTCCTCGGAAAATCGGTCGCTATCACTCTCGAAAGACGCCTGCGACGAAGCTCTATCTTGCAGCGGCTGTAGATCTGAAGCGCTGGACTCTAATGCGCTTATCTCTGATGCACTTGTCCCTGGGGCTGGCAAAGCGGGTGTCGGGTCACTGATAAATTCAAAAACACCGTTGCGCCATTTCCAGAAAGTAGGCGACGAGGACTGAATGGTGCGCAGCCAGGGCCAAGGGACCCACACCAGCAAACTGGTATTGAGCCGAGGCAGCAGCGCTTCTATCTGCTCTAGCGATCGCAAAAAATGATTTTGAATAATCGCAGGCTGACGAGTCATCTGCTCTACGCCGAGCACCTGCACTTGCGGCAGCGTTCCCTCTGCCAACAGGGTTTGCCTAACCCAGTGTGCAACTTGCCTAGGCAAGTGAGCATCTTCTGGGTCGAACACTAGCCGTTCTAGCGCGAGGGAGCCACCTCCCGACGCAGCTGAACCACCCCTGGGCGGTAGCCAGCTGACTTGAGCCAAGTCATTTTCTAGCTGGGTGGCGAGCTGATTTTGCAGTACCACATTGTCACAGACAGCTATCAGCAGCTGGCGGCGCAGGTTCAGGCTCATAGATGCCTTCAACGCCTGATATGCCTGCTGATTTACCCCGAGGATTTGACGAGATTTTGGCTGAATTGCAATCATGAGTTCACTGACAAATGAATAGCTAGGTAAATGACCCGTCTGCTTGGGCCCTACAAACCAGAGGCGAAGAACCAAAGGAAGAAAGCAGAGGCAGAAACAGAAAGGGAAAAAGAGCCGATATAGGTATCTTTTCGTATGCAAAGTGTCTTGGTCAGGAATAATTTCACGACCCCGCAAGATTTGATATTCCGCTGAAACTGCTATGCTTAAGGCTTACAAAGACTGTTCAAATCTCGTCTCCTTTCCTCTAGAGACCAGTCACTCAACCGCGCTGGTTTATCTCATCGCCATAACATGCCGATTTCCGTCGCTGCCTCCTCTATTCGCAAGCATCAGCATCCCCTAGTGCGCCAGCTGGCTGAGGGCATAGAAAAGATTTGGCAGCGGCTAGAGCTTACGCCTTACCATTTGCCAGACGATTTGGGCTATGTGGAAGGCAAACTAGAAGGCGAAAAGCTAATTATTGAAAACCGCTGCTATCAAACACCGCAGTTTCGCAAGCTGCACTTGGAACTCGCTCGCATTGGCAAAAATTTAGACATTTTGCACTGTGTGATGTTTCCACGAGCAGAGTATGGCCTGCCTATTTTTGGCTGCGATATTGTGAGTGGAAGAGGGCAGGTAAGCGCCGCGATTGTTGACCTGTCGCCAG
Source organism: Phormidesmis sp. (assembly GCA_050042985.1). Classification (GTDB taxonomy): domain Bacteria; phylum Cyanobacteriota; class Cyanobacteriia; order Phormidesmidales; family Phormidesmidaceae; genus Phormidesmis. Next base: position 17,587 of record JBHJIY010000181.1, on the reverse strand, counting down.
GGACAGCAGCCGGACTTCTCAATGTAAGCTACATCAATGCGCTGAGCTCGCTTGCAGCGAATACATACAATCAGCCTCGCGACCTACCCGAATGGGGACAGCGTATTTTTTCTGAAGTGTGCTGCTTTGTAAAACCGACGAACGATGTGGAAGAACAGCAGTTTTTACAGCAGGCAGAAGGGTACTTGAGCGTGCATGTGCAGCAGGCGTTGCATCGTGTCTCTATGCCACAGCGAAAAAGCGAGTTTTTGGAGCGGCAGCGGTACTACTGCGCCCAACAGCAGCAAAATGACAAAACCCGTCGTGTGCTGGAAAAAGCCTTTGGTCCTCAGTGGGCAGAACGGTATATGACGACAGTGCTGTTTGATATGCCGACTGATATAGCTGTGGAATCTTAGAGAATATTTAGTTTAGAGAATATTTATGGTTTCCGTTTCTATTTCGCCTGACTCTGCTACTGACTCGGCTACTCCAACAAGCGTTGTGTCGGGCCAGCTGGTTGTGTTAGCGGGGCCCAGCGGGGTTGGCAAGGGCACGTTGCTACAGCAGCTGCGGCAAAAGCACCCAGAACTACAGCTCTCGATTTCGGCCACCACTCGGCAGCCGAGAGCGGGCGAAGTACACGGGCAGCACTATTACTTTAAAAGCCGAGAACAGTTCCAGGCGATGGTAGAAGCCGGCGCACTGCTAGAGTGGGCTGAATTTGCAGGGAATTGCTACGGTACACCGAAAGCACCCATCGCAGCTGCCATTGAAAAAGGCGCTCAGGTCATTTTAGAAATTGAGCTGCTTGGGGCTAGGCAAGTACGTCAAAGCTTTCCTTTGGCCAAGCAGATTTTTATTGCACCCCCGAATGTGGAAACGCTAGAGGCGAGAATTCGCGCGCGGGGGCAGGAGAGTGAAGCTGCGATCGCAAAACGACTGGCTCAGTCAAAAGTAGAGTTGGCCGCCGCGCACGAATTTGATACGGTCATCGTCAATGACAGCTTAGCCACTGCGCTCAGCGAACTCGAAACCGCGATCTTTGGGTAGGCTGAGACAGCAATTGCGAGTGAATGCAGCCATCAAACCTAGCGATCGCACACAGGAACAAACCATGAAACAGTCGCCACTTTCAGCAGCTATGTTGGGTTTGTTCTTGGGCGTTTCCGCTTGTACACCTACCGCCGTACGAGTCCAACCTGAAGCACAAATTGAAGGCACACAAGCTGAAGGGACACAAGCTGAAGGGACACAAACTGAAGGGATACAAGAACCGCCCGCATCAACAGACACGACACCAGTCCCCGCAACCAAAATACCTGTCACAGAACAAAAGATAGAAAAAAAGCGCCCGAGCAAAGCCGCCATTCCAGATAACCCTGATGCGCAGGATGCCAGCACCAGCACTGAGCTAGCAGAAAGCTGGGATGACGACCTGTGCAGCGATATGGTCACTCAGCAGGAAATGAATAGCTGCGCGCGCGACAGCTACGAGCAAGCAGACGCACAGTTGAACCTTGTGTATCAGACTTTGAAGGGTGATTTGACGGACAGTGGACAACAGGCCCTCCAGTCAGCAGAACTTGCTTGGATTGAGTTTCGCGATCGCGACTGCACCTTTGCTAAGAATCAATTTGCTGGCGGCTCGATTGTGCCGCTGATTTATAACAGCTGCTTGGAAAGCCACACCAAAGCACGGATCGCAGAATTACAGCAACCACTACTCCCACAAATCAGCTATCAGGCAGCAGACACTCAGCTAAACGACGCCTATCAAGACCTTTTGGCTGTGCTAAGTGCGCCCGAGACAGAAGACATGACCGATATTCAGCTAGCTTGGATTGAGTATCGCGATCGCAATTGCACCTATGAAATCCTCTATGGCGCGGATGGCATTGAAGAATCGCAGTGCTTGGCTCGCATGAGTGAAGCCCGCACCGCACAGATGGAAAACGAGCTCGACCAGCGCAGCCTGTAGCGACTCATCTGCAACTCATTTGCCAGAGATGGCACAGAGGTGACGCGCTCGTGAATTTAGCTTTATAGTCTAGAGAGATACCAAGCTTGCATCTATGACGACGCGCCCTGCCCCGACGCCCGAACACATTCGCCTTCTAGAGCATCAGGACAAGAAAGCCAACTGGAGAAAGTGGGGCCCCTACCTGAGTGAGCGGCAGTGGGGCACCGTGCGCGAGGACTACAGCGAATACGGCGATGCTTGGGACTATTTCACCCATGACCAGGCCAGATCGCGGATATATCGATGGGGCGAAGATGGCATTCTTGGCCTGTGTGACGACCGGCAGCAGCTTTGCTTTGCCGTATCGATGTGGAATCAGCGTGACCCTATTCTCAAAGAGAGATTCTTTGGGCTGACGGGCAATGAAGGCAATCACGCTGAAGATGTCAAAGAGTACTACTTTTATCTGGATAGTACGCCGACGCATTCCTATATGAAAGCGCTGTACAAGTATCCGCAGGCTGAGTATCCTTACGACCATTTGCTTGAAGCGAATAGAAATCGCGATCGCTCTCAAACAGAATACGAACTCATCGACACTGGCATCTTTGCAGAAGATAGATACTTCGATGTGCAGATAGAATACGCAAAAGCCAGCGACGAAGATGTCCTCATCCAGATTTCGGTGACCAATCGTGGCCCCGACGCCGCTAGCATGAGCCTCCTGCCTACTTTGTGGTTTCGCAATACTTGGGAATGGGATACGCCTTCTATCAAACCTAGCCTTAAAGCAGGCAAGTATCAGGACAGCATTGCCGTCATAGAATCGAACCACCCTGAGCTAGGTCAAAATTGGCTCTACTGTCAGCCACAAATCTATCGCTCCGATTCAGCTGACAGCTCTGCAAGCAACAGCACTCCGCTACTCTTTACCGAAAACGAAACCAACAAAGAGCGTCTGTATGGCGGCATTAGCCGATCTCCTTACGTTAAAGACGCTTTTCATCGCTATGTTATTGACGGTGAAACCGCCGCAATAAATCCAGAACAAATCGGCACCAAATCAGCAGCGCACTATGAACTGCTGCTCGCCCCCGGCAAAACCCAACAGATTAAGCTGCGGCTCTCCCAGGAAGGCGCGCTCAGCGATCCACTAGGCACTGAGTTCGACCAAGTCTTTCACACTCGCAAAGAAGAAGCCGATAAGTTTTACCATCAGCTCTCTCCTTTTATCCATACCAAAGACCTGGAGAACGTTCAGCGTCAAGCGTTTGCTGGCATGATGTGGGGTAAACAGTACTACCTGTACGATGTCAGCACATGGCTAAAAGGAGACCCCAATACCCTAACCCCGCCACCCGCCCGTAAGCGGGGCCGCAACCAGCATTGGCACCACCTCGACAGTCAAGATGTGCTCTCCATGCCCGATACGTGGGAGTATCCGTGGTTTGCCGCTTGGGATACGGCCTTTCACTGCATTCCCCTGGCAATGATCGATCCTGAGTTTGCCAAGCAGCAGCTGGATGTGATGACGCGCGAATGGTACATGCATCCGAATGGGCAGCTACCTGCCTACGAGTGGGCATTTGGCGATGTGAATCCGCCTGTGCATGCTTGGGCGACGTGGCGGGTGTACAAGATTGAGAAAAAGATGACGGGAAAAGGCGATCGCCTTTTCCTAGAGCGCCTGTTTCAAAAGCTACTGCTGAACTTCACCTGGTGGGTAAACCGCAAAGACACCGAAGGCAATAACGTCTTTGAAGGTGGCTTCTTGGGCCTAGACAACATTGGAGTATTTGACCGGAGTAAACCTTTGCCCACAGGCGGCAAACTAGAGCAGGCCGATGGCACTAGCTGGATGGCCATGTACTGCCTCGACATGCTCTCTATTTCGCTAGAGCTAGCGCTTGAGAACCCAGTCTACGAAGACATGGCCACCAAATTCTTCGAGCACTTCATCTACATCTCCGAAGCGATGAACAATGCCTCTGGAGAAAACGCCACCCAGCTGTGGGACGAAGAAGACGGCTTCTTTTACGACGTGTTGCATCTACCCGATATGAGCCGCGTCCCCATCAAAATTCGCTCTTTGGTAGGCCTGATGCCACTGTATGCCACGACGATACTAGAGCCAGAACTGATGGCGCGGCTACCTGGATTCTTAGAACGGCTCGAATGGTTTGAGGCCAATCGGCTCAAGCTATCTAAAAACATCACAGCAACAGGAGAAGGCAAACAAAAGCGTCGTTTACTCTCTGTGGTGCGGCCTGACAAACTCAGACGCATTCTTGCCAAAATGCTCAAGCCTCATGAATTTTTGGGACCAACCGGCATCCGAGCACTTTCTCGCTTCCATGCCGACAATCCCTACGTTTTTGATGTGAATGGAACAGTTTACCGAGTCGACTACGAGCCTGCCGAGTCAAGCATTGGGCTCTTTGGGGGTAACTCCAACTGGCGCGGTCCGGTGTGGTTCCCAACTAACTATCTGTTGATTGAATCGCTACAGCGCTATCACCGCTACTTTGGCGACAGCTTCAAGATTCAGTGCCCCTACGGCGAAGGCGAACCGATGAACCTATGGGACGTCGCCACCAAGCTAGAAGAGAGAATGATCGGCACATTTGTTCGGGGCGAAGACGGTCGCCGTCCGGTATATGGAAACAACGAGACTTTTCAAAACGATCCGCACTGGTGCGATCATATTCTCTTTTATGAGTACTTTAATGGCGACACAGGCGAAGGCATTGGTGCAAGTCATCAAACCGGCTGGACAGGGCTGGTTGCTAAGCTCATTCACCAGTGCTGCGAATACAAACCTGATGATGAGGTTCTGTAGCTTTGCGTCACAAATTCACTTGGGTGATTCTCAAAGGGGAAGGGTTTTCCCTTCACGATATGATGGTAGTACAAGTGGTTTAAGGGTTCGGTAAAAGCAAGTACTTTCAGCTGGCATGGCTTCGCAACAGGAGGAAATTGGCTAATGACGATTGCCAAGAACCGAGTTATGACACTCGAAGAGTTTCTCGATTACGACGATGGAACAGAAATCGTGGTGGAGGGAGACTACGCCAATACTCGAATTCCTGATTTGATGATCCTGACAGGAGAAGGAAACTCAGCATTAGCGGCAAACAAGCGCTCAATGGTGATGTTGGATATGCCTGCACCTGCGTTGGTTGTAGAAGTAGTATCCAGCAGTGATACCCATAAAGAATCACGAGACCGGGACTACAACCGGAAACGAAAAGAATACGCCGAAAGAGGCATTGCAGAATATTGGCTAGTCGACCCCATAGAAGACTGGGTTTTAGTATGGTCTCTGAAAGGTAGGCAATATACAGAGCAAAAGTGCACTGGAGAACAGCGTCTAGTGTCCGCTACTTTTCCCAAAATGGAGCTGACGGCGAAGCATTTATTGAATGCGGGCAGACCTGTATAGCCAATAATATGACGACAGCAGAATTAGAAGATTACGGCAGTAGAATTAGGTCTTCGCGTACCCAGCCTTCCGCGCCGGACTCGAAGGCGACTCTGTACCAGTCGTAGCCTTGTGGGCCCCGAGCATTACTGAGTATCTGCACTGGGTCGCCAGCCAGCCCAAAGTGTGGCGAGTCTGCGGAAGTTGAAGGGCCCGAGCGTACGTTTATGCGCTCGCCGCTACTGCCCAAAAGCTCTGTGTACTTAGGTACTGTGTCTAGATCTCTGGGTTGACCAGGATCGACTGGCGGTGTGGGCGCTACCCCAACACCTGATCGCACGACAGATTCAGGCACCCAGCCTTCAGTGCCTGAATCAAAACGTACCTTGTACCAAATACCGTCGGGGCCGGGCTCTGTGCGGGCAGTGGCAATGACAAAATCGCCGTTGACGCCGTAGCTAGGCGATCGCGCGGCAAAAGACGGCTGCTCATACACATCTATTTGCTGACGATCTGGCGCGCTGAGCACCACAGGCTCTTGCAACGGAATCTCAATCAGCGTTGGGGGATCGGGTGTGTTGTCAACAGGCGGAACTTGAGGCTCTATAGGCTCTATAGGCTCTATAGGCTTACTATCTGTTTGTTCATCGTCTGCATTTTCTTCACCTGTCTGCTGATTTACGACATCGTCAGCATCTTGAGAAGTTGGCTGCGAGTCGGCGACTTTCTCTGTTGGATTGTTTGGGCGGGATGAAGAGATGGGTTGAATCGACGTATCTACAGAGCGCTGGCTGATGAATAGGCCAAGTGCGATCGCCCCACCACCAATCCAGATAACAGATAGCCCCATCGTCAGCGGCGTCAGCTTTCTAAACCAAGGCCGACTGGAATTTGCCGCGCTGCCACTCAACAAGGAGTCGCCCGTAAGGACGGTATTTGCAGAAGCTTGCGGAGAGGTTTGAGGAGATTGTTGCTGTGTAGGTGTCGCGGCGACTACCATGGTTTTCAGCTCACTCGCAGCGACAGGGGCAGCGATTGGCGACTGAGTAGCGGGTGGAGCGGCAGGTGAAACGGCTGATGGAAAAGGATTCTGTGGTAGGACGGTTTTGGGAAGGTCTGCCTGTGGAAGTGCATCGGCAACGCCTGGCAAGGCAGAAAGTGCCTGTAGCATTTGGGAGGCAGTGGTGTAGCGATCGCGTGGATGAGACTGCACGGCTCTATCGAGCACAGCCCGCAGTGCCGGACTCACGTGGCCCGCTGACTGCTGCCACACCAGCTCTCCCGTCTGCGGATTAGACTGTAATGCCTGCGGCATCTGCCCTGTCAGCAAATAAATCGCCGTTAGGCCCAGACTGTACAAATCACTAGAGGGAATGGGCCTGCCTGCGGCCTGCTCTGCTGACATATAGCCTGGCGTACCAATAACAATCGAACTCGTGGGGTGATTGCGGCTATTCATCACCGTGCCCATAGTCTCGCGCACCGCGCCAAAGTCAATCAGCACCGGCTGCCCCGACAACGGACCAGTGTCCGTACGCAAAATGATGTTTTCGGGCTTTAGATCTCGGTGAATGATGCCTTGCTGATGAATAAAATCCAGCACAGGAAGTAAGGACATGAGGATATCAGTTACAGCCGCCTCAGATTGGGGCACCGTCACCTCTTCTAGGGTTTCGCCTTCAATCCATTCCTGCACCAGGTAGAACTTTTGCGATTCTGAAAAGTAGGCATACAGCCGGGGAATCTGCGAATGATTATCGCCGAGCTGCTCTAAAATTGCTGCCTCACGCTGAAAGCGATCTTGCACCACCTGATACACTTCCGGGCTAGTCGTAATCGGCTTTAGCTGCTTGATGACACACTTACGCTTCGAGGGCATTTGTGTATCTTCGGCCAAGTAAGCATGGCCAAAGCCGCCTTCTCCCAATGGGCGAATAACCCGATAGCGATTGTTTATCAGCATAATGATGGCAAAAATAGCGCTTGAGATGAGGGTACCAGAAGTGCACCTTCCCACATCACTCATCAAGCGCTTCTACACCTAAGCTATACACCTAGCTAATAAACACATCCGCAAACGCTTCACCCAACGCAAGGTGACCGTCAGACGTAAAGTGCACGCGATCGCCACTAACCGGGAAATCATCCGTGTCAATTAGATAGTTCCGAGAATCTGCGTCGGCCACATCCTCCTGCGCCTCACGCACCTCTTCATCTTCAGTAAAGCCATTGGGCAACTCATCGTGCAGACGACCAATCAAGAAGTCGACGCCCTGCCCATAGCGAGTCCGAATATCTGCAATAAAGTTAGTCAGATTCGTCTCGTAGTTCTCCGCTTGAGAGGGGCTAAACGCATCGTTTTCACCCTGCATCCACAGCATCCCTTCAATGTCGTAGCCGATGCTTGCACTGTCAAGACTCGCCAGAGCACTCCCAGTCCAGTCTCTAAAGTCGCTGTAGGTGTTGTTGTTGCCATTGGGATTCCAGTCCACAGCAAGATCGGTTGAGCCCAGCGCGTATTTTACTAGGTAAATCTCCTCTGTATCAGCAGTCCCGTTTTGGCGAGCGGCCTCTAGTGCGAAGCCAAAGCCAATTTCGGCACCAAAGCCATTGCTATTGCCAAAGTTACTTCTAAAGCCAGGCTTGAGGTCAACAAAATCATTAACACCGTCCTGCCAAATTTGTACATCCGGGAAAGGATTGGCCTGAGCGCCTGTAAGGTCAGCGATGTTGCTACCGACACCGGCCATGTTCGATTGGCCACCAAGGAGATACACAGAGACTTTGTTCGTCACTTCGATTTGGATGAACTGGCTATCGACAAGGCCCGTAGAATCAGTCGCCAGCACATTCACACGGTAAATGTTGTTGCCGTCGTCGTCACCAGGATTCTCAAAGTCTGGCTCAGTTTTGAAGAATATCTCACCTGTATCTGCGTCAATATCGAACCGGTTGGCGTCTTCACCGGCATTAATACGATAGGTAATTCCGCTACCCTCTGTGTCGCCATCGGCGTCTGTCGCATTCACGTCTATTGCCAGTGTGCTACCTTCTATCACCTTCGTTCGGCCAGCGCCGTTGGTAATTACTGGCGCGCTTCCAGTCTCTGACACATTCTTCACTTGAACCGAGATAAACTGACTGTCGGATTGTCCGTTGGAGTCTCGCAGCAGCACGTTAACAAAGTACACATTGTTGCCGTCAGCGTCCTGCGGATTCTCAAAATCAGGCGCACTCTTGAACGAAATAACGCCCGTATCGGCATCTATATCGAATAGATTTCTATCCTGGCCTGCGTTGAGAGAATAAGCAAACCCGTTGCCTTCACTGTCACCGTTGCCACCCGTAGCATTGACATCGGTCACAAATGTCGTGTTCTCGTCCACGGTGAGCGCGGCATTGTTGCCACCACCATCACTGGTAATGGTCAGTTCTGCCGTCTGGCGTTGCTCTACAGCAACGGTCACCTCTTGAACGATGGCGATATTCTTATTGTTTATCGCGGTTAGGGTAAAGTTGTACTCGTTGTTGCCGCCCCTATCGGCTGGACTATCAAAGTCTGGAGCGCTCTTAAACTGCAGCTCGTTGCCAACAACCTCAAATAGGCTGGAATCTGGGCCAGTGAGGGTATGCCTATCAATTGGACGGCCCACAGGATCTGTTAAGGGGAGGGAGGCGACCACACTTTCACCTTCTGCCATACTCACACCAATTGGCTCATCGCCAGCTCGATTATTCACCCTAAACTCAAGCGCCTGACTGTCGCTTTTCCCGGTGGAATCGGTTGCTAACACATTCAGGCGATACAGGTTGTCGCCATTGCTATCGTTGGGGTTCTCAAAGTCAGGCCGATCTCTGAAGAAAACGGCGCCCCGCCTGTTGACTCTAAACAAATCAGCATCGTCACCTGCATTAATGCGATACGAAATTCCTTTGTTTTCTGTATCTCCATCCGCATCTGTCGCTTCTATATCGAGAACGAAAGAGGTGCCTTCTTCAACATTCTTGAAGACATAGGAACTGCCACCGTTGCTGGTAATCACTGGCGCGCTGCCACTGTCACCGCCTTCTGCCACATCATCGACAACAATCGACAGCGCCTGACGATCTGAGGCATCATCGCGATCGGTTACCAGCACATCGACGAGGTAAACGTTGTCACCATCAGCATCTTTCGGCTTCTCAAAATCTGGTACCCCTCTAAAGCGGAGCTCTCCGGTATAGCGATTGAGACGAAACAGGCTTGTATCCGCTCCACCATCAAACGAATAGAAAACGCCTCTCTTCTCCTCAAATCTGTTATCGCTGGTGCTTTCTACGTCCGTTACTGTTCTGGTGCCTTCCTGAACAAAAATAGTAGCCGTCGGCCCACCGCCATTACTTGTAATCGTTCGCGTCGATAGCGTCCCCTCATAGGTCAGCTGACCTGATTCACTAATCGCCAGCGCAGACTCAATACTGCCAACTGTCGACTCCAAATCCCAGTCCCCACCCAGCGCGGCACTGCCGGTCAGGTCATCGGAAGCCTGAATATCGCCGCCTGTAAATAAGGCTAGCTGCTCGATAAAGCTACGCCCAATCTCGCCATCAGCCACATCGCAGCCATACAGCAAAATATCGCCTGTCGTTGACTGACCCCAAGCAGCTAGCTCATCAGCGTAGCCAGTCAAGTTATCTACGCTAAGCGTTTCATCCCCAATTTGTAGCGCCCCTGCCTGACCGTGGGTAAAAAGATGAACGCTCTCAACGTCTTCTGGAGCATATTGGGCAAGCGTCTCAGAGATGTAAGATATGCCATCTTGAGTACCGTCAATAAAGTAGACGCTGGCATTTGGAAGCGCGGCCACCAAATCGTCAATATTGTCTACTCGCCTATCGACAAAGGCGACCTGCTGCAACGCGCTCTGCGAGGAGGGTACAAGTGCGTCAGAATCCAAGCCATCTGACGTGACTGGAAAAGCAGGCGCTGCGGATTGAAAGTTATCGTTAGAGATAGAAACCATAATATTTTATATGCGGGTGATGCAGCCAGAACAACTGTCAAGAGCGATCGGCTAGACACCCTAAAGGACAAAAGAACAGGATTCCGAACATGTGAGAAAAGTACTGCCTACTGGCAGCCCACAGGTAGTAGACGGCTCAGCGGCAGTATTTGACTAAAACCGAGCTAGGTCGCTCGATAAAATATCGTTCAACAGTGCTCAGCACCGCTGTTTTTCTTTAATTCAACTTTCTTCAAGGCCCTTCCCCAATCAGCCCGCCGCAACCGGCCACTATTAAGGAAGGCAACTCGAATTAGCCAGGCAAATGACTCTCGACAAAAAATAAGACGGGGTGAGATAGGTCGAGTTCCCCTGTAATTCTCCAGACAGGCAATTCGAGCCTGTATTGCGACCATTAGCAGGTATAATGCGCGTCACCTACAATACGCAAAAATATGTAGAGTAGAACCATCATTTGTTGATGGACTCTGCGTATTAGCGGTTCACCCACCCCTCTGAAGAAAAGCGATAAATCCTCTATTTTTAGGGAGGATGGCACTATCTGCCAGCGTTATGATGAAACAACCTTGGCTGAAAGAGCTGGCTACAAGCGATACCTTGAAGTGGTCAGTATAGTATGGCTTCCCCGCACAGCATTCCGTAGGAAATTTCCGTAGAGTTTCTACTTTGCGAAATATTAATTAAGAAAAAAATATTCGGTCTACCCAGCTCTGGCCTCGGTCCTAAAATAGAAGGCTCGTGCCTATGGCACTAACTATCAGCCACAAAAGCTATCAGCCACAAAAGCCAGCCTCTAGAAAGCACCGTATGACTGTCTCGAAAGCTTCCAAAGAAACCGATCAGTCGTCGTCAAGCCCCACAAACGGCAGTCATCCCAATGGCGTTAATCGCTCTGGCAACGGAGATAAAGATCCCGCCCACGGCATTCCAGAGCGCCTTGCGAAGCACACCGTTCGCTACGCAGACTACCGAGAGGTTAGCCGCGATGCGATGACGCCGATGATGCGTCATTACGCAGATGTCAAAGATCAGCATCCTTACGCCCTACTGATGTACCGAGTGGGCGACTTCTTTGAAACCTTTTTTCAAGACGCAATTACCATTGCCCGCGAGCTAGAGCTAGTGCTCACCAGCAAAGATTCGGGCAAAGCAATTGGCCGCGTTCCCCTTTCTGGCATTCCGCACCACGCGCTAGAACGTTACTGCGTACAGCTGGTTGCCAAGGGATATGCTGTGGCCATTTGCGACCAAGTGGAAGATCCGGCGCTAGCCCAAGGCCTTGTGAAGCGAGAGGTGACTCGCATTATCACCCCTGGGACGGTGATTGAAGAGGGCATGCTCAGCGCCCGGCGCAATAATTTCCTCGCGGCGGTGGTGATCGCTGGAGACCAGTGGGGCCTGGCCCATGCCGATGTGTCTACCGGCGAATTTCTCACGACGCAAGCGACCGATTTGGGCCAGCTGGCTCAAGAGCTAATGCGATTGCAGCCCGCTGAAATTTTGGTACCGACCCATATCCCCGACTTAGGCGCGCTGCTCAGGCCCGGCGAAAAGTCTGACCGCTTGCCCGAATGTCTGCCGTCACAGTTTTGCTATACCTTTCGCTCACAGACGCCCTTTACCCAGACGGAGGCGAAACAGCGGCTTTTGGAGAGTTTGAAGCTGCGATCGCGCGAAGGCGTAGGCTGCAAGCACCTCCCGCTCGCCACCCGCGCTGCTGGAGGCCTGCTGGAATACCTCGAAGACACTCAAAAAGCCAGCCTCGCCCCACTACAAACGCTCTCCACCTACGCCATCACAGAGTTTTTGGTGATCGATCACCAAACTCGGCGCAATTTAGAGATCACCCAAACCTGCCGTGACGGTATTTATCAAGGTTCACTGCTGTGGGCGCTCGATAAAACGGTGACCGCCATGGGAGGGAGAGCCTTGCGCCGATGGCTGTTGCAGCCACTGCTCAATATAGAAAGCATTAGCGCTCGGCAAGACACCGTTGAGGAGCTGGTGAGTAACGGCAGTCTGCGTCAGCAGTTGCAACAGTTGCTCAAGCAAATTTATGATTTGGAACGATTGGCTGGGCGCGCTGGATCAGGGACGGCGAACGGTCGTGACCTGGTAGCGATGGCCGATTCATTTGCGAAGCTGCCGGATTTGGCTGCGCTGATGGGTCATGCCACCTCGCCCTACTTAACGAAGTTGCAGTTTGTGCCGCCAGAGTTGGATGAATTGGGTAGTGTGTTGCGATCGCACCTCGTCGAAACCCCACCGCTCTACCTCACAGACGGCAACCTCATCCGCGATGGCGTAAACCCCAAACTCGACCAGCTCCGCGAGCAAGTCAGCACAGACCAGCAGTGGATTGCCAACCTAGAAACCACCGAGCGCACGCGCACCGGCATCTCCAATCTCAAAGTAGGCTACACCAAAGCCTTTGGCTACTACATCAGCATCTCCCGCAGCAAAGCGGACATGGCTCCAGATAACTACACCCGTAAGCAAACCCTGACCAACGAAGAGCGCTACATCACTACAGAGCTGAAAGACTGCGAAGCGCGGCTAAACAACCTAAACGAGCAAATTCACCAGCTGGAGTACGACCTGTTCATCGGGCTGCGCGACCAAGTTGCCGAGCACGTTGGGCTGATCCGTCAGGTTGCGGCAAAAGTCTCTGCTGCTGATGTACTCGCCGGGCTAGCAGAAGTCGCCGTCTACCAGGGATACTGTCGCCCCGAAATTGTGGAAGGACGTCCGATCTTTGTGGAAGACGGGCGCCATCCGGTGGTAGAACAGTCGCTACCGGCTGGATTCTTTGTACCTAACGACACTGGGCTAGGCAGCATTGGAGACAATGTGGATTCGGCTGTGACGCCTGACTTGGTGATTTTGACCGGGCCAAACGCCAGCGGCAAGAGCTGCTATTTGCGACAGGTTGGGCTGGTTCAGCTGATGGCGCAGGTAGGGGGCTTTGTCCCCGCGAAGTCAGCGATGTTGGGGGTGTGCGATCGCATTTTCACCCGCGTCGGCGCAGTAGACGACCTCGCCACCGGTCAATCCACCTTCATGGTGGAAATGAACGAAACCGCCAACATACTCAACCACGCCACCGAGCAATCTCTCGTGCTGCTCGACGAAATTGGCAGAGGCACAGCTACATTCGACGGACTCTCTATCGCTTGGGCTGTGGCCGAACATCTCGCCAGCGAAATCTGTGCCCGCACGATTTTTGCCACACACTATCACGAGCTAAACGAGCTAGCCTCTCTCCTATCGAACGTAGAAAACTATCAGGTCACCGTCAAGGAGATGCCCGACAAGATTATCTTCTTGCATCAGGTTCGCCCCGGCGGCGCAGACAAGTCCTACGGGATTGAAGCCGGTAGACTAGCGGGCCTTCCACCTTCTGTGATTAGCCGAGCGCGTCAGGTAATGGGGCAAATAGAACAGCACAGCAAGATTGCCGTTGGCCTTAGAGAGAATCCGAACGCACCTGCATTTAAGGCGACCACAGCAACAAAGAAAAAGAAGCGAAAAACAAAGGCAGCTGCGAGCAAAAAAACAACTAAAAAACCAATATCAGAAAAAGCAACCGTTCCCGTGATTGTTTCAGAAGAAACAACGCCTCTTACAACCTCCCCTGAAGAACAGCTCGATATATTCGGTTAGTCTTTCTGCGCAGAGCGCAACCTGCATCAATCCGCTAACCGCTGACCTGCCAGCGCCTTCAAATTAACATCTAACCGAGTGAGCAAAAATCCCAGAAAACATAGCTGACCGACTAAGCCTACCAGTGACAGTGTGGTGACTTGAGTAGCAGCGTTACCCATCAGCGGAATACCTAAGAACGTCCAAAGCGTACCAAAATCCTCCGGGTACATCTCCAAAAACAACAGAATCAACGGCGGCACAAACACCAATACAGCCACACAGCCAGCGGCCCACACAGTCGGCACTCGCAGCCGTCGACTGTAGATGACTTGCACCAGCGTTGCATAGGTCAGCGCACTGAGCCCAATACTGAGCGCCGCAAAGAGGACAGCCGCAAATGACACGTCGTCGTCATACCCACCGGAAATACCCACTCCGCTTTCGTGCATAAACCATAGGAAAGAAGGGAAAATGAGCGCTGCTGCGATGACGAAGTTAACTGCGATCGCAACTACTGACGGGCTACCATCTGCCCATAGCCAAGCTCGCCAAGAGCCAACACCGCCCGAAACCCGCCCAGCATTACCTCGCCCAGTATCACTAGGAACAACACCAGAAGTCTCACTAGAAGCACGCTTTGCAAAATTCTGAGCGCTGCTGCGATAGCGCACCCAGTCCAGCAGCATTTGCCGAGAAGGCGTGATTGCAAACATCAGGACGAAGAACAGCGTCACGTTTAAAAAATAAAGCACTGCCATAAGTCCGGCTTTGTCGTAAGCATCCAAAACGCTTGATAGCGAAAATCCCCAAAAGACAAAATTGGCATAGGCAACCCCTACATAGCTCATCTGCTTGCTCAGCAGTGTAGAGTGTGGCACTCGGAACTTACGAATAGCCATCCGCCAGGCGATCGCACTCACCCCAGCCAAATTCCCCAGAATAAACAGATGGGCAAACCAAGGATTGGTCGCAATATCTAAATAGAGCCACTCCAAAGAATCGCCCCAGCCTCGAAAGAAGTCGGCCCCCGTCGGCACGGTATACCAAGTGACCTGAGTATTCCAGAGCATGAACAACGGGGAAAGGCCGAATAGTGTGAGGCCCGCAAATGCGATCGCGCTCACTGCCCGCTGCTGCGCCAGCTTCGACGATCCACTGCCCAACCCCACTAGCAAAGCCAAAATGTACACCGTCACCGTGCCAATGCCCACAACCAGGTAATAGCTCAACAGCAACAAAGGCGACAGCCCAATCACTAGCGCTGCAAAAACGTGTAAGGGCACCAGTGCCAACACCAACAGCACCGGCAGCACCGGCACCCCCAGCAGCTTACCCAGCAAAATTTCGCGGGCAGGACGCGGGCTCAGTCGAATAAAGTTCAGCGTCCCTGTTTTGGCTTCCTGGGTCAGGTCATCCACTATGTAGTAGCCACCCAGGGCAAACAGCGCATAGGGAATAGTCCAGCTCAGCGTCGAAGCTACCTGCTCCCAGTTAATCCTTTCCTCTAGCTCCAAATAGCTAGGATTGATAGCAGAGAGCAACAGCAACAGCTGAAACAACAAAGACAACCCGATAGCCGCCATCACACTGCGAAGCCGCAGGCGACCACGACATTCTCGTAAAAATTGAGGATTAGCCGCACCAAAACGATTGATCAAAGAAGACATAGTAGTAAGAAAAACGCAGTTTGCTGTGAAGAGATAGTCAGTCGCTATAAATGCCTACGATGTGCGCTTGTGGTCTAGCTTCAAGAAAATATCTTGCAAGGTTTCTTGCACCTGACGAAACTCTTTTATGCGGATGCCTTCGCTAACTAGCACACTCAACAGATCGGCTGCGTCAGAGTCATTTCCAGTAAACGTTAGGAGAAACTGACTATCTTCAGTTGCTTCGTCCGCAACTTTGTAGGTACTCACCAGAGGATGCTCCTGCAAGTAAATCTCTATCGGTGCATATTGTCCTGCAGGAGGCGAATCTTCAACAACAGCTATCGACAGCGTTTTCACATCTTTTTGATACAGCGACTGAAGCTGACCGCTCTCTACCAGTCGCCCTTGCTCCATAATGCCGATAGACGTACAAAAATCTTCTAAGTCGCTCAAAATATGGGAAGAAATAACAATCGTAATCCCCTCCTTTTGCAGCCGCTTAATCGTCGCGCAGTAGTCAATTCTAGCGATGGGGTCCAAGCCCGATACTGGCTCATCTAATAGCAGCAGCTTTGGCCGATGAATCACCGTACGAGCCAAGCTCAAGCGCTGCTTCATGCCACGAGATAGCTCACTGACCAAGCTCAGACGCTTATTCTCCAAATTCACCAGCGCCAGCACTTCTTTAATGCGCTCAGCTAGCTCACTCGGCGGAATGTAATACAGCTGCCCAAAGTACTCCAAATAGTTCTGCACACTCAAATCGTTGTACAGCGGAAAATCATCTGGCAAAAAGCCCAGGCGCTGCTTCACTTCGGGATTCGCATGCCCCCGAATCAGCGTTTTGCCATCAATCGTCAGCTCACCCATCGTCGGCTGCTCTGCTAGGGCTAACAAGCGAATCAGCGTCGTCTTCCCTGCGCCATTCGGCCCAATCAGGCCATACACCTCGCCCGAGGTCACTTCCAAATCAATACCGTTGACCGCAGCATAGTCATCAAACTGCTTCGTCAATTGCTCAGTCTTAATCACTAGCGTGTCAGTCATGCCTTTACCGGGAAACAGCCATACAGACACAGAAAACCCATTCAAAGGCACAAAATCTGCACTGCCCTGGCATTATGCATCAAGATTGTTTGGCATATTTCCGTATATGTAACGAACCGACATAATAAACACACTATGTAGTTCACGGCTCTGCTGTGGAAATTTATTATGGAAATTTATCGACTGCCCGTCCGCTCAGACAACTATATATTTGTGCTGCATGATCCAAGCGATCGCACCGCCGCAGTCATCGACCCGGCCGACGCACCACCCGTATTAAAAAAGCTGGACGAACTAGGCGCGAACCTGACAGCCATTTTCAACACGCATCATCACAACGACCACGTCGGCGGGAACCGTGAACTGCTGAAGCGCTTCCCAGCAGCAGCAGTCTACGGCGGGGCAAAAGATGATGGCCGCATTCCGGGTCAGCAGCACTATTTAGAAGACGGCGATCAAGTCAGCTTTGCCAATCGAACTGGGCAAGTATTCTTCGTCCCTGGCCACACCCGAGGGCATATCGCCTATTACTTCGCACCGATTGCCGACAACGAGCCTGGTGAGCTCTTCTGTGGCGATACCCTTTTCGCGGGAGGCTGCGGCAGACTTTTTGAGGGGACGCCTGCTGAGATGCAACCGTCACTTGCCAAGCTACGTAACTTGCCTGATAACACTCGGATTTGGTGCGCTCATGAGTACACGCTAAGCAATCTGAAGTTTGCGGTGAGTGTGGATGAGGGGAATGAGGAACTGCGATCGCGCCTCACCCAAGTCACCAACCAGCGGGCCAAAACGCACTCCACTGTTCCTTCCCTCCTCAAGACCGAAAAAGCCACCACCCCTTTCCTTCGCTGGGCCAGCCCATCTCTTCAGAGCATCG